>JANPKL010000112.1:0-39539 GCA_031425975.1 Sphingomonas sp.
CCCGAGGTCCTGCAGTCGCTGCGCATCTTCTATTGCCTGCTACCTTCCCTGATCATCGCCGTGCCGATCTTCATCCTGTGGCGCTATCCGCTGACCCGGGAGCGGCACCGGCGCTTCCAGACCCGGGTCGAACGGGGCTACTCGCCGCTCGGCAGGGCCGCACAAAGCGCAACGGAGCTGTCCTGATGACCAGGTCCGACCTGAGCCTCGAGGGACGCGTCGCCCTGGTTACAGGCGCAAGCCGCGGCATTGGCCTGGCGGTGGCCGAGCGCCTGGCCGAGCGCGGCGCACAGATTTGCGCCCTCGACCTGCCGGGATCGCCGCTGGAGGACGTCCGATCGGTCGCCGAGCGGCACGGGCAACGCTTCCTGCCGCTGGTCGGCGACGTTGCCGAAATCGCTAGCTGGACGGATGCCGCTGCCGACATCGCCAAAGCCTTTGGCAGGCTCGACATATTGGTCAACAACGCCGGCGTATCGGGGTTCATCGGCCCGCTCGGGGATTATCCGGAAGACGAGTTCGACACGGTCATGGCGGTGAACGCCCGCGGCGTGTTTCTCGGTATGAAACATTGCCTGCCCGCCCTGCTCGCCAGTGGCGGGTGCATTATCAACATCGCGTCCGTGTCCGGAATCACCGGTGGCCAGTTCCTGCTGGGCTACACCGCCAGCAAGCATGCGGTGGTCGGCATGACCAAGACCGCCGCGAGCGAACTTGCCGCGCAGGGCGTGCGCGTCAACGCGGTCTGCCCCGCTCCGATCGCCACCGAGATGATCGATCAACTCGCCCGCAACCGGCAACCCGACGACCCGGCCGCCTTCGCCAAGGCCTTTCAGGAGCGCCTGCCGATGGGCCGCTATGGCGAACCAAGGGAAGTCGCCAACGTCGTGGCGTTCCTGGCGAGCAGCGAAGCGAGCTTCGTCACTGGCGCCATCATCCCGGTCGATGGCGGCATCTGCGTCCGCTGACCCCGGCGGCTCGCTGGTCGATCTTGGCCGGGTGGTGCTCGACGTCATCGAAATTGGCCGAGGTCAGCCGCTCCTGTTTCTGCACGGCTTCCCGGAACTTGCCGCTGGCTGGCGGCCGATCATCGACCAAATCTCGAGCGGCTTTCGTTGCATCGCACCCGACCAGCGCGGCTTCGGTCGCTCGAGCCGCTTTGACGACGATACGGACTACGCCATCGCCCAACTGCTGGCGGACGTGGCGGCGTTGCTCGACCATTTCGACGTCGAAACCGTCACCGTCGTCGGACACGACTGGGGCGGGATCGTCGCGAGCTGGTTCGCCGCCCGCCATCCTGCGCGGGTCGATCGGCTGGTGCTGATCAACGGTCCGCACCCCGCTGCCTTCCAGGAAGCGTTGCTGGACGATTCCGAGCAGCGCTCCGCGTCCGCCTACATCGACCGGCTGCGTGCGCCAGGTGCGGCGGAAGCGCTTTTGGCCGACGGCCCGGAGGCATTGTGGGATCGCCTGTTCGGAACGCTCCCAGACCCTGCCCTGCGCGCCGCCTACATTGCCGCATGGACCGAGCCACTGGCGCTGAACGCGATGCTGGCCTGGTACCGCGCCTCGCCCTTCGTCGTTCCGGGTGGACTCGGCGCGGCAAGGCCCGACTGGCTGGACCGAGAGCGCTTCCGCATCACCTGTCCCACCCTTGTGTTGTGGGGAATGGAGGACCGCGCCCTGCTCCCCTCGCTGCTTCCGCGCTTGCAGGCCTACTTCGACGATCTGCGAATTGCTCCCGTCGCGGACGCTGGCCACGCGATCATTCACCAGCGGCCGGCACTGGTCGCTCAAAAGATCGAGGAGTTCGCCCGGTCATGACTCTCGCCATCCATCATCTGGCGGTGAACGCCAGCCATGCTGATCAGCTTGCCCAACTGTATCGGACGGGGGCGGACTTCCGGCCGGTTCCCGGTCAGGAACAGTGGATCGCCGGGCCCAACGCCTTCCTCTCGATCCGACCCGGCGCCGGGGCCGTCACCAAGGCGCAGCGTGCACGCCGTGTCTGCGACCCCGGCATTACCCACTTCTGCATCCAGTCGGGGGATGGCGAGCAGCTGTGGCAACGGATGAGCGTTGCCGGGCTCGAATTCAACGCGAAGCCGGTCGCGCTCGGCACCGGCGCAATCTACGCCTACGGCCGCGACGCCGAATGCAACGTCATCGAAACCGAAGGGGTCGGCGACGCCGATCCGACGACACCGCCCTGGATCGCGCACGCTGCGCTCTGCACGGCCGACCTTGAGCGGCTCACCGAATTTTACGAACGGCTGGTCGGCCGCCCCGCGCACCATCGCGGCACCTACAGCAACCCACTGTTCGAGCAGATTACCGGCTTGGCCGATGTGGAGGTCAGCGCCGCCTGGATCATGGCCGACAATTTGATCCTCGAACTGTGGCACTACCACAATCCACCGACCTTGCCTGCCGCGCCATTGAACAGCGACGAACCGGGATATCGCCATATCGGCTTCGTGACGGATGATTTGGCCGCCGAACGTGAGCGGCTCGCCGCGGCTGGTATCGCGCTTTCCCCGAGCCTGTTCTACGACCTCGAGGCGGCGGGCGGCAGCGATCCCGACGGCAACCGGTTCGTGATCCTCCAGGCGCCGGCGGCAGGTCATCCGTTCTCGCTATCGAGGCTGGCCGACCCCGATGCGGTCACCCGCCGGCATCGACACCTGTTGCCTGCCTGAACGGCGGATCGCGCCAGGCCGCAACTCCGGCGGGAGCAAGCTCCGGCCCGCCGAGCACGAAGTCTTCCGGCGGCAGCCCCAGCGCGCGGAGTGACGCCGGCTCCTTCCCATAGTTGAAGGCGAAGCACAGTCCGCCATGCCGGCGGGTCCGGACATGTTCGGGCACGGCGAGTGTCGCGACCTCCGCTTCCTCGGCCATCTGCCCGAACAGGCGTAGCAGCAGGGCCTCGTCGGGCCAAGCCGCGCAATAGCGGACGCGGCCGTTGCGGAAGACGACGCCGCGGCCGTCGGCGAGACAAATGTCGGGGGGAAGTCTGGTTTCCACTTGTTCAAGCCATCGTTTAACGATGAAGCCGTCGCCTTCCTCGGACAGTCCGGCCCGGAGGCTCTCCACTTGTATGACCTTCAGTGGGATGAGCCTTTGCAGGTCGCCCGGCGGCAGCTCGTCCGGAATTGAAAAGTCGCGCGTCTTGCTCCCGCTGCGAGGCCCGAGCAGGATGGGACAGTTCAGCGCGGCCAGTCGCGCGGCCAGCTCGGAATCGCTGATCGGCAGGCTCGGGCAGACGACCATTGCATAATGCTGCAGCGACGCATCGGGGCTCACGATGTCGACATCCAGGCTCAGCCGGCGGAGCGCGCTGTACATCGCGAAGACCAGCTGCAGATAGTGGAAGCCTTCCCCCTGCGGCTGGATGTCGAGCATCCAGGCCGCGTCATAGGAGAAGACGAGGGCCACCGGCGCCGATGTGACCGCCAGAGGTCCGAGCTGTCCGATGTCTCGAACCGCCGCACGGACCTCCTCGCAGGCCTCGCTTTCGCGCGAATCCGGTCGCAGCAGCCCGGCGTGCATCTGCTCCTGACCGAAAGGGGCCTGTCGCCAGCGGAAGTAGGACAAGAGCTCGGAACCATGGGCCAGCGCCTCGAGGGTCCACAGCCGGACCATGCCGGGCAGCGGCGCAGGATTGCTGCGGGCCCAGTTCACTGGTCCGGGCTGCTGCTCCATCACCCACATCCGACCGCCGCCGCAGCCGCGATAGAGGTCATGATGGAAGGCCGCGATGTCGGGATGGCCCTGGCGAGCGTAGGTGAGCTTGTCGGCCGCCGGAAACCAATATTGCTCGAGAAAGCCCAGCGGATAACTGTCCCAAGTGGCCACATCGAGATCACGGGCAAGTCGGTGGTGGTCGAAGGCCGTGAAGAAACCCATGAAGTTGTGCACGACGTCCAGCCCGGGCGAGTGCCGGCGAATGATTTCGACCTGCACGCGATTAAAGGCGACGACCTCGTCGGAGGAAAACCGCTGAAAGTCGAGGCGATGGGCGGGGTTGGCCTCCGTCACTGAGAGGTGTGGCGGATCGATCTCGTCGAAGCTGCGATATTCCTGGCTCCAGAAGACATTCCCCCAGGCCCGGTTGAGGACGGCGATCGAGCCATACCGCTCCCGAAGCCACCTGCGAAATCCACGCGCAGCCGCCTCGGAATAGCTGATCACGGTATCGTGGCAGCCATATTCGTTGTCGGTCTGCCACGCGACCACGGCAGGGTTCGCGCCATAGCGCTCGGCGATGGCGGAGGTGATCCTTGCCGCCTCGACGCAATAGCCTTCGTGCGAGAAGCAATAATGGCGCCGGGAGCCGAACCGGCGCGGGCGACCGGATCCGTCCAGTTGCAGCATATCGGGCATGCGATCGACCAGCCATTTGGGGGGCGTTGCTGTCGGCGTGCACAGGATGATCTTGAGCGCGGCCGAGGCCAGCGTCTCGATCGCACGATCGAGCCAGCCCCATGCGAATTGGCCGGGCTCGGGCTCGATGCGACTCCAGGCAAACTCGGCGATGCGGACGCGGGACAGGCCGAGTTCGACCATGCGGCGCGCGTCCTCGGCCCACCACTCCTCCGGCCAATGCTCGGGGTAATAGCAGACGCCGAGGCGCATGGTGCCGGTCACGTCCCAACCCGTTCGATGCCGATCAGCCAGGCGCTGTGCGGATGCGTAAGGGGGACGGCGAGGCCGCTGTCGGCCAGCACCGCTCCCGACAGCAGGCGGCCGTCGCGCCAGCCCTGCGGATCATGGAGATAGCGGGCGGCCTTCGCCGGCCACGGCTCGAGCAGCCGGACACGAAATCTTTCCGTGCGCTCGAAACCGGGAAGCCGTATCCGCGGAGCGTTGAAAGCACGCGCAAATTGCGTGCTCGCGACCAGTGCCATGGATCGTTCCTTTCCCTGGATCAGGTGACCGAAGGCACCGACCAGCGGAAGATCGAGTTCCCTCGCCTCGCCGCCATGCAGCACATCGCGCCACTCCTTGTAGCGGGCGATGGCGCTGGCCAGCGTCGCGCGTTCGTCGGGCGCCATGGTCGCCGGATCGGCTTCGACACCCATGTGCCCCAGGGTGGCGACGGCGGCGCGGAAGTCCATTGGCGTGTGCCGCCCGGTGATAGGGTTGACGGCCGGCCCGACGTGCGATCCCAGCACTTCGGGCGGAAGAAAGAGGGACCAAGCGGCATTGATCCGAAGCCGCTCGACCGGATCGTTATTGTCGCTTGGCCATATCCGGTGGCAGCGGCCAAGCAGGTCGAAGCTGACCCGCCCGCCGCCACTCGCGCAATTCTCGATCTCCACTTGCGGAAAGCGCGCCCGCACCGCGTCGAACAGGCGCAGGACGGCCAAAGCCTGCGCATGCCCGCCGGGGTTGGGAAACAGGTCACGATTGTGGTCCCATTTCAGATAGGCGATGTCATGGCGTTGCAGCAGCTCGTCAATCGCGCCCAAGACATGGTCGAAGACCTCGGCGCGGTTCAGGTCGAGCACCAGCTGATGGCGCTGGGTCGGGCGGTCTCGGTCGCCGAGATGGATGCACCAGTCGGGATGAACACGGTAGAGCTGACTGTCGGGGCTAACCATCTCGGGCTCGATCCAGAGCCCGAAGTCCATACCGAGCGCTTGAACCCGCGCGATCAGCGGGTCGAGCCCGTGCGGGAAGCGGCTTGGGTCGGCCCGCCAGTCGCCGAGACTGCTTCGGTCGTCTGCCCGCCCCTCGAACCAGCCATCGTCGAGCACGAAACGCTCCACCCCGACGGCCGCGGCCGCGGCCGCAAGGGACATGACTTTGGTCTCGTCGAGCGCGAAGCCGAGCGCTTCCCAGCTGTTCAGGTGAATCTTGCGCGGAGGCCATGTGGGCCTGTCCGGAAGCACGTTTCGGCGCAGATGCCCGTGAAACGCGCGTCGCAGTCCGTTTCGGCCGTCTCGACTGAATGAGAAGCAGGCCTCGGGTGTCCGGAAGCGCTCCCCCTCGCCGAGTACGACTTCGCCGGGACGCAGGTGGCAGCCGAGCTGCAGGCGGGTGCCGCCATCCGAATCCTGTTCGACGCTGCAATCGTGTCCGCCGCTCCAGGCGAGATGCGCGCCAAGCATGCGGCCGTGGTCGGCTCCACACGCCGCCTCTCCCAAAACCATCCAGTTGCCTCCGCCGAAGCCCGGCCGCCCGCCCCGGGCGACGCTCGCCCGCCGGCCCTGCTCGACGGACTGGCAGTCCATTTCCATCTCGCGCGCCCAACGTCCGGAGAAACGCGTCGAAGAAGTCACCCAGTCTGGAAGGGGGAGGGAGAGCGACATCAGCCGGTCGACGCTGACCGGTCGGGAGCCGTGGTTGGTCAATTCGGCCGCAACACAGACCATGTCGCCCGCCGCAATACGCCAGTCGAGGCTGAGGTGTAGGGCCTCATGATCGTCCGCCAGACGAAAGCCGATCGAGCGCGGCGTCGCGATTACGTCCCGGAGTGCGAACACCGCATCGACCGCTTTCTCGCCGCGCCGCAAGCTGACGGCAGGCGTGCCGAGATCGCCGCCAATGAGGTGGGGAAAGATCCCCCCGGAAATGTTCACATCCGCCTGGTTTTCGTGCGGACCTTGAAGCATAGCCTCGGCCATCCCGGCGAGATCCTCGTCCGCGGCCAGCGATCGACCGAGATAGGCAAGGTCGGGCGGCCCATGAGCGGGACAACGGAACACGAGGGTCAGTGCGTCGCCGTCGAGCCGCGGCATGTCATCAATGCCTTCCGCGGTCGGCATTCAGAAATTGGCGCTCTTCAGCAACCCGCCGTCGATCCGCAGATTTGCTCCCGTGATGAAGGAGGCCGCCGGGCTGACCAGGAAGGCGGCGGCTTGCGCGACCTCTTCGGGTCGGCCGAGCCGGCCTAGCGATGCCATTTGGGCGGCGCGGTTATAGGCCTCCGGATTGGCCCGCTGCACCTTGTCCCACCAGCCCCCGGCGAAGTCGATCGGACCGGGCGAGATGGCGTTGACCCTTATGCCCTTGGGGCCGAGCGCCGCCGCCCACTGTCCGACCAGGTTCACCAGCCCTGCCTTCATTGCTCCATAGGCCTCTTCATATGGAGGCAATGTCGTCAGGACCGCTGCGATCGACGCCATGAAGAGCATCGCGCCGCCGTCCGACAGATGCGGCATGACCAGCGTTTTCAGGCGCACATGCTGCATGAGGTCGGCCTCGAAGGTGTCGGGCCACCAGCTGGGCGACGCCGGGTCGATCCGGGTCGAGACATTGCTGACAAGGACGTCGATGCCGCCGTCGCCTGCGGCTCGCTCGACCCAGTTCGTCAACGCGGCGTGGTCGCGGACGTCGAACGCCATGCCGCTCGCCGCCGGACCGAGGCGGCCGAGTGCCTCCTTGAGGCTGTCTTCGCTGCGCCCGCAGATGGAGACGCTGGCCCCTTCGGCGATCAGCGCGGAAGCGATGGCAAAGCCAATCCCCCGCGTGGCCCCGGTCACGATCGCGCGTTTGTTTTCGAGTTGGAGATCCATCCACAAACCCCTTGGCTATGGCATGATGGTCACACTTATTGGATTAACCGTCAACAGGGTCGGCGAGCCTGTCTTGGTTCCGTAAAATCTTCTTGACGGTGCTTGTAATAAGTGTCCACTATTGACTGTTGGCCCAATAGGGTCGCCTGCGAAGGGGAGGTTGCAGATGAGCTGGCGGGCTGTGAAATCAGGATTCCTTGGTGCGTCGGCTTTGTCCGCGCTTCTCTTGTCCACCATGGCCCATGCGCAGGCCGGACCGCCGGCGACCGCGCCAGAGGCTCCGCCCGAGACGCAGGAAGAAGCCGCTGCCGACGGGTCCATTCAGGATATCGTCGTCACCGCGCAGAAACGGTCGGAAATCATCCAGGACGTGCCGATCGCGATCTCGGCGTTCACGGCCGATACGATCGAGCGGCGCGGCCTCGACGATGTGCTCGACCTGCAGCTGCTGGTGCCCAATTTGCTGGTCGTCGGCAACGATCGTCCGACGCTGCGCGGGATCGGCAACAATGCGCTGTCCTTCGCCGAGAATGGTACCGGCTCACTGGTCAATTTCGCTCCGATCGGCTTTCGCTCGCAGGACGAATATTTCGATATCGAGCGGGTCGAGGTGCTTCGTGGACCGCAGGGGACGCTTTACGGGCGCAACACGACCGGCGGCACGATCAACGTCATCACGCAGAAGCCCACGCGAGAATTCGGCGGCTACCTGACCGCGCAATATGGCAGCTTCAACACCAGGCGGATCCACGCCGCGGTCAACGTGCCGCTCGCCGACGCGCTGCAATTCCGGCTGGCCGGATTCTACCTCAAGCGCGACGGCTACACCGAGAACCTCGGGATCGGCCCCGACATCGATGGACGCGACCAATATTCGCTGCGCGCCTCGATGCGGGTCAACCTGGGTGCGGACACCCGACTGGACGTGATGGTCAATCGCTCCAAGGAGGACAGCACCCGCACCCGCGAGAACAAGCGGCTGTGCAAGGCCACTCCCGTGCTCGGCTGCTCACCGGTCCAACTTGGGTTCGATTCGCCCGACACCAGCGGCGTATTGATGCAGACCTTGCTCAATGCCCTGAACGCTTTTGTCTTCAGCGGCACGCTCTTCACGCCCGGCACCAGCATTTACGCCGGCGCGCAGAATCCTACCGACCTGCGCGAGGTAGCGACGGATTATACCTCGAGTTTCAGAGGCAGGCAGACCAATGTCACGGTTGAGCTCAGCCATGATCTGGGACCGCTGACCCTGCTTTCGCTCAGCGCCTATTCGAAAGGCCGCTCGGACGCGCGGACCGATTTCGACAATGCGTTGCTGCCGTTCCGGTTCACCAATCCGATCACCTACAATGTCGATCGGGAAACCCGGATCACGACCAATCAGCTGCGGACCTCGGACACTTTCGTCGCTTCTGGCCGCGCCTATTATCAGGAATTCCGCGCCGTTTCCGACTTCGACGGCATGTTCGACTTCACCGCTGGCATCAACTTCTACGACACCAAGGGCGCCGGGTCGTTCCAGATCTACCATCCGGCCTTCGAGCTGTTCGGCGCGATCCTGCGCGGGCAGCCGCCGCAAGGCCAATATTTCAACGGCGAGACCCGCGACGTGAAGACCAAGTCCTTCGCGGCCTTCGGCGAGACCTATTTCAAGCTCGGCGAGGCGACCAAGCTGACCTTCGGACTGCGCTACACCAAGGACAAGAAGTCGCAGAGCGGGCGGACCATCATCCCGTTCGTCGCGGGCATTCCGGCCTTCACCACGCTGAGAGGCGACTATGACGCGGTCACCGGACGCGCGGTCGTCGATCACAAGTTGAGCCGGGATAATCTGGTTTACGCCTCCTTCGCGCGCGGCTTCAAGGGAGGCGGCGTCAATCCTGCCGGATCGGCCCAGGTCACCATCGCGCCGGAATATATCAACGCGTATGAAGTGGGCTCGAAGAACCAGTTCCTCGACGACCGGCTGCAGGCGAACTTCTCGGCTTTCTACTACGATTACAAGAATTTGCAGCTGGGCCAGCGCCGCAGTACCTCGACCCAGACGATCAACACCGATGCCACCATCTGGGGCGTGGAAAGCGAGTTCCTGTTGATCCCGGTGCGGGGGCTTCGGTTCAATGCCAATGCCTCATACCTGAACACGGATCTCAGCGGTCTATCACCCGGCCAGGAAACCAGTGACCCGGCCAATCCGGCCCAGTGGAATCCTTCACTCGGCGCGCCGACCAAGACCCCGGAAGTGCGGCTTACGCTGAAGGGCAATGAACTGCCCTATTCGCCCAAGTACAAGCTCGCGCTGGGCGGCGAATATTCGGTCGCGGTCGACGGCGACTGGTCGGTGACGGCGCGCGCCGACCACAGCTGGCAAAGCCGCTATTTCGCGCGCGAATTCAACACATCCAACGATCGCATCAAGGCCTGGAGCATCACCAACGCCTTGGTGCGGCTGCATAATGATCGCTTTTCGCTCGAGGCCTATGTCCGCAACGCCTTTAACAAGGACAATATCACCAACTCGATCATCGAAAGCGACCTGATCGGAAGCTACCGCAACGCCCGAATTCTGGAACCTCGTACCGTCGGGCTGATCGGATCGGTCCGTTTCTAGACGGAAGCTCACTCCTGCCGCGACCGGTCCTGCAAAGATGGTTGGCGGCAGGAGCCGGCCGGTCTAGCCTTTTGCCATGGCGCGAACCGACCGCTTCGATGTCCTGATCGTCGGCGGAGGCATCAACGGCACCGGGATTGCCCGCGATGCGGCCGGCCGCGGCCTCAAGGTGGCGTTGGTCGAACGCGACGACCTTGCCCAGCACACGTCCTCGGCCAGCACCAAGCTGATTCACGGTGGCCTGCGCTACCTCGAACAGGGAGCCTTGCGCCTGGTCCGCGAATCCCTTGCGGAGCGTGAATGCCTGCTTCGCATCGCACCGCATCTGGTGCGGCCGATGGAGTTCGTAATTCCGCCCACCGCAGGATCACGGCCGGCGTGGCTGCTTCGCATCGGGACGTTCCTCTACGACCGGCTGGGCGGCCCGAGTTCGCTCCCTCGGTCGCGCACCATCGACCTTCGACTTGACCCGCGAGGGGAGCCGCTGCGCAGGCGTACGCCGCGCGGGCTGACCTATTCCGACGCCTGGGTCGACGATAGCCGCCTAGTCATCGTGAACGCGCTGGACGCGGCCGAGCGTGGCGGCACGATCTGGCGCAGCACCGAATTGCTCGACGCCCGCCGTCAGCCCGATGGTTGGGTGGCCAGAGTGAAGGACGAGAATGGCGAGCGCGAAGTACGGGCAACGGCGCTGGTCAACGCCGCTGGGCCCTGGGTCGCGGAACTCGCCGGCCGCGTTGCGGCACGTCCGCTCACGCACGCGGTCCGTCTGGTCAAGGGCAGTCACCTCATTGTCCGGAGGGTCTTCGCCGGCGATCATGCCTATCTGCTGCAGAACGCTGACCGCCGGGTCGTATTCGCCATCCCCTACGAGACCGACTTCACGCTGCTTGGGACCACCGAGGTGACAGTGGCCACGCCCGAACGCCACTGGTCGATCACCGACAAGGAAGTCACTTACCTCCTCGACACCGTCAACCATTCCTTTGCGAGGACGTCCCGGAAAGAGGACGTCGTGTCCAGTTTCGCCGGCGTGCGCCCGCTTCACGACGATGGCACCGGGCCGGCTTCCGGCGTTACCCGCGATTACGCGATCGAGTGCGACAGCGACGGCGCTCCGCTGATCAGCGTGGTTGGAGGCAAGCTGACCACCTACCGGTGCCTTGCTGAGAAGGTCATTGCGCAACTCTCGCCCTTTTTTCCGGCCATGGGCAAAGCCTGGACGGCCACGGCTCCCCTGCCCGGCGGTGAGGAAAACACAGGGCAGGCTTTGCTGGATGAACTGCGCGCGCGCCATCCGCGACTTGCCTCCTCGTTACTTGAAAGACTGGCGCGCAGTTACGGCAGTCGCAGCTTGCTTCTTCTCGACGGTTGCGACGAATCTGGAGACCTGGGCGTGGGGTTCGGCGGCGACCTTTATGCTCGGGAAGTCGATTATCTCGTCCGCACCGAATGGGCGCGATGTGCGGAGGACATTCTGCTCCGTCGCACTAAGCTGGGCTTGCACCTCGGGCCCGAGTCTTCTGTCATGCTGGAAGCCTACTGTCGGCAATTACGAGCAAGTTCGTAGAGAAGCTGTGAAGGCACAGTGGAAGGATCAAGCCCGTCTGGGTGCCGATGCTCGATCGGTCCAAGCGACCTGCAGCCTGGTGCGGGACCACGTGGACTTCGGGTCGAAAGGCTGCATCTGACACTTGGCCAAACGACGGTCTGCTTACCGGTGCCCGCGCCTCCACTCGGGACCACCGGGTTGGCGGCGAGGCAGACGTCCGCTCCGACTGAACAAGCCTCAGTCATTCGCCCGCCCCGTCCGAAAGCCGCCGGACGGCTTTCCACCACAGCTGACGCCAGACGGGTCAGAACGAAAGCACGCTTAGCGGTTGCAAGAACTTCGGTCCGACGGCGGAGAAAAGAACGCGAGTCTCTGACCCCGTATAGATCAGATATCGAGATCAGGTGGCGGTGGAGGCAGTCTGCTGCGAACCGCTCTCCACTGCAAATTCGCTGCCTGCAAGGAATTGAGCAGGGAATAAGCGGAGAGGTATGCATCCGACGGGCTGAATCAGCCCCGTAAGCTTCCTGAAAGAGCCATAATCTGGCGGCTTCCCTGCAAGTCTCATGCAGGGAATTATGCGAGGACGAGCAAGGAGAGCGCAACGCGCAATGTCCCTGAAGGTCCGCTTGGCGCCCTTCTCGGCCGCTCAGGGCTCCCAAGCGATCACCGTTGAGCGGACGTTTGTTTAGGTGGCTCGCTGGTGTCGGCTTTCGACCCATTGCGGACATTCGCTTGCCGACCGGGGAGTGCCTATGCCGGCCATTACTGCTGTCCCTTGAATCTCATAAGCCGCCGCTCGTGCGGCAACTTTTCCAAATGTCCGCTTGACCAAATTATCGCCGTCGACGCCCGTAAGGCGCTACGACGATCAGATAAGGCGCGGGTTTTTCAACGGAACACTCGGGGCTCCTGGATCGCTTTTATGGCTTCCATCTACCTAGGAGCGCACCATGACAGGTACCATCGCGTCAGCAGTTTTTGACAGTCAGTCACAAGCCAAGGTGGCGATCAGAGACCTGCGATCCGCGCGAGTGTCTGATCGCTCGATCTCAATCATTGGTCGCGACGAAGGTGGCTCGACCAGCGAGACCAGCGGCACAGGCGAGGCCGTACATGATGGCAAGGAACCCGCCAGCTTCATCGCCAAGGCGGCGGCGGGCTCGGGCATCGGGGCCCTGCTCGGCGTTGCGGCCCTGACCATTCCGGGGGTCGGCCCGCTGGTTGCGGCAGGTGCGATTGCCGAGGCAGCGGTCGGAGGTGCGGCTCTGACCGGCACCGCTATCGGCGCCGCCGCGGGCGGCCTATCCGACCTGCTGGGCAAGCATGGCGTCGATGACGAGGATCGCGACTATTATAGTGGTCGTATCAACGACGGCGGCATCTTCGTCTCGGTGAGCGACGACGGCACCGTTGATCGCAGCCGCGTACAGGAGATCCTGCATCGCGCTGGCGGGCATAATGCACATAGTAGCCGGGGCGAGGGAATGAACGCCACGCAGCCCTCTGGCGCAACCAGCTACTAAGACTGGTAGAAGATCGGAAGGGGCTGCCGCGCGTGCGGCGGCCCCTTTTCGCTGGATATCTCATTAGATCGCCGCCCATGCTTCAAAGGAAATCGGCTTAATCGTAGCCGACCCTGCGTCAATCGCGGCGGGTGAAACTGCGGTCACCGCCGGCAAAAAAAGGCGGAAACTCGTCCCGACTCCTTTTGCACCGACTTTTATGTTGCGCTGCAGCAAAAGCGCGCTTGAAAGGTTGGTGCAAGCGGCAATTGCGTTGCAGGAGAACTGACATCCCCGGGATTCATGACACAATCACGCGCCTGCGTGCCCTGCGGAGCCGCCTGCCTCACCCTTCGAATGACGAGAGGGACGGGCGGCTAGAGGAATTTCGCGGGTTTGGATCGAACCCGGGGGACTTGCTGGCTTGGTCCTACATTCCTGAGGAGCTCGCCGCTGGCGCTCCTTTGGTCGTGGTCCTTCATGGCTGCACGCAGTCCGCCAGCAGCTACAATCGAGGAGCCGGTTGGACGAGCGCCGCTGACGAGCATGGCTTTGCGCTCCTCTTCCCCGAGCAGCAGCGGGCCAACAATCCGAACCTCTGCTTCAGTTGGTTCTCGCCCGCCGATGCGGGCCGCGGTTGCGGAGAGACTTTGTCAATCGTCCAGATGGTGCGGGACTTGTGTGCCCGGTACGCGCTTGATCCGCGTCGAGTGTACGTCACCGGTCTATCGGCCGGCGGTGCGATGACCGCCGTCATGCTCGCCACCTACCCGGACGTGTTCGCCGGCGGGGCAGTAATTGCCGGCCTTCCGTTCGGCACTGCTCAGACCGTTCCCGAGGCTTTCGAGCGCATGCGGGGACAGGCGACGTCGGGGCCCGATCGGCTAGCCGGGCTGGTCCGGTCAGCATCGAAGCATGCCGGGCCATGGCCAATATTATCTGTCTGGCACGGTCGCAGCGACCAGACGGTCGATGTCAGCAACGCCGCGGCACTTATCAATCAGTGGCGGGGCTTGCACGGCGTAGCGGCAGCTTCGGCGATGACCGAGCGGGTCGCCGGGCGGACGCGGCGTACGTGGTGCAACCGCGATGGCCAAGAAGTCATCGAGGAACATCTGATCGACAATATGGGTCACGGCACACCGATCCAAGCGGCGGCGGCCAATCACGGAGAGGCCGCAGGACCCTACATGCTGGATGTCGGCATTTCGTCGACACGCAGAATTGTGGCTTTCTGGAAGCTCGACCGCACAACCAATGCACCTCGGGTGGCCACGCCCCGCTCACAGATTGCGGCGATAAAAGTCCACCCCCAGCCCGCGCCCGAGCCTGACTCCTCAGCTCCTTCGCCGGCGGCCTTTGCGAACAGAGTGCAAGAAGTCATCGAGAAAGCATTGAGAAGCGCTGGCCTGATGCGCTGAGTAGCGCGGACTTCATGGTGGCCGAAGCAGCGATTAGGATACGCTTCCGGACTTTCTGATTGCGATCATATTCTGCAGGTCAGCTCAGCTCCCGGCATTGGCGCTCAAGGCAGTCCGGCGAGTGTCTGCCACCGGACGGGCGGTCTCTTGGTAGTGAGACCTGCCAGCTACCGCCCTAACGCTTCCTTCGCTTTGTCGACGGTTTCGCGTAGTAGGCCCTTCTCTGCTTCTTCAGCCTCGGCTTTGGTCTTGAAAGCCACCCCCTCCGGCTCGGCGGGCGGGGCATAGACGGAGTAGAGCTTTAGGGCGCCGGTCCCCTTGTTGAGAATATTGTATTCGGCCCCCTTCGGGATCACCACCAGGTGACTGGAACCCGCCTTTGTGGATTTACCGTCCACCACCACTTGCGCATCGCCCGACACAAAAAAGTTGTCTGATCCGCGGAATGGGATTCCAACCCTATCTCCTCGCCCGCCGGGATGTTCATCATCACGATCTGCACCTTGCCGTCGCGAAAAACTTCCTTCTGCCAGAACTCATTCTTACGACTGAGGTCGATTATGTCCTTGTTGAAGATCGTCATTATTAGGTCTCCGGTGGGTCAATAGGACGGGACGCTCGTGAAGGCGTCGCCGTTCGATGGAAATTGCAGCTGGTGCGATTGACGAAGTTGGTGAGATACTAGCCAGGGCACGCTCGCACCCACCGACTTCACCGCCGCCTTTGAGGGGCAAAGACTTAGCTCAAAGCTCATTCAACGAAGCTCCGGGTCGCTTATCATTCTCAGCCCGCGCCCGTTGAGCCTTCTCCGTCAAGTGCATCACTGGCTTGCACGCGCAGGACAAAGGTTGCGCCGTCCCGCTCTGACCGCTCGTGCCGGGCAGTCGCTCCCATCCGCTCGGCCAGGGTCGCCACAATGAAAAGGCCCAGGCCCTTTCGCGGCATGGTCTCGCTGCTTTTCAGGACGCTGGGAATTATCCGTTGGAAGAGTAGCTGTTCCTCGACGGGATCAACCCCAGGCCCCTGGTCTTGCACTCGGATCGCAATCTCATTTCCTTCGAGGGCTGCCCGGATGGTCACTTCACCGCCGTCCGGGCTAAAGCGAACGGCGTTGCTCAGCAGGTTGTCGAGGGCCTGGGCCAGCAACGGGGGTATGACCCGTGCCCTCAGTTCGCCCGCGGGTAAATCGAGACCAATGCCGACGTCGCGCAGCCGGGCGAGCGGGACAATCCGGCTGGCCGCGTTGCGCAGAAGTGGAACGATATCGGCCTCGAGCAAAGGGTCGATTGGCGCGCTCTCCGCGGCATGGGCATCGAGCAGGCGCGTCGCGAGTGAGAGCATGGAATCGAGGCTCGCCATTCCCTGTCGGAGCACGGTCAGTGGCAGCGCGGGGTCCTGCGGGGCGCGCCGGATCGCGAGATCGAACAGGTTTCGCAAGCCGTAGAGCGGGCTGCGCAGGTCGTGCGCCGTGATCGCCATCAGCGAATCCATTTCGGCATTGCGTCGCTCGAGGCGCTCGTTCTGCTCGCGGATCTCGCGTCGCTGCTTGAAGTCGCGGCGGCGGGCGGAGTGGATCAGGGCGATGGCCATGATCGCGATCACCGAGACGACGGCGGCATTGGCCACCGCCACGACCTTGACCGGCGAGGCGGCCCCGATGCTCAGGACGATAATCGAATAACTGATGAAGAAAGCCAGCAGCGGCAGCGCGATCCGGCGCGGCGAGGCGACGAACAGCAGGCTCAGCGAGAGTAGCATGGTCGGGTAGCCGCTGGTCACCCGTCCCTGCGCGGCGAGCGCGGCGACGGTCAATTGCGTGATGAACAAGATACCGCCGACGCTGACCAGCACCAGCCAGCGCGCGCGTGCATCGGGTCGGCGATCGCGCAGGAAGAGCGAGCCGGCGAGGAAGAGCACCATCAGGGGGACCTCGAACGGCAGCACCACGGAGCGGAAGCCGGTGGCGAATTCGACGGCCCTGGTGAAGATCCCGAGCAGGCAGGCGACCTCGAGCCGACGCACGTTGACCAGGGTCACGACCTCGCGGAAGGACAGCTCTGCCTGTTCGGCGGGGCTGGCGTCCCAGCGGGCCAGCAATCGGCTCACGGCGCCTCGAGCCGTCCCGCGACATGGTCGGCGGCATAGCGATCGAGCATTCGAACGCTGTCCAGGCCGAGCTTGACCTTGAGGCGTTCGCGGTAGGTGCCGACCGTCTTGACGCTGAGATTGAGCTCGAGCGCCAGCGACTGGAGCGTCGCGCCATGTCCGATCAGATGCAGGACCTGCAATTCGCGAGCGGAGAGATCGGAGACTTCCGGTGCGCGCAGACGGCCCCGCGGCGGGCCAGCGCAACTGCGGCCGGCGACTTGTCGCCCGGTCGCCAGAACCTCATCGAGTGTGCGCGCGACCGCCTCGAGCGGCATGGCCTTGGAGACAAAGGCCTGTGCACCCGCGCGGCGTGTGCGCGGGCCCCACACATGCTCCTCGCTGCTCGAATAGACCAGGATCGGGGTCGCGGGTAGCAGGTCGCGAAGCTCCTCGATCAGCGCCAGCCCATCGCCCCGCCCCATGACCAGGTCGGTGATGATGGCATCGGGCTGGAGCTGCGCGGCGCTGCTTCGCGCGGCCGCAGCCGAAGTCGCCTCGCCCACCACCGCAAACCGGCCATCCCCGCCCTCGAACAGCAGGCGCAGCCCGGTGAGCACGATCGGATGATCATCGACGATCAGCAAGCGCGTCGGCAGCGGCGCGGATTCAAGGGTATTTGCACAATCCTGGGACAAACAGACCCTTCCCTCTGACCCGGCGGACGGCGTTAATCGAATCTTGCGTGGCCGATGTAGGTCGGTGACCTACATCCTGTCGACCAACTGCTGCTAACGCTCGTTTAACAAACGGATTTTCGGGGGTCGGACATCCGCCAGGGGGTCGCAGGGCCCCCTTGGCGGTGCTGGTCTGCCGCTAATGCTTCGGCGGATGGGTTCTTGTGCAGCGTCTTATTACTCTCACGGCAACGTCCACCATGGCCGGTCTGGCCAGCCTGATGAGTGCCACCGCCGCAAGCGCCCAGACGAGTCCGGCCGTGCCGGCCCCGATCGCTCCCAGCCAGGTGACTCCGCGCACGCTGCGACCGTCATTGCCCACCGTAGCGGCGCCGGTCGTTCTCAAGCAAGCGGTGCCTACCGAGGTCCCGGCGGGGTCCGAGGCGATCAGCCTCAACGTCGCGCGGATCGTGGTGGAGGGCGACTTTCCCGAGCTTGCGGCGACCACGCGCACGATCCTGGCACCGCTCGAGAATCGCATGGTGACCGTGGCCGCGCTTTATCGCGGCGCCGGCGCGATCGAGAAGGCGTATAGCGATGCGGGCTATTTCCTTGCGCGCGTGGTCATCCCCGAGCAGCGGCTGGCCGAGGGGGCGACCTTCCGCATCCAGGTCGTCGATGGTTTCATCGAGAGGGTCGACACCAGCGGCCTCCCCCGGCGCATCGCCCGACCGGTCACGAGCCTGGTCGCGCCGGTGGTCGGACGCCGCCACCTGACGCTGGCCGAAATGGAGCGGCGGCTCGACGCCTCGGCCGCAATTCCGGGCACGACGATGCGCTCGACGCTTGCGCGGGGGGAAGCAGCCGGCGGCGCGCGCCTGATCCTGGAAGGCCGTCACCGGATCGCCGGAGCGAGTCTGGGGGGCGACAACCGCATCGGGCCCTCGTTCCGCAATTGGGGCCTCAACCTCCAGGGCCAGCTCAATTCGCCGCTCGGCTTGGGCGAACAATTCTACCTGTTCCTGGCGGGCGATCCGCGGCTGACCCGAGCCTTTCGCAGCGGTGCGCCGCGCCGCGTCGTCGGATTTGGCGTGCAGCTGCCGCTGACCCCGGGAGGGCTGGTGTTCAACCCCGAAGTGACAGTGTCCGACACCAACCCGATTCCGGGCAATCCCTTGCTGGCGACCACCGGGCGGCTGTATCGTGGTGCGCTGGCGCTGAGCCATCCGCTGCGGAGCGCGGGCGGCGGATCGCTGACTGCCCGGGCGACGCTCGAATTCGTCTCCGAAACGCAGCGGCTACCCTTCTTCGAAGTCGATTTGTCGCGTGACCGCCTGACCGTGCTTCGCGGCGGCCTGTCGTGGACGGTATCGCCGTGGCTAGCAGCGTCGCTGTCGGCGGGGACGAGGCTGTCACACGGACTGTCGCTATTTGGTGCGCGCACCCGCTCGGGCATTGCCCGGTCCGAAACGCCCTCGTCGCGCGGCTCGGATCCGCGCTTCACCGTCGCCGACGCGCAGGTTCAGCTCACCCAGGCCATCACGAGCAGCATGAGCCTGGCCGTCATCGCCCGGGCACAGACCGCATTCGGCTCGGTTCTTCCCAGCTCCGAGCTGTTCGACCTGGCTGGGCTCGATGCGCTGTCGCCCTATTCGGCCGGCGGGCTGAGCGCCGATCGCGGCGCCAGCATGCGCGGAGAGGTTGCGCGCAATTTCGTGGTCCCGCTCGGCAACAGCAGGCTTCAGGCCGCACCTTACCTGTTCGGTGCGACCGGGCTGGCCGACGACGTGATCGCCAACCCTTTCCTCCCCAGTCGCGCCACCGCCTTTGGGGCGGGACTTCGCTTGGCGACCAGTCCCTTGCTGTTCGGCGCCTCGCCTAACCTCACCTTCGAATATGGCCACGTCCGCGCCAATCGCGGCGTGGGTTCGAGCGAACGGCTGTCGATCCTGTATGGAGTGTCCTTCTGATGCGTAATATCGCTGCTGCGCGCCTGCGCCTGCGCCTGCTCGCCTCCGCCATCGCCTTGACTACCGGCACCGCCGCTGCCGCGCAGACCGCGGGCGCGCCCACCTCCGTGCTCCCGACCGACGGGGTCGTCGTCGCGGGCAAGGCCAGCGTCGGGCAGCAGGGCGGATCGCTGACCATCACCCAGACCAGCAATCGCGCCGTGATCGACTGGAAGAGCTTCTCGGTGTCGGCGGGCAACACCGTCAACGTCCTGCAGCCGGGAAGCGGATCGGCGCTGCTCAATCGCGTCACCGGCAACGATGTGTCGGACCTGTCGGGGGCGCTCAATTCCAACGGCCAGCTGTTCCTGGTCAATCGCAACGGGATCCTGATCGGCCCCGACGGCAAGGTGGACGCGCGTGGCGGTTTCATCGCCTCGACCCTCGACATCGCCAACGACGACTTCATGGCCGGGCGGCTCGACTTTCGCGGCAGCGGCAGCGGCAGCGTGGTCAATCGCGGGGTGATCACGGGGGGCGCGGTGGCGCTGCTCGGCAGCCGCGTCGCCAATCTGGGCACCATCGCCTCGCCGATGGGACGGGTGGCGATCGGAGCCGCCCAGCAGGCCACGCTCGACCTGAACGGCGACGGATTGCTCCAGGTCGCCATCCCGAGCGCGACCGATGCCGCCGACTGGGCGCCGTTGATCGACCAAAGCGGCCTGATCGACGTGGGCGGCGGGACGGTCGTGATGCGGGCCGCCACCGCGCGCGAGATCGTCCGCCAGACGATCAACATGAGCGGGATCGTGCGCGCGACCTCGGTCTCGCAGCAGGGCGGCGTCGTGGTGCTCGACGGCGGCCAGACCGGCGCGGTCGCAGTGTCGGGGACGATCGACGCCGGGGGCGTGACGGGCGGACGGATCGACGTCACCGGCGGCGAGGTGGCGCTGACCGGGGCGACGATTGGCGCGACCGGAAGCGAGCGCGGCGGGGCGATCCGGATCGGTGGCGCCTATCAGGGCGGCTCCGCACTGGCGGAGGCCACCGCGGCCCTGAGCGCGCGATTCGGCTCCCTCCCTGCGCTTGGCGCGGCGCGGATCACCAGCGTCGACGCCGCCTCGCGGATCGACGCATCGGGCGTCGCGGCGGGCGGCAGCGTGGTTCTGTGGAGTACCGAACGCACCCGGCAACTGGGCTCGGTCAGCGCTGCGGGCGCGGCCGGCGGGGCGATCGAACTGTCCTCGCTCGGCGCACTGACGACCGATCTTAAGCGCGTCACGACCGGGCGTGGCGGTGCGCTGCTGCTCGACCCCAAGAACATCATGGTGTGGGATCGCTTCCTGTTTGGAAGCACCCCCTCGGATCCGCTGTCGGCGGGCACCGACTATGGCGACAATCCGGGCGAAGACAGCCTGTTTGAAGTGGTCGACATCCGCGACCTCTTGAACGGCGGCACCGACGTCGTCCTGCGCGCGTCGAACGACATCAACTGGAGCGCCGGCCTGACGGTCGACTTCGGCGAAGATCGCGGCGACCTCGCGCTGAGCGCCGGACGCTCGGTCAACATCGGCGGCCATATCAACATCGGCGATTCCAACCTGACGGTGGTCGCCAACGACAGCCTGGCCAATGGCGTCGTCGACGGCGACCGCGATCCCGGCCCGGGCGAGATCAACAGCTTCAACGCCGTCCTCAGTGGCAGCATCGGAAGCGGCGCGAGCGGCGGCAACATCGACCTCAAAATCGGTGATGGTGCAGGCGTCACCAACGGCCTGGCGGGCGGCATGCGCCTGTCCTCGATCCAGGCGCGCTCGATCACGGTCGATGCCGGACAAGGCACGGTCGCGCTGTTCGACCTCGGCGGGGGTCCCAACCAGGCCTCGCTCAGCGCCGCCGATGCGCTGACGCTGACCGGCGCGATCAAGGTCCAGTCGGGCGGCGGACTGCTATTGTCCGGGCGCATCGTCGACTGGCGAAACGAGGCCAGCGCGGCGATCACCGCGACCAGCCCGCAGACCATGGTCCGCTTCGTCGAGAACGGGGTCCCGACCCGCTTCGGCGTGCTGCGCGGCGGCTCCGACTTTGGTGGCGAGGGCGGCGAAGGGGGGGCGGCCGCGACCGACACGACCCGCCTCGCGCTCGGCCGCGGCACGGTCGGGGTCGATTACAGCGCCGTCTACGGCGAGGCCTATGGCGCGTTCGACGGCCTGCACGTCGTCGCAGGTACGCTGCAGGCCGGCGATACGCTTGCCGGCCTGCTCGGGGCCGATGTGATCACCATTGCCGGGCCCGCCGCCGGACGCGGCGTCGGCGATTATGCGGTGACCACGACCGCCGCCGCGGGCTTCGGCCTGAACGCGGGGGTGTCGGGCTATTTCATCGACCTGCGCCAGGCGAGCGACACTCTGCGGGTGACCCCCAAGACGCTGACCGCGACGGTCAGTGCGGCTTCCTATGTCTACGGCGCACCGACTGCAGTCGCGACGATGAGCGGACTGGTCGGAAGCGACAACGTCGGCCTTTCGGCCAGCGTGCTCGGGCTCGGCACCCAGGTGCTGACGGGCAGTGCGGGCAGCTATGCCTTTGCCGCGACCATGGCCGCCGGGCAGCGCGACTTCACCTTGACGGGCCTGCTCGGCGACGCCGCCGCTAACTATGTTCTCGACCTCAGTGCCGCGAGCGCCTCGCTCGCCATCGCGCGCAAGTCGGTGACCGTCGCGGGCAGCAACGACAGCTCGATCTACGGCACGCTCAATGGCGCGAGCTTAGCGCTGAGCGGCGCGCTGGCGGGCGACGACGTTGCGGTCGGCCTGGGGGGGATCAGCCGCGACGGGATCGTCTCGACGCTCACCGCCACCACCAACGTCGGCACCTATGTCACCATCGCCTCCGACCTGACCGGGGCCGCGGCGGGCAATTACGTGATCGACCTTGCGGGCAGCAGCGCGGGCAGCGTGATCATCACGCCCAAGACGCTGACCTACGCCACCGCTAACGTCACCTCGACCTATGGCACCCTTGCGGTGCTCGGCTCGCCGACGCTCAACGGCGTGATCGCAGGCGATGCGGTCGGCGCCGCCGCGACGCTGTCGAACGGCGCGGTTGGGCTGAGCGAGCGCATGGCCGCGGGCACCTACGGCATCACCGCCACGCTCGAGGGCGCGGGCGCCGGCAATTACCTGCTGTCGAGCACCGGCAATCTGGTCGGCGCGCTGACCGTCGGGCGCAAGCTGCTGATCGCGAGCGTCGCCGACGCGACGCAAGTCTATCTCGCGCCCGTGTCGCTCGCCACGCTGAACGGCGTGCTGGCGGGCGACGACATCAGCGCGGTGGGAACGCTCGACAATAGCTTCGTCGGCATGGTCCCGGCGGGCACCAACGGCGTCGGCTTCCAGTTCGCCGAGGTCGGCAGCCACGCCTTCCGCCTGTCGGGAATCACCGGCCTCCAGTCGGGCAATTACCAGCTCGCCGCGCCCAATTTGCTGACCGCTACGCTGACGGTCACGCCCAAGCCGATCAACTACACGATCGGGTCGGCGACGCGCACCTATGGCAGCTTCGGCAATCCGTTCAGCGTCAGTCTGACCGGCGCTTTGGACTTTGCTGCCTCGGTGCTGGTGACGGACAGCAGGACGGGGGTCACCACCGCCTACGATCCCAACGCCCGGTACGACGCCGGCAGCTATGTGCTCACCGCCACCGGTCTGTCGGGCGTCGGCGCGCACAATTACATGCTGGCGGCGAGCGGCAACCAGCTTGGCGCGCTGACGATCGATCCCAAGACCATCACCTTTGCCGCCAATTCGGGAACGAGCGTCTACGGCAACACCCCCTTCACGCCCTTCGCCGGGCTGATCGGCGCCTTCCAGACCGACGACGTCGCCGCCACGGTCGTCATCCGCTCGGGCGGAAACACGATCCCGCTCACCGAGCGGACCAATGCCGGCACCTATGGGGTGACTGTCACTGGCCTGTCGGGCAGCGCGGCGGGGAATTACGTCCTTGCGGGCGGCACCGACGGCCAATATGTCATCACGCCGAGCCTGCTGCGCTACACCCTCACCTCGGCCAGTGCCTTCTACGGCCAGACCCCGACGCCGCGGGTTGAATTCACCGGCCTGCTGTTCGACGATGTCGTCGCGCCCAATTATCTGATTGACGGCAACGCCTCCGATCTCACCCGGCTCGATGCCGGCAATTATTCGCTTTCGCTCGGCACGCTGGGCGGGCCGGCGGGCGGCAATTACACGGCGTCGCCGCTGGCGAGCGCAAGCACCATGCTCAACATCCTGCGGGCGCCGCTGACCTACAGCCTGGCCGCGTCCAGCAGCATTTTCGGCAATCCGCTCAACATAGCCCCGCTATTGTGGTCGGGAATGCAATATGGCGAGGCCGGACCGGTGTCGTTCGCGGCGCTGAACGGCGCCACCACCAATTCCTTCCTCAACGCCGGCACCTACCGGCCCGACGTCATCGCCAATATTGGCAGCAACTACTTCCTCGACACGGCGAACAGTGTCGCGGGCCTATACACGGTCGAGCGGCGGAGCCTCGCGCTCGTCTCGACGCCCATCGTCGGGGCGCTGGGCACGACCTACGGCCTGGTCGCGTCGGACATCAAGGCTTCGGTGCGGGCGCTCTCCGACCCCTTCATCGACGCGGTCGCGCTCGGCGTCACTCCCCAGAACCTCAGTCTCTCGACCGGCGGCTACGTCAACGCCGGGACCTACGAGCTCAAGATCGGCGCTGCGGTCGGCGACGGTTACGGGATCAACCACGTCATCGGCTCGATCACCAACAGTGCCTTCACCGTCACGCCGTTCGTCGTCACCCCCAATGGCCGCGGCGGGGCGACATCCACTTACGGTACGCTCGCCTCGCTCAATGCGGCCGCGCCCAACTTCCGCAGCGGAGACCAGATCGGCTTCACCGGGCTGGCGGCCTATCGGGACGGGCAGGTCGTCACGCTCGCCTCGCAGACCGCCGCGGGCGAGTATAGCGTCCGCGCGTCGGGGCTGACCGGCGCGGACTCGGCCAATTACCGCTTCGATGCCACCACCGAGGTCGGTCGCCTGCTGATCGAGCGCAAGGCGCTGAGCTTCGTGACCGGCAGCTACGAGACGACCTATGGCACGCTCGGGTCGATCGGCACCGCGGCGCTGACGGGCGTGGTTGGTTCTGACGAGGTCATTGGCCTCAACCAAATCGTCAACGGCTATAGCGAGCGCAGCGCGGCCGGGCTGTACGGCCTGCTCAATCCGCTGCTGACCGGCGCCGCTGCGGCCAATTACGTGACCACGCATGTCGGCAGCAGCTTCGGCACGCTGGGGATCGCGCAGCGCGCGCTGACCGCGACCTTCCTCGATGTGGGCAATTTGACCTACGGGGCGCGGCAGAGTGCCGACGGCGCTTATTATCGCTTGAACGGCGTGCTCGCCGGGGACGAGGTGCTGGCCGGGGCGACTTACGTCAGCCTGACCGGGGTCGCGGCGGGCAATGATCATTTGCGCATCGGCGAGCTGTTCGCGGTCAATGCCCTGCTCAATGCCGGCACCTATCAGACCAGCGCCTGGGGGCCGCGCGGAGCAACGCTGGCCGGGACGAGTGCGGGCAATTACTATTTGCCGAACGGTGCGGCGACCAACAGCGCGACGTTCCAGGCCACCCCGCGCACGATCAGCGGAACGCTGACCGCGCCTGCGACCGCGGTCTATGGTGATGCCCCGGCGATCTCGGCCAGCTTCGCGAACCTCGTCGGGTCGGGAGCGGTCGACTATACCGTGGCCGCGACTCTTGGCTCGACCGTCCGCCAGCTGGGCCGCGCGACCGCGCTTCCCGCCAACCTCGCGGTCGGGACCCAGCAGCTGGGCCTCAGCCTCGCCGGGCTCGACCGCTTCAACTATGCGCTCGGCGCGCCAGTCACCACGCAGATCTTGCTGACGCCGAAGGCGCTCTCGGTTGTCAGCGTGGCCTCCAGCACGACCTATGGCTTTGCCAACGACGCCTTGTTCGGGTTCGAGGGACTGGTCGCGGGCGACGAGGTCGCGCCGATGGTCAGCATCAAAGGCGCGGCCGCCACGCGCGGGATCGCGATCGGCAATGCCTTCGGCGTCGACCTCTATCGCCGCGATGTCGGCAATTATCTGGCCGCGATCGACACGCTGACCGGCGCCGCGGCAGGCAATTACACGCTGGCATCGTTCGTGGGCGATGTCCGGATCACGCCCAAGAGCATCACCTACACCAGCGATGGCTTTGCCGCCCAATATGGCGGGCTGACACTGCCGACCTGCTCGATCGGGTGTGAGATGAGCGGCAAGGACAACATGCTCGCCTACGGCAAGGTGACGCTGAACGGGGCGATGGCCGAGGACCTCGGCCTGCTCCAGCCGCGGACCCTGCTGTCGCTGGACGGGCGCACCGGGTCGTTCGAATATGCCCGCAACACCGACGCGGGGACCTATCTCCAGATCGTCGCCGGACTTGGGGGGTCGAAGGCGGGCAATTACGTCCTCGATACCGAGAACAGCAAGGCCGGGCTGGTGAGCATAACCCCCGCCCTCATCCGGGCCACCGTGTCGGGCGGCGGTCGGCTGATCACCAATGTCGCGACGGGGCAATATGCCGCGCTCGGCACGCCAGGGATCGTCACGGTCAATCGTAGCGACAATATCGGTGCGGCGGGCGGATCCTTCTACCCCGGCGACCGGGTCAACGTGGGCACCGGGCTGGTCGATGCCAATGGCAATCTGGTCGACGGCAGCGGCCCGCTCGCGCCCGGCACATACACCATCAACCCGCTCGTTCTGACCGGGGCCGACGCGCGCAACTACGTCCTCCTGCCGCTCAGCCAGGGGTCGCGCGCGGGGAAATTCACGGTCGCCACGCCGGCGATCTTCAACTTCACCTTCCAGACCGCCAATCCGACCGGCTATTATGTTCCCGCCGCGATCTCCAATCCGCCGATCGCGCCGGTGACCACGACGACGACCAGAAGCTCGACCACCACCAGCGCCACCGCCGGGATCACCGGCGGAGCCGGAGCGGGCGCGGAGGGCAGCATCAGCAGCACGCAGACCTATGCCGACGGATCGAGCGTCGGGGTCAGCGCCGGTGGCAGCACCAACGTCGAGGCGAGCTATACGCCGCTCAGTGCCACCGCGACCGCCTTTGTCGGCGGCAACGTTTCGCTGATCCTGACGCGCGGGCCCGTGACGATCAATTACGCCGCCTTCACCGAAAGCTCGGCAAAGGTCGAGATCAGCCTCAAGGACCTGACCATCACCGCGGGAGGCGAGGCGATGGCCGGGGTGCAGGAGGGGGTCACCGTTGCCGGCTATCTGGGCAGCGGAGTGAGCGGCAGCACGGGCTTTACCGGCCAGGCGTTCGCGTCGGCTAATGGCGAGGGTACCCTCGACCTCAAGAATGGCGCGACGATCGGCACCTCGGCCTTCGTCGGGGTCGGTGCGTCGGCCGGGCTCGAGGGGTCGCTGAGCGGCGGCGGGGTCACCGCCAGTCTTTCGGCGACGGTCTATTCGCCCGGCTCGCTCTATATCGGGGCCAAGTTCGAAAGCGGTTACGCCGACCAGACGCTGACCATCGGCTTCAACCTGGGCTTGTCGTTGCTGATCGGCGGGCTCGAGATTTCGCCGACCATCAGCTTCAGCACCGCGGAAATCGAAGGCGTCGCCACCGACTTCGCCAGCGGCTGGGCCGGGGCGTGGGACGACGTCACCTGCACCAGCGCATGCGAGGCCGCGCGGCTGGCGGCATCCAATGCCGCGACTTATGCCAACAGCTCGGCGGGCAAGCTCGAGGCGGCCTACGGGCTGATGACCGACAGCGATACCTATTCGCTGCCGATGATCCAGTATCTGGAGGCCAATCCCCAGATCCTGAAATATGCCACGGATCCCGGCTCCGATCCGGCGCTCGGGGACGCCGCGCGGGCCGTCAACAGTGCGGTCTTCGAATATAAGGCGCTGACCGACCGGCTCACCAGCGTGGTGTCGCAGCAGAAGGCCCTGCTCGCGCGGATCTCGGCCGACCCGTCGAAGATCACGGCGGCCGACCTCGAGCTGGCCAATGCGCTGCAGGAGCAGGAACGCCAGATCGTGGCCATCGCGCAGAACAAGTTCAACACGAGCGTGATCGTGGTCGACGGCACGCTGACGTTCGGGAAAGCAGGCTGATGCGCAGGATGGGATTGATCGTAAGTGGCGCCGCGCTGGCGGCGCTGTCGGCGCCGGTCCTGGCCTCGCCGCAACCGGTGATCGGAGTGACGACATCGGGACAGCCGACCCGCTATGCCATCGCCGGACAGCCGGCGCGGATCACCGGCTTTCGCAGCGCCTTGTGGGGGATGACGCCGGCCGAGGTCCGCGCCGCCATCGCTCGGGACTTCACCGCCGCGCGCGTCAGTGCAGCGGTGCGCGATCCCGCCACCGGCAACAGCGCAATCATCGCGCCCATGGCCAGCCTCGTCCCCGGCCCCGGCCCGGCGGCGATCAGCTATGTATTCGGGGCTTCCACGGGGAGGCTGATCCACGTCAATCTCGACTGGACGGTCAAGTCGCCGACCCCTGCGCAGCGCATCGCGGTCCGCGATGCTGGGGCGGCCGCGGTCGCGCGCGTGCTCGGACAGCAGTACAAAATCGGCTCGGTAATGCGCGGGGTGGTGGTGCAGCCCGACCTCGTCGTGCTGTTTGCCGCAGCCGACGCACAGGGCGGCGCGCTTGACGTTCACGCGGGCGGGATCCCCTATACGCTCGGCACGGGTCCGGGGGCGCGACAGGTCGAACCCGCCACCGGCCCCGCGACCCTCCACCTCGGATTTTCCGCGCCGCCCGCGCCGAGCACCGCCGACACGCTGAAGCCCAGAGCCTTCTAATTTCCATGTTGATCCTGACGATCCTCGCCGCTGTGTCGCTTCAGCCAAAGCCGCCGCCCGCCCGCGTCCCCGCGGTAGCCTCGCTTGCGCAGGTCGCCCCGCGGCGACAGATCACCGGCTTCCGCTCGGCGCGTTTCCGCACCTCCGCTCGGGAGGTCCGCACGGCAATTGCGCGCGACTTCCCCGGCATATTGGTGATCGAGCGGTTCCAGCCGGGCGAGGGCACGCGCGTGCTCCAGCTTACCGCGCCGACACTCGAGCCCGGTCCCGGCCCGGCCGTCATCAGCTATGTCTTCGGCGCTACTTCGCGCACGCTGGCGCTGGTCACGGTCAGCTGGGCAACCAAGGCCGCGGCGAAGCCCGCCGATCGTCAGGCGATCGCAGCCGCCGCACTGCGCCTGCTCGACGTCCTTCGCGCCGCGCCTCAGCCGCGCCGGGTGATCGCGCCCAGGGTCGTTTGCCCAGGCGTGGTGACTCTTTACGGCGGTCTCGACGACTCCGGCGCTGCTGTCGAACTCACCGCCAGTGGGATCGAGTATGCTGCTGAGGGCACCGCTCCATCTGCCGCGATCGGACCAGCAGCGCTCCGCTTGAGCTACGCCGTCAACCCCGCCAACCCTGACGTGCTCGGCGTTAAAAAGTAGAGCTGCCAGCGCGGGCAGACCCAATCAGGGCCAGGCCGGCCTGATTTTCGGTGCAGGTTCGACGTCCGGCTCTGCTCGAGGAGTGCACTCGACTCTTCGTCGAACGCTCAGTCGCCCACTATCCACCGCTTACGCCTCTGCTAGTTCAGTTTGATGAGAAAACGTTTGGCGGCAGTGGGCGCGTGGGTGAAGCGTCACAAAATCTGGTCGACGATCATCGCACTGGTCGTGATCTTTGGCGTCTATCAGGCCGTGAAGCCGAAGACCTACAACTATGTCTACGTGGCCGAGGCAGCCGGCAGTGGCGAGGTGGTGCGCAACGTGACCGCCAGCGGCAAGCTGCGCGCGCTCAACACTTTCAAGGTCGGTGCCGAGGTGTCGGGCCAGGTCACCCGCGTTTATGTCGACTTCAACACACCGGTGCGCGCCGGGCAGGTGCTAGCGGAAATCGACCCCACCCGCCTTCAGGCCCGGGTGCAGCAGGCCCGCGCGCAAGTGGCGAGCGCGCAGGCGGCCCTTGCGCAGGCGGAGGCGACGTCGGCGCGCGCCGGGACCGAAATCGTTCTCCAGCAGCGCGAATATGTCCGGCGCGAGCAGCTGGCGGATCGCGGTTTTGTGTCGCGCTCGTCGCTCGATATCGCTCAAGGTACGTTAGCCGGCGCGCAAGCTGGACGGCGCACCAGCGCAGCGCAGATCTCGAGCGCCCGCGCCCAGATCGCGCAGGCCAATGCGGAGCTATCCTCGGCCCAGCTAGACCTGTCGCGGACGCGCATCATTGCCCCAGCATCGGGGGTGATCATTAACAAGCTGGTCGAGCCGGGAACCACGGTCGCGGCCAGCTTCCAGACCCCCAACCTGTTCGAGATCGCTGCCGATACCACCCGGATGCAAGTCGAAGCCTCGGTCGACGAGAGCGATATTGGTCAGATCAAGGTCGGCCAGGAAGTCAGGTTCACAGTCGACGCATACCCCGGCGAGGGTTTCGCTGCGGTGGTCCGGCAGCGGCGCCAAGCCGCGGTCGAGACCGCCAACGTGGTCAGCTATCTGGTGATCCTCGAGGTCGACAATCGCTTGGGCAAGCTGCTTCCGGGGATGACCGCCAACGTCGAGATCGTCACCGGACGCGTGGTACGCGCGCTTCGTGTGCCGACGACGGCGCTTCGTTTTCGACCCAAGGCCTCCGACCGTCCCAAGGGCAAGGCGCCGCGAACCGGCAATCATGTCTTTGTGGTCAGTGCCGTCGATCCCTACAAGCCGGTCCGCAAGGCGGTGAAGCTGGGGCTGCAGGGCGAGGAATTCGTCGAAGTGACGGGTGGGCTTAAGCCTGGCGAGAAGATCCTGGTCCGGACCCGCTCGTCGGCTCCGACCAGCAGCGGCGCCGATTACGAAGAAGACAGCGCTGCCAATGGCGAGTGAGCCGCCGCTTCTGGAAACGCAGGACGTGGTCAAGGAATATCGCCTTGGCGGCGAAGTCGTCCACGCGGTTGCCGGCGTGTCGCTGGCGATCCGAAAGGCCGAGTTTGTCGCGATCATGGGTGCCAGCGGGTCGGGCAAGTCGACCTTCATGAACATGATCGGGGCACTGGACGTGCCGACACGCGGACGACTGCTACTCAACGGCATCGATCTCGCCAGCCTAAGTTCGGACGAGTTGGCGGCGATCCGTAACCGTAACATCGGCTTCGTCTTTCAGCAGTTCAACCTGCTCGCCCGCACCAGCGCTCTCGACAATGTCGCCACGCCGCTGATCTACGCCGGGCTCTCAGCGGGGGAGCGCCGCGAAAAGGCCGCGGCCAAGCTGCGGGCGATGGGTCTGGGAGATCGCCTTGACCACAGTCCGGCCAAATTGTCGGGCGGACAACAGCAGCGGGTCGCGATTGCTCGGGCGTTGGTGACCGAACCGCTCATGCTGCTGGCGGACGAGCCGACCGGCGCCCTCGACACCGCCACCTCGGAAGAGATCATGAAATTGTTCGGGCAGCTCAACGAGGGCGGCATCACGGTGATCGTGGTCACGCACGAACCCGACATCGCCCAATATGCCGAACGGCGCATCCTGTTTCGCGACGGCAAGGTGGTCGAGGACGGGCCGGTCGCCAATCGGCGGCGCGCGGCATGAGCCTCCAGCGCAGCCTCGCCGGCGCGTTCGTCAATATCGGCATCGCCCTGACCGCGCTTCGGACCAATCTCATGCGGTCGATCCTGACCGCTCTGGGCGTGATGATCGGCGTGCTTGCCGTCGTGCTGGCGATGGCGGTCGGCAACGGGGCTAAGGCCAGCGTCGAGGACACGATCAGCCAGCTGGGCTCCAACATGGCGCTCGTCTTTCCTCAGCCCGACACCGATGACGGGGGTCCTGGACGCGGCGTAGGCAAGCTGACCGAGCGCGACGCGCGGGCGATCGAACGCTCGTTGCCCGGCGTCATCGCCATCGCCCCACAGCTGCGCGCGTCGGTCCAACTGTCTATCCCGGCCAAGCGGGTCAGCACCGGTGGGATCGCGGTCACCCAAGGCTACGGCGAGGTCACCAACAGCGATGCCGAGTTAGGGCGGATGATCACCGAAGCCGACGTCCAGTCGGCGGCTCGGGTGATCGTCTTGGGACCGACCGTAGCGACCAAGCTGTTTGGCGATCTCGATCCGATCGGACAGGAGGTCCGGGTCGACAAGGTGCCGTTCCGGGTAATCGGTGTGCTGGCCGCAAAGGGGTCAAGCCTAGGCAACGACAACGACGACCTAGCCCTGGTCCCGCTAACCACCGGCCGCCAACGCTTCTCGTCGACGCTATCCGGGCCCGACGATTTGTCGATGCTGTTTGTCGGCTTCGATCCGGCGGTCGATCTCAAAGATGCCAAGGCCGACCTCGTGCGGCTGCTGCGCGACCGCTACAACGTCCGCAAGGGCGTGGTGCAGCCGTTCACCGTCCGCACCACCGAGGAATTTCAAGAACAGTCGTCGGTGGTCACCGCGGTATTTCAGGCGGTGCTGGTGGCGATCGCGTCCATCTCGCTGCTGGTAGGCGGGATCGGGATCATGAACATCATGCTGGTCAGCGTCACCGAGCGTACCCGCGAGATTGGCCTGCGCATGGCGCTTGGGGCCCGTCGCCGCGACATCCGCAACCAGTTCCTGACCGAGGCGGCGGTGCTGTGCACTATCGGCGGATTGCTGGGGCTATTGCTGGCGATCGTGGCTGCCAGAGTGTTCGAGCGGGTGGCCGAATTTCCTGCCCCCATCGGCTTGTCGGTGGCGATCGGAAGCATCATTTTCAGCGCGATCATCGGTCTGGCCTTTGGCGGCTACCCCGCGATACGCGCTAGCAAGCTAAGTCCGATCGAGGCATTGCGAAGCGAGTAGCACGCCGTAGATCCCTTCTGGGTAACGAACGACCGCATGATCGGTCCGCAGCCGTCGCCGAGTGTCGTTTATATCCGGAGCGTGAACCATAAAGTTGACCTGGTAGATTCCAAGGTGGAGTGAGGCGCCCTGATGCTTGCAGAACTTGCCGTATCGACTGTGATGGTCGTCACCACGGTAGCGATCCACGCGGTAGGGCTCCACCTTCTGTCGCGCCTGCTGCGGCTAGAAGAGCGGGAGGAGTCTAAGGAGCACGTCCATCCGCTCTCGGTGCGCGGCATGGCCGTGACGATGATTGTCATACTGGGACTGTTCGCCCTTCATGGCATCGAGATCTGGCTGTACGCATTTCTTTATCTCGGCATCGGTTCGGTCGATGGACTTCGAGAGGCGGTCTACTTTTCGACAATTACCTACGGTGCCATTGGCTACAGCGATGCGGCAATGTCGGAGCGTTGGCGCCTGGTCTCTGCCATTGAGGGTATCAACGGTATAATCCTCATCGGCTGGTCTACGGCGTTCTTCGTGACGTTGCTTGGGCGCATGCGACGAAGGTAGAGCAAGGCGCTGCGCGAGGGCAAAATATGACGCTCGCTAAGAAGCTCCTCCCGAAAGCGCCTGTCCGAACAATCCTTGCTCACCCTTGACGTTTCTTACCGTTATCGTACCAGAGTCGCTCCAGCTGGGCTATAGTTGCCCTGCTAATTTCCTGCATCCCTGTGGATTATTCCGGTATGTTCCTTGGGGCAGGTAAGTGCGCGCGTCGGTGAAGTGGACGAATAGTGCTATTTGGTCCATTATCGCTCCATGCAGCCAGGCCGAACGCCAACTTGGAACCTTGTCGCTGAGTTTGCGGCCAGCGCGTGGATCGAAGCTTCGAAGCTCGGCAGTGATGATCGAATCGTATTGCCTGCCAATGTGCGCCGGCGGCTTGGCTGGGGAGCGCCGAAGGGTAGCTTGCAGGCGCTTGCCGTTATCAGGGCTGACGGGGAGATCTCGGTGGTGCCGATGAAAGAAGGCCGTGAGGTCTTGAAGAAGCTAGAGGTCGCCTTGGCTTCTTCGGCAGAAGAAGGCCGTCGCCTCCTGACGCTCAGCGCTATGGCCCACTATTCACAGGTTGCCCTTCAGGAGGATGGTCGCTTGAGGCTTTCACCTCCGGTCATGCTGCACCTGAAAGGCGACGGTGCCACTAAGGAGAGCAAGGTCTGGGTCGGCGCCTACGAGGGGCGCCTGAGCCTCTGGCCCGAGGAAGTGTGGGCCTTGCTTGCAAAGACACGCTCCGAAGAGCTTGAGCGCACCCTGACCAAGGCTGCCACCGCCTGAGGTGCCGTTCAAAGTTCGGCTGACCGCGTGCGGTCTGCTAGGCCAGCCTCTTCAGGAGTAGGTCCACCAAATGCTCACGAGACTGGTTGGTGTCGAACATATAGACTGGGCAGCCAACCATGATCCCATAGGTGGTGGCCACCGCCATCTGGGACAGGGTGTGGGTTCGCGCTTGCTCTTCCGTGGGCAGCGGCCGCCCCGCCGCGTCAGCCTTGATGCGCTCGCGGGTGACATCAGGATCGGCGTAAAACACCCAGATCTCGTCAGGCTTGAGCGCGGTGATGTGCTCTTTCGAGAAGGCGGTCACCCGAAAACCGTAGGACTCTTTTTTTCGTGACGGGGTGACTGTCGATCAGAACATGTGGGGTGCGACGCTTCTCAGCCACGAAGTCGAGCAACTGCAGGTCCACTGCGTCCACGTCTTCCGGCGTAACGGCTCCGCTCGATTGAGCGCGCAGATCGTCTTGGCTGCCTACGTCTCGTGAGCGCTGGCAATGCTCCGTAAGTCGGGCACCATACTCCCAGACGGCGAGGTCCATGCGCGCCGATAGGCGCTTCATGGTGGAGCTCTTCCCGGCCGCTGGCGCTCCGGTCAGGTAGATAATTTTGGGCATGTTCGACCAAGCTTCCTCGAGCGGACATTGACTACTTAGCTGGATGGACATCCGGTGATGGTCGTCGGCGACTTTTGCGAGCGTCGGACAAGAGAGCAAGGCAAAAGTCGCGGCGCGCATCAACAACGTCGGCTATCCGCCAATGCTCACCCGAGAGCAGTCCGTCAGCTTACCACCATCAGCAGACCTAAGGCGGTGCTGAACAAACAGCCGCTTATGTCGGCATAGCGCTAAAGCATGTGTGGCCGAGAAGGGCGTAAAGCAGGCGTTCTGATCAGCGTGAATGTCTTGAGCACGAGAAAAGACAGGCTAAGGTAAGTAGTGACTTACAGGTCGCTGATCATCGAGGAGCATCTCGACGCTGCGAGCGCCACTGCGCCTTACGCCGCAGGAGCAAACAGACGGAGATTCGGGTCGCTTAACGCTTACACTTGGACGCTCTCTGCCGAGGCGTTCGCTAAGGACCACAATTTGGCAACAGACTACGTCGACAATTGCTGGGCTCGCGTGGCGTTGCCAGCGGCCCTCCTGAAGGTTTTTCTCAAGCAGGGTGGAGCTGGTGACCCCGACAGCGAAAGGCTGGCTGATGGATTATCGAAGGTCGGTGGTTCTCATCAATGAGGAAGAGTTCTAAGGCTCGGCTCTATACTAAGTACAATAGCCGCCGATTTCCGATGAATCGGGCACCGACTTTTTCCTAGCGGTAGCAAGGTTCCAGAGCGCAGGCATTTGACGAACGTCCGCTAATGGTCGCTTCATGACGTTTGTTGAATAGGCGGCCGCTTTGCGTGCTGCCGGACAGACTTAGAGCGGGTAGAAAAGAATCAAAGCTGACTTTCTGACCAATAAAGATATTCTAGAGCACGAGCTTCTGTATGCCGGAAAAAGCAAACCGTACTGCTGGAAGAGGCGGCAGAGAAACCCGAAAATTTGCGCCTCAGTTTGCCTGTCCGTGTTTTCTAAAAGTACCAGCTCCCCTTTAGAGTGGCGCAATTTCCGCGCCATTCAAGCGCTGTCTTCCGTGATTTATCGATTACTTCGATTAGGTGGCGGAGCGGGAGGGATTCGAACCCTCGATACGGTTTTGCCGTATACTCACTTTCCAGGCGAGCGCCTTCGACCACTCGGCCACCGCTCCGCATCTTATCATGCCTGGAATGGCGGGCTCTTAGGACAGGCGTGGCGTCCGAACAACCCGCTTGGGGGCAGCCACCCGGCCCGCTACAGCGCTTGGCAGCCATGCGCGCCTTCGGTCCCCCGCCTTCCCTGTCCGAGATCGAGGCGCTCGCCCGCGACGCACTGCAGCGCCTGCCCGAGCCGTTCGCCGCGACGGCGCGCGATGTCGTGCTGATCGTCAGTGATTTCGCCGAGGATGAGATGCTCGCCGACATGGGGATCGAGGATCCCTACGACCTCACCGGCCTTTACGTCGGCCACCCGCTGACCGAGCGCAGCCACGATCATAGCGGCCGCCTGCCCGACCAGGTGTTCATCTACCGCGCACCGATCCTCAACGAATGGAGCGAAGGCGAGGACAGCCTCGAGGCGCTCGTCGCGCACGTCCTGATCCACGAGATCGGCCATCATTTCGGGCTCAGCGACGACGACATCGACGCGCTCGAAGAAGCGGCCGGGGACAAATGAGGCGGCTGAGCTTCGAGGGCGTGGCCTGCTGGCGCGGGGGGCGACTGCTGTTCGAGGGGCTCGACCTCGCGCTGGAACCGGGTGACGCGCTCGTTGCCACCGCGCCCAATGGGGCGGGCAAGTCGAGTCTGCTGCGCCTTGCCGCAGGGTTGCTGCGGCCGCTGTGGGGCACGGTCACCACCGATCCCGCAGCGCTGGCCGACGAGCGTAGCGCACTCGACGCCGAGCTGCCGCTTGAGCGTGCGCTGGCCTTTTGGACAGCGCTCGACGGCCGGCCCGGCGCAGTGGCGCAAGCGTTGGACGCGCTCGACCTGACCGCGCTCGCCAAGGTGCCGGTGCGCCTGCTTTCGACCGGCCAGTTGCGCCGCGCAGCGCTCGCCCGCGTCGCTGCCAGCGGTGCGCAGCTGTGGTTGCTCGACGAGCCGCTGAACGGACTCGACGCAGCCGCCGCCGATTGCGTCGCTCAGCTGATCGCCCACCATCTCGCCGAAGGCGGTGCGATCCTCGCGGCCTCGCATCTGCCGCTGGGCGGGGCGCAGTGGCGCGTGCTGGAGCTGGGGAAATGATTGCCCGCCTGATCGCGCGCGACCTGCGCCGGGCCTGTCGCGGCCAGATCTGGCTGCCCCTGCTGTTCTTCCTGCTGGTCGCGCTGCTGGTCCCCTTTGCCGTCGGACCCGATCGCGCCCTGCTCGGCCGCATCGGCCCCGGCCTGCTGTGGGTTGCTGCTTTGTGCGCGGCCCTGCTCCCGCTCGACGCCCTGATCGAGCCCGATCGCCAGGCCGGCGTGCTCGATCAACTTGCCTTGCGCGGGATCGGGATGGAGGAGGTCGCGCTGGCCAGGATCATCGCCCATTGGCTCGGCTTCGGCCCGCCGCTGATGCTCGCCGCCCTTCCCGCCGCCGCGCTCCTCGGCATCGGGCCCGAGGCGCTTGGTCGGACCCTTGTGACGCTGGCCATCGGCACCCCCGCGCTGGCCGCGCTGGCGGTCGCGGTCGCAAGCCTGACCGCAGGCCTGCCGCGCGCCTCGGCACTGGCCTCGCTGCTGTTGCTGCCGCTTGCCATCCCCCTGCTCATTTTTGCTGCGGGCGCAGCGGGCGACCCGCGTGCCGGCGCGCTCTGGCTGGAAGCGGCGACAAGCCTGTTCATCCTCGCCGGCGCGCCCTTCGTCGCTGGCGCGGCGCTGAGAGCCTCGCGAACCTAGTTGCGCCGCCAGCGCGCAAAGATGGCGGTCGGCAGCAGCAGACCCCGCGCTTCCTCGCGCATTGCCATCTCGCCGCAGTCGACAATCCCGCCGAGTGGCGCCAGCGCCTGCCGGACCAGCTCGGCGATGCTCAATGCGCTCATCCGCACGGCATAAACGGTCAAGACCAGGAAGCGGCTGTCGGCATCGAGCAGACGCGCGCAGTCGTTCACCAGCCCCGCCAGATGCTCCTCCAGTCGCCACAGCTCGCCGGTCGGCCCGCGCCCGAATTTGGGCGGGTCGAGCAGGATGCCGTCGTAACGCCGCCCGCGCCGCACCTCGCGCGCGGTGAATTTGCCGGCATCGTCGATCATCCAGCGGATCGGCCGCTCCTCCAGCTCGGACAGCAAGGCATTGTTCTTGCCCTGCTCGACGCTCTTCTTGGAGGCATCGACATGCGTCAGCCGCGCCCCCGCCTCGCTCAGCAGCAGCGTGCCCACCCCGGTATAGCCGAACAGGTTCATCACCTCCGCCTCGTCGGCGCGCGCGCGCATGAAATCCCATTGGGGGGCCATGTCGGGAAAAAAGGCGAGGTGGCGGAAATTGGTCAGGCTCGCTTCGAACCGCACCCCGTCGCGGCGCAAGGGCCAGCTGCGCGGCACGGGACGATGCTGGACCCAACGCCCGCCGCCTTCCTCATCGCTGCCCGGGACGAAGGTCGCGTCCGGATCCCAGTCGTCACGCGCGGGCGCCCACATCGCCTGCGGCTCGGGCCGGACGACCCTGATATGGCCATAGCGCTCGTATTTGGCGCCATTGCCGCAGTCGATCAGACCCCAGTCGTCCCACGGCTCGGCGATGAGGGTGACGAGGTCGTTCATGCCGCTTTGGCCGCGCCCAGACCGAGGGTCGCCTCTGCCGCTTCATTCGCCAACATCCTCGCACCTGCGGCGCGGACGTGATCGACGCTGATTGCCTCGAGCCAAGTCGACAGCTCGCTCCGATTAAGCAGCCGCCCATAGATCGACCACTCGCGGGCGGCTCGCGAAGCCTGCCCCCACGGAGTTTCGCCACTCATCGCGAGCGAAGCGCGGATCTGGATCCGGGCACGGTCGACCTCGCGTTGGTCGACAGTCTCCGCAGCCTCCGCCAGCACGTCCCTGATCAGGGTGCGCGCTGCCCTTCCTTCGGCCTTCGAGGTGGCGGCATGGACGTAGAACAAACCGACGTCCTCGTGTGGGTGGAGCGAAGCGCTGACGCTGTAGGCAAGCCCGCGCTCCTCGCGAACCGACTGGAACAGCCGCGACGAAGCGCCTCCTCCAACAATGTCGGCGAACAGTCGGGCAGCGAAATAGTCGGGATCGCAAACCCGTGGGGCTTTCCAGCCGAGCGTGATCTGCGACTGCCCGGCCTTGGCCTGGCTATGCCGCGTTCGGGCGGTAAAGGTCGCGGGCTCGGCGGCCGGGCCTTTTCCCTTTGCGATGGTAGCCAGATGCCGCTCCGCCAGCTCGATCAGGTGATCGTGATCGACCGCTCCGGCAGCAGACAGGATAAGGTCGCCGCCAAGATAATGACGATCACGCCAGCGCACGAGATCATCAATCGTGATTCCCCGCACGCTCCCCTCGCTGCCGAGGATCGAACGGCCGAGCGGCTGGTCGGCAAAGGCCGCCGCCCACAACTCGTCGAACACGATGTCGGAGGGAGTGTCCTCGGCCTCGGCAAGCTCCTGGAGTACCACTTCGGCCTCTCGGACGAGGTCGGCCTGATCGAGATGCGGGCGGCACACGAGGTCACCGAGCAATTCGACCGCTAATGGCAAATGCTCGCCCAGCACCGCAGTCGTGAAACTGGTCCCGTCCCGCTCGGTGCAGGCGTTCAATTCCCCGCCGACGTCCTCGATGGCCTCGCTCAATGCGCGGGCACTGCGTCCGCCCGCGCCCTTGAACACCATATGCTCGAACAGATGCGCGAGGCCGTTATCGCGCGCGCTTTCGTGGCGCGAGCCGACACTTGCGAACAGCCCGACGCTGGCCGTTTCGAGCCCCGGCATCGGGCGGGTGATGACGGTCAGCCCATTGGCCAACTGGTCGATCCGGGTCATGGCCGCGGCTTCCGCGCTCTCAGTGCAAGCCCGAAGATGATCATCGCAGCAGCGGCGAAGGCGAACCACTGGAAGGCGTAACTGCGATGATTGTTGGGAATGTCGGCGACATTGGGTACTGCGCTGGCCGCGAGCCCGGCCAAACCGGTGTCGGCGACGAGGCGATAGCCGCGCTGCCGGTCTGCGGCGATGGTCCCGGAGACCGGCCCGCCGCTCCAGCGCACGGGGAAGGGCCGGGCGGACCAGCCGATGTCGACGCGCGGCCCTCCGCGGCACTCGACCCAGTGACTATAGCCGCTTTGACCCTGAGTATTGCGCCCCGCCACCGCGCGGCTCAGGCCGGGAGACTGGCAGGTCGCAGTGGTGCGGCGATACAGCGGAACCGGCTGGCCGGGAACTGGAAGCGCCACCGGAGGCAAGCCCGCCGCAGCCTCATATTGCGCGAGCAGCCGCTCCT
>JANPKL010000113.1:0-1586 GCA_031425975.1 Sphingomonas sp.
GGTGATCATCGTCAAGGCGGTGGCGGGCTCGACCTATGCCATTCGCTCGATCCCCGAGATTGGCGGCGGCTTCGTCGCGCAGGAGGTCCGCACCGGCCGGGTGCTGGCGATGCAGGGCGGGTTCGACGCGATCGGCGCCAGCTTCAACCGCGCCACCCAGGCCCAGCGGCAGCCCGGCTCGACCTTCAAACCGATCGTCTATTACACCGCGCTCGCCAACGGCATGACCCCTGCCTCGATCATCCCCGACGCGCCCTTCTGCGTCTGGCAGGGCGCGGGCCTTGGCAACAAATGCTTCCGCAATTTCGACGGCGGCTATGCCGGTCCCAAGACGATGCGCTGGGCGGTCGAACAGTCCCGCAATCTCATCACCGTCCGCACCGCCTCGCAGACCGGCATGGCCAAGGTCGTCGATACCGCCAAGCGATTGGGCGTGGGCGATTATCCCAACTTTCTCTCGATCGCGCTCGGGGCGGGCGACACCACGGTGATGAAGCTTACCAACGCTTACGCAATCCTCGCCAATCACGGCCGGGCGGTCAGCCCGACCTTGATCGACTATGTCCAGGACCGCGAGGGCAAGGTCATCTTTCGCCAGGACAATCGCTGCGCGGTGATGGACGGGCGCTGCAACGCGGCGGCATGGGACGGCGGCGCGATGCCGCGTCCGCCCAGCCGCGCGCGCCAGTTGCTCGACGCCCAGGCGAGTTTCCAGATGGTCCATGTGCTCACCGGCGTGATCGAGCGCGGCACCGCGACCGTGCTGCGCGACTTGAACCGGCCCTTGTTCGGCAAGACCGGCACCACCTCGGGCCCCACGAATGTGTGGTTCATCGGCGGCACCCCCGACGTCGTCGCCGGGGTCTATATGGGCTATGACCAGCCGCGCCCGATGGGGGGCGCCGCGCAGGGCGGCCGGATCGCTGCACCCATCTTCAAGCAATGGGCGCAGGCCAGCTTCAAGGACGTGCCCCCGACGCCGTTCGTCGCCCCGGCCGGGATCCGCATGGTCCGCATCGACCGCGCCAGTGGCCGCCGCGTATTCGGCACCTTCCCGGTCCGCGAGGATCCCAAGTCGGCGGTCATCTGGGAAGCCTTCCAGCCCGAGACCGAGCCCCGCCGCAGCCTGCGCCGCGAAGGCGAGGGGAACGCGCCTGAACTCGCCGCCGTCGACGCTGCCCGGCCGTCCCGCCGCGCACCACCACGCCGCGCCCGCGCCGCCCAGGCGCGACCCGCGCAGGCCCCTGCCGACGACTTCCTGGCAAGGCAGGGCGGGATCTACTGAAGATAAGCTTCATCTCCTTCACCCCCGCGCGGGCGGGGGTCCCGCTTCTTCGCTTCTCCCGCTAAGGCAGCGGGATTCCCGCCTTCGCGGGAATGACGATCTAAGGAACAGACACGATGCGCGCCGAAGCGCTGGCCCATATCGACCAGGTCAAAGCCGCCACCGCGCTCCTGCGCCGCTTCCTCGACTGGGATGCGGCGCATCGGCGCCTCGATGAGCTCAATGCCATGAGCGAGGATCCGGCGCTGTGGAACGACCCCAAGGCCGCGCAGGAAGTGATGCGCGAGCGTCGCCGGCTGGA
>JANPKL010000114.1:0-37249 GCA_031425975.1 Sphingomonas sp.
GCCATTGGCTTTCAGGATACGAGCGATCTCGTCGCCGGTGCCGACGGGGACGGTCGATTTGGTGACCACCGCGGCCGGCTTGGTCAGCGCGCCCGCAATCTCCTCCGCCGCGGCATAGACGAAGCTCAGGTCGGCATGGCCATCGCCGCGCCGCGCCGGGGTGCCGACGGCGATGAACACCGCATCGGCATCGGCGATGCCCGCCTTCAAATCGGTAGTGAAGCGCAGCCGTCCGCGCGCATGATTATGCTTGACCAGATCCTCGAGCCCCGGCTCCCAGATCGGCATCCGCCCGGCGAGTAACCCGTCGATCTTGGCCTGGTCCTTGTCGACGCAGGTCACGTCATGGCCGAAATCGGCAAAGCAGGCGCCGGATACCAGTCCGACATAACCGGTGCCGATCATGGAAATTCGCATTGCTTCATCCGTCTGAGCCAGGAAGCCAGCGCTTTAGCCAGAGCACCACGGAGTGGCTACCCCGGACGACTTGCACCCTTGGCGATGCATCGATGACCGCCTAGAGGCTTGGCCGCGGCGGGGATGTTGCGAGGCGTAGACACGATTATGTGCGGAATTGCCGGCCTGTTGGCGTCAAACGGGATCGCGCCCGGGCTGCTCGAGCGCATGGCCGATCCCCTGCGCCATCGCGGGCCCGACGACGGCGGGACCTGGGCCGATATCGAGGCGGGCATCGGGCTCGCCCATCGCCGCCTCGCGATCGTCGAACTGAGCCCGGCGGGCGCGCAGCCAATGGCCTCGTCCGACGGCCGCTTCATGCTCAGCTACAATGGCGAGATCTACAATCACCGCGATCTTCGCCGGGAGCTGGAGGCGGCGGGCAAGGCGCCGGCCGGGGGCTGGCGCGGTCACAGCGATACCGAGACCCTGCTGGAGGGCATCGCGCATTGGGGGCTGGAGGCGACCCTGGCGCGCTGCGCCGGGATGTTCGCGATCGCATTGTGGGATCGGGCCGAGCGCAAGCTCTCGCTGGTGCGCGACCGATTTGGTGAAAAACCCCTATATTACGGCTGGATCGGCAAGGATTTTGTGTTCGCATCGGAGCTGAAGGCGATCCGCGCGGTCCCCGGTTTCACCGCCGAGATCGATCGTGAGGCCGTCGCCGGGCTGGCCGCTCGGGCCTATGTTCCGGCCCCGCTGTCCATCTATCGCGGCATCTTCAAGCTCCTTCCCGGCACGATCCTCACGGTGACCCCCGGTGCCGCTCCGCGCTGCGATCCCGTCCCCGTCGGCAGCAGCGGCGATGGTGTGTCCTGCGCCGCTTACTGGTCATATTCGCGGGTCGTCGCCGCCGGCCTGGCCGATCCCCATGCCGACGAAGCTATGGCGCTCGATGCGGTCGAAGCCGCGCTGCGCACCGCGATCGCGGACCAGGCGGTGGCCGACGTGCCGGTCGGCGCCTTCCTGTCGGGCGGCTATGACAGTTCGACCATCACCGCGCTGTACCAGCAGGTATCGGGCAGCCAGGTACGGACCTATTCGATCGGCTTCGACGAGGCCGGCTATGACGAAGCCCCCCACGCCAGGGCCGTCGCGGCGCATCTCGGGACCGACCACAGCGAGCTGTATGTCACCTCCGCGCAGACCCGCGAGGTCCTGCCGCTGCTCCCGGCCATGTATGACGAACCGTTCGCCGACAGCTCGCAAATCCCGACCTATCTGGTCAGCAAATTCGCCCGCTCCGAGGTCACCGTTGCGCTGACCGGGGACGGGGGCGATGAACTGTTCGGCGGCTACAATCGCCATGTCATGGGTCCGGCCCTATGGAACCGGCTGGCCGCCATTCCCGCGCCGCTGCGCGCGCTCGGCCGACCGCTCGGCGGGCTTCCCGCCAGCTGGTTCGAACTGCTGGTCCGCAGCGGGCCCAAGGCGAGCGGCGCGGCGCGCATCGCCAAGGGCTTGCGCGTCGCCAGCAGCGCGGCCGGGCCCGACGACGTCTATCGCGCCTTCATCGACCAATGGGCGTTCGAGCCCAATCCAGTGCTCGGCGCTGGGCCGGTCCGCGACGTGCCGATCGCGCTGGAGGGCGGCAGCGCGGCCGAGCGGATGATGCTGGCCGACGCGCTCGGCTATCTGCCCGACGACATTCTCGCCAAGGTCGATCGCGCGAGCATGGCGGTCAGCCTGGAAACTCGCGTTCCGTTTCTCGATCACCGTGTTGCGGCGGCCGCGGCACGGGTACCGATCGGGATGAAGATCGCCGACGGCCGGGGCAAGCTCATCATCCGCAAATTGCTCGCCCGCCATGTTCCGCCGGCGCTGACCGAGCGGCCCAAGGCCGGCTTCGGCATCCCCGTCGGCGAGTGGATACGCGGGCCGCTGGCGCCCTGGGCCAACGACTTATTGTCCGAAGACCGGCTCCGGCGCGGGGGGATGTTCGACGTCGCCGCCATCCGCCGTCGCCATGCCGAACACAAGTCCGGCCTGCGCGATCATACGACGGCCTTGTGGCCGATCCTGATGTTCGAAGCCTGGCGCGACGTTCAGCCGGCCGCCGGTCTCGCCGACGCCGCCTGATCGGACACGATCCGACCGCCGTCGAGGCGGATAATCCGCGCGGCATCGTCGAGCAGACCGGAGCGGTGGGCGATCAGCACGATGGTCGTGCCGCGTGCCTGAAGCGCGTCGAGCGCGAGCCGGACCTGCGCCTCGCTATCGCGATCGAGCGCCGAGGTCGCCTCGTCGAGCACCAGCAACGGCTTGGGATCGTAGAGTGCGCGGGCCAGCGCGACCCGCTGGCGCTGCCCGCCTGACAGCAGGATGCCGCCGCTGCCGATGCGGGTCTCGAGGCCCTCGGCGAGGCTCGCGATCAGGGGTTCGAGCCCGGCCAGCCGCGCCGCCTCGGCGATCCGCCCGGCATCGGGCGCTCCGTCCATGAAGGCGATATTGGCCGCGATGCTGCTGTCGGCCAGCCACGGCGCCTGCGGGACGTGGGCGATGTTGCGCTGCCAGGCCACGCGTCGGGTCGCATCGATCGTGCAGCCATCGACCGTGAGGCTGCCCGCGCCCGGCTCGAGCAGGCCCATTACGAGGTCCGCCAAGGTGCTCTTGCCGCTGCCGTTGCGTCCGGTCAGCGCAACCCGCTCGCCGCGCGCGATGACGAGGTCGATCGCTTCGACTGCCGCGCGTTTGCGGCCGGGATAGTGGAACGCCAGTCCTTGCAACCGGATTTCGCTGGTGAAGGGCAGGGGGGGCGGTAACGGTCCTTCCTGAAGGTCGGGCTCCTGCAGCAATCGCGCGACTGTCTGCGCGGTCGAGGCATTGGCGGCAATGCCACTGATCGCCTGCGCCAGGCCCTGCGCCAGCGGTAGCAGCCGCTGCGCCCCGAGCGCCAGTGCGGCCAGGGTCGGCAGCGCCACGGTCAGCGATCCGGTGCGCGCGGTCAGCCACCAGGCGATGGCGATCAGGCACAGCAGGCCGACCGTCTCGACCATCAGCCGGGGCGCTGCGCTGGCGATCGTCATGTGCGCCTTGGTGTCGGCAAGCTGGCGGTCGATCGCCCTGAATTGCTCGGCCGCAGCCCGACGCTGACCGCCCAGGATAAGCTCGCGGATCGCGCCGTCGTGGTTCTGGAGCACTTCGATGCGGGCTTCCCAGCCGCGCCCGATTGCCGCCCCGGCTCGCCTCATCATGGGGCGGAACAAGCGCACCGCCCCCACGAACAACAGGCCGAGCATCAGCGCCGCAGTGATTGCGGTGCGCGGGTCGATGGCGAGCAGCGCAGCCAGGATCGCCAGGCCCAGCACCAGCGATGCGCCTGCCTGAAGCAAGGGCAGCAGCAGCCCGTAGACCAGCTGGTCGACTTGCTCGACTGCGGCCAGTTTTTCGCTCGACCTGGCGCTGCTGTGGGCAATCCACTCGCGCGCGAGCAGGCGGCGCTGGACCGCCACCAGAAGGCGATGGCCCGTATCGAATGCCAGCCGCTGGGTCCGGACGAGGATCACGTACCGCAGCCCGCCCGCGCTCAGCACCGCGGCCCCGAACAGCGTCGCCGCGCCGATGTCTATCCCGCCGCCGCGCGGTGCCAGCCACGACCGCAGCAGCGTCAGAAGGGCGATCAAGGTCGCATATTCCGCCACCGCCCCAAATAGCGTCAACACCGCTAGCAGGCCCAGCCGCCGCCGACCTTCTTGCCCCAACGCATCGACGATGATCGTGGCGTCGGCGCGGGTCACTTGGGCCCGACCATCAGTTCCGGGCGATACCGCGCGACCAGCAGCAGCAGGCTCGGCAGCAGCATCGTCGCGCCAAGATCGCTCGCGCCCTCGACTGCCTGCTGGGCGAGCAAAGGCCAGCGCTCGAACCAAAAATCATAGGCCTCGTTCACGAGTTCCAGCAGCAGCACCAGGACCCACGGCCTGAAGTCCGCCAGAGAAGTCTTCATCAGCGCCGCGAACAGCAATTGCGCGATCACCCCGAAAACCAAATGCAGCGAGGCAGGCGGCCAGCCGCTCGCCAGCTCGACCCCGTCCTTCAGCTGGTGCCACAGGCCCGGGTCCATCGTCACTCGGGCCGAAATCGCTCCGCCAGCGTCAGCAGTGACGGATCGTGGGTGAGGTCGAGGTGGAGCGGTGTGACCGAGACGAAGCCGTCGGCGATCGCCTCGAGGTCGGTGGTATGGCCGGGGGTCTCGACCGTGGGGCCAAGGCCGAACCAGTAATAAGGATAGCCGCGCGGGTCGGTCCGCTCGACGATCCGGGTCCGGCCATAATCGCGCAGGCCCTGCCGCACGACCCGGACGCCGCGCACCTCCTCGGGCGCGAGGGCGGGGAAATTGACGTTGGTCAGCGTGCCCGGTGCAAGCTCGGCGGCGAGCAGCCGCTCGATTACGCGCGGTGCCCAGTGCGCAGCGGCCGCGAAGGGCACCGTGTCGCCCATTCCCTCCTTGGCATAGACCTGGCTGAGCGCGATCGCGCGGACGCCTGCCAGCGCCCCCTCCATCGCCGCCGACACCGTCCCGCTGTAGGTTACGTCTTCCGCCAGATTTGCGCCGCGGTTGATGCCCGAGAGGATCACGTCGGGACGCGCATCCTTCATGACGTGGAACAGCGCCATCAGCACCGAGTCGGTCGGCGTCCCGGTAACGGCAAAGCGCTTCTCGCCGAGGCGGCGCAGGCGGACCGGCTTGGTCAGCGTCAGCGAATGGCCCGTACCCGACTGCTCCTCGGCCGGGGCGACCACCCACAAATCGTCGGTGAAGGCCGACGCCACGTCCTCCAGCAGCTTGAGGCCGGAGGCGTTGATTCCGTCGTCGTTGGTCAGGAGGATGCGCATCGGGCGCCTATGCGGGCGAGGGCAGGCCCGCGCAACAGACATTGCGCCATTTTGGCAACATGACCTCTGAAAGCCAATTTCACCGCTTGTTCAGCGTTGCGGACCTAAGTAGAGGCGCCGCAGGGGATACTATGGCTGGTTCCGGCCCGTAAGCGCCGGAAAAGCCTTGTGATCGCTGGAGAGCGTCGGGCGTTCCCGACGCGAAAACCAGCGAGGTGTGCATTGGGTCGATACCGGCGCGCCATTGTAGAGGCCGCCGCCGACCCGATTGGGGAGGGACGTATGGCGACCGCACTCAGCGACATCTACCAGACACCGGAGCCGTTTGACCGGATTCACCTGCCCGACGGCTATCGCCCGGCCGAGGACGAGGAGTTCATGGGATCCTCGCAGCGGGCCTATTTCTTCGCCAAGCTCAAGGCCTGGAAAGAATCGATCGTCGAAGAGAGCCGGGCAACCATGGCCCAGCTCCAGGTCGACACGCTGCGCGAGCCTGACATCGCCGATCGTGCCTCGAGCGAGACCGATTGGGGGATCGAGCTGCGCACCCGCGACCGCCAGCGCAAGCTCATCGCCAAGATCGACGCCGCCATCCGCCGCCTTTACGCGGGCGACTATGGCTATTGCGAAGTGACCGGCGAACCGATCGGCCTCGGCCGCCTCGAAGCCCGCCCGATCGCCACGATGACGCTTGAGGCGCAGGAGCGCCACGAGCGAATCGAGAAGGTTAGCCGCGACGACTGACTCTTGATCCTCCCCATTGCAAAGCAATGGGGAGGGGGACCGTTCGCGAAGCGAATGGTGGAGGGGCCGGACCGCTGCTCAAGGCAGAAGGCTCCTCCGTCAGCGCTGCGCGCTGCCACCTCCCCATCGCTGCGCGACGGAAAGGGGCTAAGAGATCAATGGACGGTCAGTCCCTCGATCTCGTCCTTGAGCCTGAGTTTTTCCTTTTTCAGCTTGTGAAGCAGGATGTCGTCTGGGTTTGGCCGCTGTTCCTCCCGGTCGATCTGTGCCTGGATGGCGGCATGCTTTGATGCGAGAGCCTCGACGTGTGCGCTTTCCATCGTGCGTCAATCCCTTTCATTGGTGTGACAGCCCGATGAAGAAACCACGAAATGCGGCGTTTGTCACAGGCATTTTGCGCCGTTCGCCTCGCTTCCCGCGCAAGCCGTCGTGACCGACCCTGTTCGATGCGCTAAGCGCCGAAGCTCATCATGAACGAAAATCAGCCCACCGCCCGCCTTGCGGCCATTCGCGCCGAGCATCGCCTGCTCGACGCGCAGATCGCTGCGCTGATCGCGGTTGGCGACGGCGACATGCTCGAGATCGCCCGGCTCAAGAAGCGCAAGCTGCGTCTCAAGGACGAGCTCGAGCAATTGCGCGATTCGGCCGTGCCCGACATCATCGCCTGAGACACGCGACCCGATCGTCTCTCTGCGGGACAAATCGGAGCCCGTCTCGACGCCCGGGCGTTTCCACATCGAACCAGTCGTGGCATGGCACCGGACAGAGATGAACGAACCGACCCCCCTGCAGGCCAATGACAGCCGCCTGACCCCGCGGCTGGTCGAGAGCCTCTACACTGAAGCGATGCTGCTGGCGGACGAGGCGCGGGCTTATTTCGACAGTGCCGGGCGCGCGGAACGCGACACCCTCGACCCGTTCGTACGGGTCGGCTTCGCGTGCGAATCGCTCAAGGTGACGACCCGGCTGATGCATATCATCGCCTGGTTGCTGACCCAGCGCGCGATCGAGACCGGTGAACTGACGGCCGCTGGCGCACGTCGGCCCGAACGTCGCCTCGGCCATGCCGGCGACAGCGACCCGATGGTGGTCGAGCAATTGCCGCCGACCAGCCGGCATCTCGTCGCCGCCAGCAGCGATCTCTACGCCCGGGTCAAGCGGCTCGACGAGGATTCGCTCAACGACCAGCCGGTCCCGAGCCCGGCGCGGGCCCTGATGGGTCGGCTCGAGCGCGACCTGATCTGGAACAGCAAGCACTGACCCGCTAGCGGTGACGCCATGACGTCGCCGCTCCTCCATCCCGGCCCGCGCCTGCTGATCGGTCCCGGCCGCTCCCCCCAACTGGTCGCGCAACTGCCCGCCGGGCCGGTGCTGCTGGTGACCGACAGCGAGGTGCGCGGGCTCGGCCTTGCCGAACCGTTGCTGGCCGCGCTCTCGGCCGACCGCGCGGTGACCGTCTTCGATGCGGTCGAGGCCGATCCGAGCCGTGCGACGGTCATTGCTGCGGTCGCCGCCGGCCGCGAAAGCGGCGCGGTGACGGTCGTCGGACTTGGCGGTGGCAGTCCGATGGATGTCGCGAAGCTTGCCGCTTATCTGCTCGGCTCGGGCGACGATCTGGATTCAATCTGGGGCGTCGGGCTGGCGCGTGGGCCGCGCCTACCGTTGGCGCTGGTGCCGACCACCGCGGGGACGGGTTCGGAAGCCACCCCGGTCGCCGTGGTCACGGTCGAGGGCGCCGAGAAGCGCGGGGTCAACAGCCCCGTGCTGGTCCCCGATTTCGCTTTGCTCGACGCCACGCTCACGCTCGGCATGCCGCGGGGCCTGACGGCCGCCACCGGCATCGACGCGATGGTCCATGCGATCGAGGCTTATACCTCGGCTCGGGCCAAGAACCCGCTGTCCGATATGCAGGCCCGCGAGGCCTTGCGCCTGCTGTCGGCCAATCTCGTCATCGCCTGCAGGGAGCCCGGCAATCTCGAAGCGCGGTCGGCGATGCTGCTCGGCGCGCATCTTGCCGGGCTCGCTTTTGCCAATGCGCCGGTGGCGGGGGTCCATGCCCTGGCCTATCCATTGGGCGGGTTGCACCATCTGCCGCACGGGCTGAGCAACGCGCTGATGCTGGAACCCGTACTGGCCTATAATGCGGTGGCCGCGCGCGAAGACTATGCGGAACTCGCGGCGATCGTGGATCCGGGCGCTGCCAGTCTCGGTAGTCAGGCGGCGGCGGCGCGGTTGATCGAGTGGTGCGGCGAAACCGTGGTTGCGACCGGCCTCGAGCCACGCCTGCGCGACCACGGCATCGCCCTTGAAGAAGCACCGCTGCTGGCGCGCGAGGCGATGAAGCAGCAACGCTTGCTGATCAACAATCCGGTGCCGATCGGCGAGGAGGATGCGCGCCGTCTCTATGAGGCTGCCTGGTGAATCCGCAGCCGCCCACCCGCCCGCTTCCCCCGACTCGCGCCGACTTCGTCCACTGGCACCGACAGATGCTGCGCTGGGCCGATAATGATGCCTACGGGCACGTCAACAACACCGTCTACTACCAGTTGTTCGACAGTGCGGTGAACGCGTGGCTGGTCGAGCGCGGCCTGCTCGACATCGTTGCCGGCGACCCGATCGCGTTGGTCGTCTCCACCGCCTGCGACTATTTCGCGCCGCTGGCCTTTCCAGCCGAGGTGGACGTCGGGCTGGCGGTGACCGAGATTGGCAAAACCAGCGTGCGATACCGGCTGGGGGTCTTCGCAGCAGATGAGACCGCGCCTGCTGCAGTAGGCGCTTTCGTCCATGTCGCAGTCAGCCGGGTGGGCCGCCAACCCGTGCCCTGGCCAAGCCATTGGCGCGCAGCCTTCAATAAGATCGAAGGACCTGTCAGCCGTTGATCCGAGCCTTTGCGGCCGCATATTCCGCCGCCCAGCGCGCCACCAGACCCGCGGTTGGCTGGACCCGGTCGATCGCGCCAATGCCCTGGCCCGATCCCCAGATGTCCTTCCACGCCTTGGCTCCGGCCGACCCGCCGAAACTCATCGCCTCGGGCCCGCTGGCAGGAAGATTGTCGGGATCGAGCCCGGCGCCTTCGATCGAGGCGCGCAAATAATTGCCGTGTACGCCGGTGAACAGGTTCGAATAGACGATGTCCCCGGCCGAGCCTTCGACGATGCCCTGTTTGTAGGCGTCGCTTGCCCGCGCCTCGTCGGTGGCGATGAAGGGCGAGCCGATATAGGCGAAGTCGGCGCCCATCGCGCGCGCCGCAAGGATCGCGCCGCCGGTGGCGATCGAGCCCGACAGGCACAAGGGCCCGTCGAACCAGGCCCTGATTTCCTGGATCAGGGCGAAAGGCGACCAGGTCCCGGCATGGCCGCCGGCGCCGGCCGCGACCGCGATCAGGCCGTCGGCACCCTTGTCGATCGCCTTGTGGGCGAAGCGGTTGTCGATTACGTCGTGGAGCGTGATCCCGCCCCAGCCGTGGACCGCCTGGTTCAATTCCTCGCGCGCGCCAAGCGACGTGATCGTGATCGGCACCTTCCACTTGGCGCAGGTCGCAAGATCGGCCTCCAGCCGATCGTTCGAGCGATGCACGATCTGGTTGACCGCATAAGGCGCGGCGGGCGCATCGGGGTGATTGCGGTCGTGCTCGGCAAGCGCCTCGGTAATCTCGTGCAGCCACTCGTCGAGCTGGCTCTGCGGCCGCGCGTTCAGCGCCGGAAAACTTCCGACAACGCCCGCCTTGCATTGAGCGATGACCAGCGCCGGGTTCGACACGATGAACAAGGGCGCGCCGATGACCGGCAGGCGGAGGTTCTGGAGCACATGCGGCAGCGGCATCGGTTAGCTTTCCTGTTGTTCGTGGAGCCTCGGCTAGCAGGGCACCGGGGCGCTGCAAACCACGCTCTTCGGACAGGCGTTGCGCGGGGCAGCGGGAACGCTAACGTGTCACCCCATGGATGCGCCGGTCACTCCCACGTCAGAACCCGCCTCGTCCGAGCTTTGGCAGCAGCTGGCCGACAACATTCCGCAGCTTGCCTGGATCGCCGATCCTCTGGGCGACATATTCTGGTATAATCGGCGCTGGTACGACTACACGGGGTCGACCCTGGAGGAGATGCGCGGCTGGGGCTGGCAGACGGTCCACCACCCCGACTGCCTTGCCGAGGTGGTCGAACATTGGTCGGGCGCACTCGCACACGGCGAAGCCTTCGAGCAGATCTTTCCCTTGCGTCGCCATGATGGTGTATTCCGCAGCTTCCTCACCCGGGCCCAGCCCCTGCGCGACGCCGAGGGGCAGATCACTCACTGGTTCGGGACCAACACTGACGTCACCGAACAGGTCGCCCAGCAGCGACTCAGCGACTACCAGCTGCGGCTCGAGGAAACCTTGCGCCAGGCGCGCGACCCCGACGCTGCCAAGAACGCCGCGACTCGTCTCCTTGGCACGGAACTGGGCGCTGACAGGGTCAGCTATTCGGATGTATCGGGCGACGGTTTCGACGTTGGAGACCAGTATGTCGCTTCCGGCGTACCATTGCTGACCGGCCGCTTCGAAGGGCCAGGCTTTCTCGCCGCGATGGAAGGGTTTCGGTCGGGCACGTCGATCGTCACGGCCGATGTCCAGCGGGATATGGACCTCGACGAGCGCCTCCGTGGGGACGACATCGTCTCTCTGCCGCTCCGGGCCGTACTCGCCGTCCCAATTCTGGTTGCTGGAAAGCTGATCGCCATCCTGGCCGTCCATCAGCAGACGGTTCGCGAATGGACCGACGAAGACGTCGAACTCGTGACCCGAACTGCCGAACGGACGTCCGAGGCGGTGGCTCGAGCGGCGTTTAGCAACGAGCTCGAACGAAGCGAAGCGCGACTTACCCGCGCAACCCAGGCGGCCGGAATGTTCTCGTGGGAAATAGACCCGCAAACAAATGCCACGACGTGGGGGCAGGGGGCCGCCGAGATCCTTGGCTTCGGGCCGGACGACCTGCAAAACGACGGGCTGTTTTTCGTCGCGGAGAAAGACCGGGCGACGGTCCGGAAAAATGTCCTGGCGGCAATGGCCGAGCAGCGACCAAGCCTGATCGCTGAATTTCGCGGACTTGACGGACGCTATTGGCGGGCCGAGATGGCCGTCGCCTACGCGGCGGATGGATCGGTCGCGCAAGCCGCCGGGATCACCCGCGACATTAGCGACGAATATCGTGCGCGCCAGGCAATGCTCGCCTCGGAAGCGCGCTTCCGGTCCCTCGCAGAGGCTCTGCCGGGCATCCTGTTCGTGACCGATGCGGACGGCCGAAATAGCTACGTCAATCACGGCTATCGCGCTTATACCGGGTTGAGCGAGGAGCAATTGCTCGGCACTGGCTGGAAAGGGATCATCCATCCCGACGACCGCGCTGTCGTGACTGACCTGACCAACACATCGCGGGCCAGTGGCACGATGCTCCAGGCGGAATATCGGCTTCTCCGTCATGACAATGTTCATCGCTGGCATCTGACCCAGGCGTCCCCAGTCTTCGACGATTCCGGCCAGATCGAGCACTGGGTCGGAGTCAGCATCGACATCGAGGAAGAGCGCGCCGCGCGACAGATGTTGCAGGCGAGCGAGGAGCGTTACCGTGCGCTGTTCGAGCGAATGGATCAGGGCTTCTCGATCGTCAAGATGACGATTGAGGAGGGCCGCCCGCTTGATTACTGCTTCATCGAAATCAATCCCGCTTTCACGCGCCAGTCCGGCCTTGATCAGGAAGTCCTTCATCGGTCCGTCCGGGAAGTCATTCCGAACCTCGAGGATAAGTGGTTCGAGCGTTACCGAGACGTCGCTTTAAGCGGTCGTTCGGACCGCTTTGTCGAGCATGCCGAGGCGCTCGATCGGTGGTTCGAAGTCTACGCCTTTCGCATCGGCGATCCCACGGAGCTTCAGGTCGCTGTCCTCTTCACTGACGTTTCTGACCGTCTCCAGCGCGAAAGGACGCTGGAGCAGAGCGAGCAGGACATGCGGATGCGCCTCAATGCAATTCCGCAGATGGTTTGGTCGACCCGTCCCGACGGCTTCCACGATTTCTACAACGACCGCTGGTATGAGTTTACCGGCACCCCGCTCGGGTCGACCGATGGGGAGGGCTGGAACGGCATGTTCCATCCCGAGGATCAGGCGCAGGCATGGGAGCGATGGCGGCAGAGCCTCACATCCGGTGAGCCCTATGAAATCGAATATCGCCTGCGCCACCACGATGGCAGCTATCGCTGGGTGCTCGGCCGGGCGCTGCCGATCCGGGACGAGGCGGGGGCGATTATTCGATGGATGGGCACGTGCACCGACATCGACGATCGCATCGCCGCTGATCGTGCACTTCGCACCAGCGAAGCGCGGCTGCGGGCCTTGTTCGACGCGATGCCGGTCGGGCTGGTTTTCGCCGATGCAAGTGGCGCGATTACCGGCGGTAACCGGCAGGTTGCGCAAATCATCGGCCAGGACGTCGTCCCGACTGAGAAACCTGAGGAATATGATCGCGACTACGTCGCTTTTCACGCGGACGGCCGCTTGGTCGAGAGCGAGGAATATCCACTCAGTCGGATCATCGCCGGAGAAGGCGGTACCCCCGAGCTCGAATGCCGGGTTCAGCGTGCTGACGGTACCAAGCGCTGGGTGCGCTATGTCGCAGCGCCAATTCTCGAGGACGGCAAGCTCGCCGGCGGCGTCGTCGCAAGCCTCGACATCGACCGCGAAAAACGCCTGACCGAGACTCTCGAGCGCGAGGTCGAGCGGGTCGTCGCCGAGCGCGAACTGGCGCAGGAGGCATTGCGGCAAAGCCAGAAGCTGGAAAGCATGGGCCAGCTGACCGGCGGCGTTGCCCACGATTTCAACAATCTACTGACCCCGATCATCGGCAGCCTCGATCTCCTCCAGCGCAAGCAGGTGCTGGATGCGCGCACGGCTCGGCTGGTCGACGGCGCGCTCGCTTCAGCTGAAAAGGCGCGGGTGCTGGTCCAGCGGCTGCTCGCCTTCGCCCGCCGCCAGCCGTTGCAGCCCCGCGCGGTCGATCTGAGTGCGATCGTCACCGAGATGAGCGAGCTGATCGATTCGACGTCCGGACCGCGCGTGCGGGTCGAAGTCGATGTGCCGCCAGGACTTCCGCCCGCGCTGGCCGACGGAAACCAGTTCGAAATGGCCCTGCTCAATCTCAGCGTGAACGCCCGCGATGCCATGCCCGACGGCGGCACCTTGACCATCGCCCTGCGCGCCGAAGAATGCGGCGACGATCGGATCCTTGGCCTGGCCCAGGATTTTTGCCTGGTCCTGAGCGTTAGCGACACCGGAATCGGCATGGACGAGGCGACCCGGCGCAGGGCGATCGAGCCCTTCTTTTCGACCAAGGGCATCGGCAAGGGCACCGGCCTCGGCCTGTCGATGGTCCACGGCTTGGCCGCGCAACTTGGCGGAGCGCTCGAAATCCGCAGCGCGCCGGGCGTTGGAACCACGATCGAATTATGGCTTCCTGTCGCTGACGCTGCGGTTGCACCCGCTGCCCTTGAATTGGACGAAGGGGAGCGCCACGGCGCCGGGACCGCCCTGCTAGTCGATGACGAGGAATTGGTCCGGGCCGCGACTGCCAGCATGCTTGAGGACCTGGGTTTCCGCGTGGTGGAGGCGGCCAGTGGCGAAGAGGCTCTGGCCCGGATCGAAACCGGGCTGGTCCCCGACCTGCTGGTCACCGATCAGTTGATGCCCGGCATCAGCGGGACCGACCTGGCCGGGCGCCTGCGCCAGATCTTGCCCGAACTGCCGATCCTGATCGCTTCAGGTTATGCGGACCTCGACAGCCTGTCCCCCGCCTATCCGCACCTCAGCAAGCCGTTCAAGCAATCCGAGCTGGCCGATGCGATGGAGTCTGCGGGAGTCACCGTTGGAACGGCTTAGGCTGGCATCGGCCGCAGCCCCGCCTATACGGCGGCCATGACCAGCAACAAGATGTGGGGCGGCCGCTTCGCAACCGGGCCCGCCGCCGTGATGACCGCGATCAACGCCTCGCTGCCGGTCGATCGCCGCCTGTGGCGCGAGGACATTGCCGGATCGAAGGCGCATGCCGCCATGCTGCGCGACTGCGGGATCATCGGCGCGGAAGATGCGGCGGCCATAATCGGCGGGCTCGCCACCATCGCGACCGAATATGAGCGCGATGGTCCGCCGACCGACCCGGCGCTGGAGGACATCCACATGGCAGTGGAAAGCCGCCTCGCCGAGCTGATCGGACCGGTCGCGGGTCGCCTCCACACCGCCCGCTCGCGCAACGACCAGGTTGCGACCGATTTCAAGCTGTGGGTGCTTCGCGCGCTCGATGAATGCCAAGCCGCAACGACTGAACTTCAAAAGATATTGGTCGGCCGTGCTGCTGAGCACACCGACACGATCATGCCGGGCTTCACGCATCTGCAGGTGGCACAGCCGGTGACCCTTGGCCATCATTTGCTCGCCTATGTGGAAATGCTGGAGCGCGATGCGGCACGCTTCATTACCGCCGAAGTCGAAGCGGGGGAGTGCCCGCTCGGCGCTGCAGCGCTTGCAGGGACCGGCTTCGCAATCGACCGCCAGGCCGTTGCGAGCGCGCTCGGATTTCGCGAACCGACCGCCAACAGCCTCGATAGTGTCTCCGACCGCGACTTCGCGCTCGCCTTTCTAGCTGCCGTGACCCAGTGTGCGCTGCACCTTTCACGCCTCGCCGAGGAGCTGATCCTGTGGGCCAGCCCGCCATTCGGATTCGTCAAACTGTCCGATCAATGGTCGACCGGCAGCTCGATTATGCCGCAGAAGCGCAACCCCGACGCGGCCGAGTTGGTTCGCGGCCATTCCGGGCGGATACTCGGCCTGTTCACCGGACTGATGGTCACGATGAAGGGGCTGCCGCTTGCCTATTCCAAGGATATGCAGAACGATAAGGCGCCGACCTTCGAAGCGCATGACTTGCTCATGCTGAGCTTCGCCGCGCTGTCCGGAACGGTCGCTACCGCGAAATTCAACAAGGGTCGGATGCGCGCTGCTGCAGCCTCTGGCTATTCCACCGCGACCGATCTTGCCGACTGGCTCGTTCGCGAGGCGGATGTCCCTTTTCGTGAGGCACACCACATCACGGGCCGCGCCGTGAAAATCGCCGAGGAGCGCGATTGCGGTCTTGCCGACCTTGACCTCGAAACCCTGCAAGAGATTGACGACAGGATCGACGCCCGGGTCTTCGACGTTCTGACCGTCGAAGCGTCGGTCGCCAGCCGCACCAGCTACGGCGGGACAGCTCCCGTGCGGGTCGCCGAGCAGGTCGCACGGTGGCAGGATCACTGGACTCGCTGCCCTCTCGATGAGGACTAACGTCCCAGTTTCTTCGCCCTTTGCGCCGCAATCCGCAGCCTGAGTGCGTTGAGCTTGATGAAGCCCGCTGCATCGCGCTGGTCGTAGCTGCCGCTGCCCTCCTCGAAGGTCACCAGATCCTCGTCATAGAGACTGTGGTCGCTCGACCGGCCGATCACGGTTGCATTGCCCTTGTAGAGCTTCATGCGGACTTCGCCGGTGACCTGCTCCTGGCTCTTGTCGATCAGTGCCTGGAGCATCTCGCGTTCGGGTGAAAACCAGAAGCCGTTGTAGATCAGGCTGGCGTAACGCGGCATCAGCGCGTCCTTGAGATGCATCGCCCCGCCATCCAGCGTGATGCTTTCGATCCCGCGGTGCGCGGCCAGCAATATGGTCCCGCCCGGCGTCTCATACACCCCGCGGCTCTTCATGCCGACGAAGCGATTCTCGACCAGGTCTAGCCGCCCAATGCCATTGTCGCGGCCTAGCGTGTTGAGACGGGTCAGCAGGGTTGCCGGGCTGAGTGCCTGGCCATCAATGGAAACCGCATCCCCGCGCTCGAACCCGATGCGAATTTCGGTCACGACGTCCGGCGCATCCTCGGGCGATATCGTGCGCTGGTGGACGTATTCGGGCGCCTCGACGCTGGGATCCTCCAGCACCTTTCCCTCGGACGACGAGTGCAGCAGATTGGCGTCGATCGAGAAAGGCGATTCCCCGCGCTTGTCCTTCGAGATCGGGATCTGGTTCTTTTCGGCAAAGTCGATCAGTGCTTCGCGGCTGGCAAACTCCCATTCGCGCCACGGGGCGATCACGCGGATGTCGGGCTCGAGCGCATAATAGCCCAGTTCGAAGCGGACCTGGTCATTGCCCTTGCCGGTCGCGCCGTGACAGACCGCGTCGGCACCGACCATGCGCGCAATCTCGATCTGGCGCTTGGCGATGAGTGGTCGGGCGATCGCGGTACCGAGCAGATATTGCCCCTCGTAGAGCGTGTTGGCGCGAAACATCGGGAAGACGAAGTCTCGCACGAACTCCTCCTGCACGTCCTCGATGAAGATGTTTTCGGGCGCGATGCCGAGCTTTTCGGCCTTGGCGCGCGCGGGCTCGACTTCCTCGCCCTGGCCGAGGTCGGCGGTGAAGGTCACCACCTCGGCGTCATATTCGGTCTGCAGCCATTTCAGGATGATCGAGGTGTCGAGCCCGCCCGAATAAGCGAGCACGACCTTCAGTTTCTTCGCCACGTTCAGTTTCTCCCGTCACCCCGGACTTGATCGGGGGTCCCGCTTTCAGCCTTGCAATAACCACATCAGCGCGCCCCGCGCCGAGTGCATTCGATTCTCCGCCTGCCGCCACACCGCCGAGCGCGGGCCGTCGATCACGCCGGCGGTCACTTCCTGGCCGCGCCGCGCCGGCAGACAGTGAAGGAAATGCGCGTCGGGCGCCTGCGCCATCAGCGCCTCGTTCACCTGATAAGGCGCGAGATCGGCCATGCGCTGCTCGGCCTCGCCGTCCTGCCCCATCGACACCCACACATCGGTATAGACGATGTCCGCCCCAGCAACGGCGGCCAGATCGCAGGTCTGGCGCACGCCGGCGGGCGCATCGCGCAATTGATAGGCTGGCGGCGCGACGACGGTCAGCTCGGCCCCCATCGCCGCGCAGCCCTCTGCCAGACTGCGCGCAACATTATTGTCGCCGTCCCCGACGAAGGCGATCTTCGCCCCCTCGATCCGCCCGCACAGCTGGTGGATGGTGAGAAGGTCGGCCAGCGCCTGCAGCGGATGGTCGCGGCCCGACAGGAGGTTCACCACCGGCACCGGGCTCGCCGCCGCCAGTTGCTCCAGCAGCCCGTGGTCGAATACCCGCGCGCAGATTACGCCGTGATAGCAGGCCAGAGTCCGGGCAATGTCTTCGACGCTCTCGCGCGTGCCGATGCCGAGCTCGGGCGGGGTCAGATAGACCGGGTGCCCGCCGAGCTGTTTGACCGCCAACTCCATCGAATTTCGAGTGCGCGCGCTCGGCTTCTCGAAATAGAGCGCGGCGCCCCTTTCGGCGAGCAGTGGAGCCGCTCTGGGCACCAGCGCATATTCGATGATTGCCCGCACCGAATGGGGCGAAAGATCGGCGAGGCTGAGAAGGTGCCTTACCACGACGCATCGGCCTTGATCATCGTTCCGATCCCGTGCCGGGTAAGCAATTCGATCAGCAGCGCATGGGGCACGCGCCCGTCGATGATGTGGGCGAACCCGACCCCGCCCGCGACCGCGTCCGCACAGGCGCGCAATTTGGGGATCATCCCTCCGCCGACATTATCGTCGCCGATCCGCGCGCGCAATTCGCCCAAGGTCAGTCGGGGCACGAGGCTGGCCTCGTCAGCCGGGTCCTCGAGCAGGCCGGGCGCAGCGGTCAGATAGACGATCTTCTCGGCCTGCATCGCGACCGCAATTGCCCGCGCGGCCTCGTCGGCGTTAACGTTATAGGGTTGGCCAGAAGGATCGGCGCCGATGGTCGAGACGACCGGGGTCAGTCCGTCGTCCAGCAAGCGGTGGAGCAGGTCGGCGCGGACCGAGGCGACATCGCCGACATAGCCGAGCGCCGTATCGCGCGGAGTGACGGTCAGCAGCCCGGCATCCTCGCCCGACACCCCGACCGCGACCGGCTCGTCCCCGGCATGGGCGTTGATGGTCGAAACGAGGTCGCGGTTGATCTTGCCGACCAGCACCATCCGCACGATGTCGAGCGTCTCGGCATCGGTGACGCGCAGCCCGTCTCGGAATTCGGGTTCCTTGCCCACGCGCCGCAGCATCGCATCGACCTGCGGCCCGCCGCCATGCACCACCACGCAGCGCACGCCGACGGAGCGCAGCAGCAGCACATCCTGCGCCAGCGCGGCATCGCTCAGCGGGTCGATCGCCGCCCCGCCCAGCTTCACCACCACCGCCTTGCCCGCGAACTGGCGGATATAGGGCAGGGCCTCGACCAGGATGTTGGCGGTTTGCGCGGCCAGCGGGCTGGTCCCGGCGTAAACCGGATTTCGGGGATCATTGATATCCAGCGTCATGACGTCACACTATTCTCTTTGATATAGCCGGGGCCAAGGTCGATCCCGATGACGCGTGCCGCGCCGCTGCCCGCACCGAGCCTAACCTCGATCCGGAATTCCTCGCCCAGCATATGTTCGGTGAGGGCTTGGGCGTCATGCACAATGCCGACGCCGCCCTTTGCGACCATGATCCCGCCGTAGAGGACCGCGCTGCGCTCGACCGCCATATCAACGCCCGCCGAGCCCGCCGCCGCGAGCAGCCGCCCCCAATAGGGATCGGCCCCATACCAGCTGCATTTGACGAGGTTGTTCTCGGCGATCGCCTTGGCCGCGATCCGCGCCTCCGTGTCGCTGGTAGCGCCGGTCACGGAAAGATGCGCGATCCGGGTCATGCCCTCGGCGTCGCGCGCCATCTGCATGGTGAGGTCCTCGCACGCTTCGCGGACCGCGCGGGCGAAGGCGTCGAGGTCGCCCGGGGGCCCGCGCCGACCACTCGCCAGCAGCATCGCCGTGTCGTTGGTCGAGGTCGCCCCGTCGACGTTCAACGTATTGAAGCTCGTGTCGCTGGCCGCCTTGAGCATAGCCTGCAGCGTTTCGCGCGGCACGTCGGCATCGGTGGTCAGATAAGCCAGCATGGTCGCCATGTTGGGAGCGATCATCCCGCAGCCCTTGGCCATGCCGCCGATGGTCCAGCCCTCGGCCCTGATGACGACTTCCTTAGGCCGGTGGTCGGTCGTGAGGATCCCGAGTGCCGCCGCACCGCCGCCGTCGCGCGACAGTCCGGCCGCGAGCCGGGGAATGCCGCCTGTTATCTGCTCCATCGGCAAGGGGGTGCCGATGATCCCGGTCGAGCAGACCAGTACCGCGCCCCCGTCGATGCCGAGCGCCGCCGCCGTCGCCGCCCCCATCGCGCGCGCGTCGGCAAGGCCCGCCGCGCCGGTCCCCGCATTGGCATTGCCCGAATTGACCACCACTGCGGCCGCGCGGCCGCCACTGGCCGCGAGCAAGGCGCGGCCGTGCTGCACCGGCGGCGCGCAGAACAGGTTCTGCGTGAACACCGCCGCGCAAGGGACGGGCGCACGATCGTCCGTCGCAAGCAGCGCCATGTCGGGTTTCGCACGCTTGATTCCGGCATGGAGCCCCGCGGCGACGAAGCCCTCGGCTGCGGTCACGCTCATGGAAATATCCCTCCCGCTGACAGGCCGACAGTCTCGTCCAGCCCGCACATCAGGTTGGCGCATTGGATCATCTGCCCAGCCGCGCCCTTGCCCAGATTGTCGATCGCGCCGAGCGCCAGCACGCGCCCGGTTCGCGCATCGTAGCGGGCGGTGACGACGGCCCCATTGCTTCCCGCCACCCATTTGGTCGCGGGCGGCGCGTCGCTGACCCGGACGAACGGCTCGCCCGCATAAGCCGCGCGCAAGGCCTCGAGCGGTTCGTCGGCGCGCATCAACCGCGTCGCGGTGCCGTAGCAGGTGGCAAGGATCCCGCGCGCCATGGGCGCCAGATGCGGAGTGAACAACAGGGTCGCGCCCAGTTCCTGCTCCATCTCGGCGGTGTGGCGATGGTCGAGCAGGCCATAAGCCGAGAAGCTGCCCTCGACATTATTGAAGGCAGTCGCTTCCTTCAGCCCGCGCCCGGCACCACTGACCCCGCTCGCCGCATCGACGATCAGGCTCGATGGATCGACCAGCCCGGCGTCGACCAGCGGCTTCAGCGCAAGGATCGCAGCGGTCGGATAGCAGCCCGCCGCCGCCACCGCCTGCGCCCCGCGGATTGCGTCGCGGTGAAGCTCGGGAATGCCGAACACGAAGCGCGCGATCAGATCGGGCGCGGCATGCGGCTCGCCATACCAATGCGCGTAGGCCGCCGGGTCGCGCAGTCGAAAGTCCGCGCCGAGGTCGACCAGCTTGCGGCCCGAAGCCAGGATCTCACCCGCGATCTTCTGGCTTTCACCGTGGGGAAGGGCGGCGAAGACCAGGTCGATCCCGTCCAGCGCGTCGATGCCATAGCGCTCGACCGCAAGTCCGGCGACCGCTCCGCCGAGCTGCGGGTGCACCGTGCCGGACGACTGCCCGGCCTTGCTGTCGCCGAACGGGCGCGCGGCGGCGAATTGCGGGTGCCCTTCCAGCAACCGCAGCAACTCGCCTCCGACATAGCCGGAAGCTCCGAGAATGGCGCAACGAATCATTGGCGGCTTCTGGCGGTGTTTACATTTTTATGCAAGTTAGTGCATAAAGGCTGCATGACCGATGTCCGTACCCGGCGCCTTGCCGTTTTGGCGCGTTTACTGCGCGAAGGCAGGGCCGCGCGCCAGGACGAGCTGGTCGCCGCCTTGCGCGGCCTCGGCCACGACGTCACGCAAGCGACCGTCAGTCGGGATCTCGACCGCCTCGGCGCAGTGAGGCTGCGTCGGGGCGGGGAGACTCGTTATGCATTGGGTGACTTTGGCGACCAACCGCTTCGCCAGCCCGAGGATCGGTTGCGAACATTGTTCGCGGAATGGGTACGGACCATCATTCCTGCGGCCAATCTGGTCGTCATTCGCACTCCTCCCGGCTCGGCCCATCTGATCGGGGTCGCACTCGACGAGACTGCGCCGGCGGATGTCGCGGGCACCATCTGCGGCGACGACACCCTGTTCGTCGCCTGCGCCTCAGCCGAAGCAGCGATCTCGCTGGCCGAGCGCTGGGAGGGCTGGCTGCAACAGGGCAGGGAGTAAGCCATCGAAAAATGGTGGACGCACTTGGGCTCGAACCAAGGACCCGCTGATTAAGAGTCATTATTCGGCACGTCCGGGACCATCCTAGACTATCCACAAACCCTTGCAATACTGCCGTTTATGTGTCCTAAACCGTCCGGAGGTTTCCGGGGGTATGTCCCCCAAAGTGTTACCCTGGGTAACGCGGCGGGGGACCCGCTGATGCAGTTTCAGGAGTTCCCGATGGCGAGCGCGGTTGGACTAACAGACGCGAAGATTAAGGGCTTGGCGGCACCGGCGACTGGCCGGATCGAGGTTGCTGACAAGGTGGTAGCGGGGCTTCGCATCCGCGTCGGCACGTCGGGCGCAAAGACGTTTATCGTTCGCAAGCGCATCGGCGGGAAGATCGCCAATGTGACCGTTGGGCGCTTTCACGATCAGCGTTTCACCCTGATCGACGCGCGCAAGAAGGCGCGGACCCTGCTCAACGATATCGAAGGTGGGGCGGACCCTAGAGGCGAGACGCGGAAGAAAACCGGCGCGGGCGCGGGCACCGTCCGGGCGCTGTTTGACGACTACAAGAAGGCGAAGGCGGGCAAGCGTTCGATTGCGGAAATCGAGCGGATATTCGGCAGGTATGTGCTGCCGGAAATTGGCGACCGCCTAGCCGATAGCGTCAACCGGGCGGACGTGACGCGCCTAATCGACGGCGTGGCGACGGGTGGCGGGAAGCCGACGCCGGTAATGGCGCGGGCTGTCGCGGCTCAGCTCAGCGCCTTCTATTCGTGGGCAATGCCGCGCCTTCACCGGCTTGAGATCAATCCGTGCCGGGATGCTGGCAAGCCGGATAAGCCGAAGGCGCGGGAACGGGTGCTGAGCAATGCCGAGCTTAAGGCATTGTGGACTGTGCTGGAGGGGGAGGGGGTGCCGTGGGGACCCGCCGTTAAGCTGCTTATCCTAAGCGGGCAGCGGCGTGACGAGGTATTCAGCGCCGACCGAGCCGAGTTCGATCTAAAGGGGAAGCTGTGGACGATCCCCGCCGACCGGGCAAAGAACGGCAAGGCGCATCTTGTGCCACTGTCACCGGCTGCCGTGGCGCTGCTAGAGGCGGTGCCGGAGATCGAGGGGAGCGATAAGCTGTTCCCGTCCCGCTCCAATCTAGAGAACGGTGCATCGGGCTTTAGCAAGGCGCTGGCCCGGATCATCGCCGCGATGGAGAAAGAGCTAGGGCCAATCGAGCGGTTCACCCTGCACGATCTACGCCGCACGCTGGCGACCGGGCTGCAACGGCTAGGCATCCGCCTGGAGGTAACGGAAGCGGTGCTAAACCACGTCGCGGGGACGCGCGGCGGGCTTGTCGGCGTCTATCAGCGGCACGAGTTCCTAGACGAAAAGCGACACGCGCTGGCGGCTTGGGCTGCCGAGGTCGAGCGGATCGTCGCCGCTGCCGATCGCGGGAACGTGGTGGCGCTTCATGCCTAGCAAGATCGTTAGCGAAAGCCGTGGGTCGGGCATGACCCGCCACACGCGAACACAACGCATTTTCGACATGACTCAGCCGCTAACTGAGAGCGAGGCGTCGGAGTTCGGAAAGGGATTCATGGCTATGGGCGCATCAGCCGCGCCGTGGCGTTGGCTCGAACACGAGATCGGCGTGGCCGAGCGCACCATCCGGGCGATCGAGGACGGCGCACCCGGCAGCGATGATCCTGACATCTTCAAACCGCACGCGGGTCCCGGCTGGTATTCTAGAGAGATACTCGCACGCGCGAAATGGATCGAGAACGCGAAGGCGAGCGGCCAATGGGAGCTTGTGGCGCGCTTTAGTTATGAGGTGGGGCAACTCGCCGTGACCATCCGCTTAAAGAACGCTTGGGACGACGATGTTGAGATTGGAGTTGCGGCGGACATAGCCCGCAAACGGGGCGGTGCTGCAACGCGGAAGGGGTCGGACGCTGAGCGCCTTGCCTGCTATCGCCGCTACCGCGCCCAGGGCCTCAACAAATCCGATGCAACGGATCAGGCCGCGCAAGAGCTAGGCGTCTCTCCGGCGACGATCCGCAACGCCAGAAAAGGGGCAGCCGCTACCGACTAGCAGATTAGCTTCCGTATAGATGCGGTGCCGTCCGAAACAAAGGAGGGCACAATGCAGAAGCTTCTGAGACTTCCCCAAGTAATTGAGCGCACGTCGCTGCGCCGCTCGACCATTTACGAGATGATGCAGGCGGGCACGTTCCCTAAGCCTGTGAAGTTGAACCTTCGCTCAAACGGCTGGGTGGAAACCGAGATCGAGGCTTGGCTGGCGAGCCGCGTTGCGGAGCGGGAGGCTGCCTAGATGGAACAGGAAAGCCGCCGCCCAGGCGAGGGCGACGGCTCCTATGTTCTGCTTGGCGGCGAACGTGCGGAGCCTACTCCAAACAGCTTCAAAACTCAATTCCCGATCATCTGGAAGCATTGGCTGCGCGAGCCTGAAACGGCGGTGCAATCGTGACGGCGGGCGTCTTTGCCGAATGGCAGCCGCGTTATGCCGAGCGCCGAATTGCTACCTTTCCGGTTCGGGACAAGCGGCCAGCGGTGCGCGGCTATCTGCGAGCCGGGATGCGCGCCTCGCAAGAGTTTGCCAGCAAGTTTCCCGGCGAAGCGGCGTTCGGCCTTGCCTGCCGAAAGAACCGCATAACGGTGCTCGATGTGGACTCCCCCGACGAACGCCTGCTGGCGGACGCGCTGGACGAGTTCGGGCCAACCCCGTTCATTGTGCGGAGCGGATCAGGCAATTTCCAAGCTTGGTATCGGCACAATGGCGAGCGGCGGCGCGTCCGGCCCGATCATCGCCCGATCGACATACTAGGCGACGGCTTTGTGGTTGCGCCGCCGTCGATCGGATCGAAGGGCAGCTACTGCATCCTGTCGGGCAGCCTGGACGACCTAGCTTCCCTGCCGACTATGCGCCCAGCCGCTGCCAACGACGCCGCGCCGGTGCTGATCGAGGAGGGCCGCCGCAATCAGACCTTGTGGCGCGAGTGCATGGCGCAAGCGCGACTATCCGGCAGCCTTTCCGAATTGATGGAGGTGGCGATGCAGCGGAACGGCGCATTGTTCTTTGAGCCGCTGCCCGATCAGGAGGTGCTGGGCATCGTCGCGAGCGCCTGGGCAAAGGAGCTGGCGGGCGAAAACTGGTTCGGGCGCGGGAACCGCGTTGTTCTGGACGCTTCCGAGATCGACGGACTGCTGAACAGCGACCCCGACGCCTTCCTGCTGCTGACCATGCTGCGCCGTCATCACTGGCGACGGCAATTCGTCATCGCGAACGCAATGGCTGCGATCATGCCGCGTGGCGGGTGGCCTCGGCAGCGGTTCGCGGCAGCGCGACGGCGGCTGATCGAGGCTGGAGCAATCGAAGAAATCAGACCGGCGAGCCGTCATAACGGGCCTGCCGTCTATCAGTTCAAGGGTGGCAGATAATGGACACCAATAAGGAACCTTACACCTCTCTCCCTTCCCCCCCTCCTACCATCGTGGGCCGACGCGCCGTTTTGGCGGCAGTGGTCGAGTTCCTGGTGAATGAGATCGACCTGATCGACGGCGACCCTGACCTGGAAGCGAACGGCGACGAGCTCGACGGGAGCATGGGTGAGGACGACTTCTGCTTCCACAGCACGACGGATTGGGGGGCCGGTTGTCCCGTCAGCGACCCCGGAGGCGGCAACGTGACTGACGAGAGGCACGACGCTTGCTTGGAGGACGGCCTATGACGACCGAACCCAAAGACGGCCTGCTTTACGGCGTGAAAGACATTGCGGCGCACCTGCGGCTGACACCCAGGCAAGCGGCGCACCTGATCGACAAGGGGCACCTGCCGACCTTCCGGCTGGGCGCTGTCATCTGTTCAACCAAGAGCGGCCTTGCTGAGCATTTCAGCCAACTAATCCGCTCGACCAAAGGAGAGTGACCAATGGAAATCGTGACAATCACCGGGCTGGAGCGCGTGCGCGAGCTGCGACCGAGTAAGGCGGGCCACACAATCCTTGCCTATTTCTCGGCAGACGTGGGCGTTTTCAGTCTCAAGGGCTGCTGCCTGGTTCGCACCGCGCGCCAAGGCATCGCGGCGTGGCTGCCGAAGCTGGACGATCAGAAGGCGCACAACAACCGTTCGATCAGCCTGCATGACGAGCCGACGCGCAACGCTATGCTGAAGGCAGCGCGCGAAATGTATATTACGATGGGCGGCAAGGACGCGGAGTGGCGACCGCGCGATGACGAGGGCGAGGGCCTGCACCCGTATCGCGGCTGCGATGAAAGCGGCTGGCCGACGCATCCGCTGCACCCCAACTATACGCCGCCAGAACCCGACGAAGCGGAAGACCGCACCGGCTTGGCAACCTTCCTGGGAAGCAAAGACGCCGCATAAGCGCAAGGTGTATGGAAGTATTGGGGCACGTTGGGGCGCGTTGGGCAGGTCAAACGCCGCACCGGATCGGCTAAGATATTTGCGGGCGATCTGGGGGGATCGTCGGCTGTCTTAGCCGACATCCTCAGAGCCTAACGGTATTCTGAGGAGACGCGACTTGCATAAACTAGCCGACTTGATCGAACAGCGCACCGGCGCGTTCGACCGCATGAAAGCCGCTCAAGGTGGCGATGCTGAGACTTTCACCGCCGCCGAAAACGAGGTGCGGGATCTGAATGAGAAGATCCGGCGCGCAAAGGCGATCGACGCGGAGGACCGCGCGGACCTGGGCACCCCGATCACCGGCACCGGCGACGAGCATCTCAGCCGCGAGCTGCGCCACTTCTCAATCGCGAAGATGATCGCTCACAAGGCGGACATGGACGTGGACGCGGGCCGCGAGATCGAGATGCAGGCCGAGTTGGCGAAGCGAGCCGGTGGACCCGCCAAGGGCTTTTACGTTCCTGGCGAGGTATTCGAGCGCCGCGTGCTGACGACCGCAAACAGCGGCACCGTTGCACCCGACACTTTCCGGCCGGACCTTTTCACCAACGCGCTGACGGCAACCGCTGTCATCACCCGCTTGGGCGCGACGACGCTTTCCGGCCTGACCGGCGACGTGGTTATTCCGCGCGAGACGGATAGCCCGAACGTCGGCTGGGTGAACGAAAATGAGGCATTGTCGATCGACGGTGCCGCTTTCGATTCGCTCACGCTCACGCCGCATCACGTCGGCGCAATCAGCGAAATGTCCCGGCAGATGATCCAGCAGGCTTCCCCGGACGTGGAACAGCTTTTGCGCTCCATGCTGTCGCGGAATATCGCGCTGGAGATCGACCGGGCAGCGATCGCCGGGAGCGGCGTCGGCGCGGTGCCGCGTGGCCTGCTCAACGATCCGGGCGTGGCGAGCGTGCCGTTTGCAACGGACCTATTCACGACGACCGCCAACATGATCGCGGCGGCTGACCTTGCGAACGTCTCAGAGAACCGGGGCTTTCTCGCTACCAACGGCATCAAGGCAACTGCCATGAAGCTGCGGACGGGCGACGGCCTGCCAATCCCCTACGGCGCGACTTTCCATGACGAGCCGGTGCAGTTCACCAATCAGGCACCGTCCAACCTGGGCGCGGGCACGAATGAGCACGGCCTGGTCTATGGCGACTTTGCCGACTTCCTGGTGGGCATCTGGAGCCAGCTCGACATTCTGGTGAACCCGTATGCCGAGAGCGCCTACTCCAAGGGCAACATTCTAATCCGCGCGATGGCGACGGTGGACTTTGGCGTGCGGCGTCCTGCGTCGTTCGTGAAGGCTTCCGGCGTTCTGGTGGCCTAATGGACGCCTATAGCCGAGCGCAAACGGCTGGGCCTGCATCGCGGGCCGAGCACGTCAAAACCCATAACAGCAACCCGCTGGCGGAAGTGCCCAAGGCGCTTTTCGTCGGCAAGGGGGGCACGCTCAAAATGCGCGGCGTCGATGACACTGAGGACCGAACGTGGAAGGTGCCAGCGGGCGCTTATATCCCGTTCCGGGCTCAGTTCATTCGCACGACGGGCACGAGCGCCGATGACATACTGGCGCTCTATTAATGACGCGCCAGCTTCCCCCGGCTGCCGTCGAGCGGCGTAGCTTTTCGGAAGTTCGCTCGAACGGGCGGCGTCTGGAAGGTTACGCCGCGACCTATCTAAGCGAGGCAAGGATAGGATCATTCGTCGAGACGATCGCACCCGGAGCCTTTCGCGAGGCGCTGGCCGGCGACGTGCTGGCGTTGCTCGACCATGACGAGGGGCGGCTATTAGGTCGCACCCGTTCCGGCACCCTGCGGCTTTCGGAAGATAGCCGCGGGCTCGCCTTTTCGCTCGATCTTCCGGAAACCCAGGCGGGGCGAGACGTGCTGGCGCTGGCGGAACGCGGGGACCTGGGCGGAATGTCGTTCGGCTTTGTCGTGCCGGACGGCGGCGAAACTTGGGAGGGGCGAAAGCGCACCCTTCGCTCGATCGGCCTGAAAGAGATCAGCGTCGTTTCTAGCTGGCCTGCCTATCCAGATACCGAGCTGGCCTTGCGTGCGGCGCATGACGCGCAATGCGGCCTCAACGATCGCCAGCGGCGGATCATTATCGCGGAGCTTAGCGCATGGGATTGATTGAACGAGCGTTAGGCCGGATCGGCTTTGAACGGCGTAACGACGCGGCGGACCCGAGCTGGAGCGCGATTGCACCCGGCATAGGCTATCCCGGCGCATTGTCGGCAAGGGCAGCCGAGAACCTTTCGACCGTGCTGGCCTGCACGACCGCAATCAGTTCGGCGCTCGCCTATGTCCCGGCGCTTATCTATCGGCGCGAAGCGGACGGCAGCCGCGTGGAGGCTTACGGGCACCCGCTGGCGAAGATCGCGCGCGGCGGCGTCAATCCACAACAGACCTGGCCTGATTGGCTGGAGCATCTAGTCGCGTCGGCATTGCTGACTGGCAACGGCCTTGCCGAGATCGTCCGCGCTGGCAACGGGCAGCTCACCGGCTTTCGGTGGATACCGTGGGGCATGGTGACTGTCGTTCACCTTTCGAGCGGACGGCTTGCTTACGAGGTGGCGGACGGGCGCGGCGGCGCGCGGCGCGTTCTAGAGGGCGAGGTTATCCACCTTCGCGACCGGACGGACGACGGCCTTGTGGGGCGTTCGCGCCTGTCTAGGGCCGCTGACACCGTTGCGGGCGTTCAGGCGTCCAATGCCTTCGCCAAGAGCTTCCTGGAGCGGGGCGCGCAACCTAGCGGCGTTATCCGCCACCCCGGCGCGATGACTGCCGAGCAAAAGACGAACCTTCGCGATCAATTTCAAGAGCGTTTCGGCGGTGCTGCCAATGCGGGCCGGACGCTGATCCTGGACGGCGGCCTAGAGTGGCAGGCGGCGCAAATATCCCCGGAAGATGCTGAGCTGCTGGAAAGCCGCAAGTTCGGCGTGGTCGAGGTTTGCCGACTGTTTCAGGTCCCGCCGCCGATCGTTCAAGCCTATGAGAACAACACCTTCACGAACGCCAGCCAAGCGGGCCTGTGGTTCGCAACCTTTTGCCTCGCACCGTGGGCGCGCAAGATCGAAGCGGAGTTCGCGCGGAGCGTGCTGGCGACCGGCCTAGAGCTGGAGCTAGACCTATCCGGCTTCCTTCGCGGCGACCCGCAAACCCGCTGGGCCGCGCACAAGATCGCGATTGATAGCGGCGTGCTGGACCCCGACGAAATCCGCGTGATCGAGGGCTGGAATCCCCGCAAGGTGAAGGGGACCGACAATGGCTGATCTAGTGACACTTGCCGAGGCGAAGGAATATGTCCGCGTCGATGGCAGTCTGGACGACGGCACGCTCGCAATGCTGATCGAGGCGGCATCGGATGCCGTTGCTGACTATGCGAACGGATGGGACGGGATTGGCGACGTTCCGGCGCGCATGAAGCTAGCGGTGCTGGCACGCATCGCGGCGGCGTATGACAACCGAGAGACGCTTAGCGAGGCAAGGGGGGAGCATAGCTTTGTCCTGCCCTATCGGGCGCTCGACCTATGAAGGCGGGGGCGCTCGACCGGCGCGCAATGCTACAGCGAAAGACTGTGGTTTATGACGACTATGGTGGCGAGATCGAGGCTTGGGCTGAGCTGGCGACCGTATCGGCGCAAGTGGTTCAGCAAAGCGGGCGGGAGTTCCTAGCCGCTCAACAGATACAAGCCGACCAACGGGTGCTGTTCCGCCTGCGCTGGATCGAGGGCGTGACCGTGCTCGACCGCGTTAGCTATGGCGGGCGGCTCCACAACATACAGGACGTTAAAGAGCTAGGGCGTCGTGAAGGCGTCGAGCTTATGACGGTGGCGGCTGCATAGTGGCAGCGTTCCCCTACAATACGGCCAAGTGGAAGAAGCTAAGGCTGGCTCACCTAGCACGCTTCCCTTTCTGTGAGGGACACGCGGCGATGGGTAACCCCTACGTCATTGCGAACACAGTCGATCATCGCGTCGGAATATCACAAGGCGGGCCTGCCTTCCCTGGCCATGATGGGCTCGCCTCATATTGTCCCGGCTGCCACAGCGCGAAGACGGCACGCGGGGCAGAAGCGGGCGCGATCAAGAGCACGAAGCCTAGGAGGGGATGCAACCCGGACGGCACGCCGCTCGACCCCGATCATCCGTGGAACGCGAATAAATCGCTGAGAGCTGACAACGGAAGACCGGCGCCATACATTCAAACTCAATTAGTTTTAAAGCGAGACTGAAATGGGCAAGCGCGGACCCGGCGCGGCGCGTCTCAGAGAGGCAGCGCGGGACGCACCCGCGATCGTCTCGCATCCTTGGGAACAAGAGGGGATGCCAGCCGACGAAAGGGTGCTCGCCTTCCTGCGAACGCTGCCGATCGTGGCGGGCCTTAAGGCTGGCGAGCAAATGGAGCTGCTCGACTTTCAAGAGCAATTCGTGCGCGGCGTATATGGGAATGTTGACGACCTGGGCAGGCGGCGCGTCCGGCTCGCTGCGCTGTCTGTGGCGCGCGGCAACGGCAAGAGCGCGATCCTAGCGGGCCTGTCGCTGGCGCACCTTCTAGGGCCGATGCACGAACCCTATGGCGAGTGTTACGCCGCTGCGCTCGATCGCGAACAGGCGAGCGTGCTGTTCCGAATGTCGCGCGCCTATATCGAGGCGGTGCCGTGGATGGCCGCGCGGGTGAATATCAAAGACTGGCACAAAGAGATCATCGACGAGGAATCGCAAAGCATCTGGCGCGCGCTCACGTCGGACGCTCGCAAGGCGCATGGCCTAGCGCCGTCGTTCTGGATTGCCGACGAGGTGGCGCAATGGAAAAGCCGCGAGCTGTGGGACAATCTGGCGACCGGCATGGGCAAGCGGGCGGAGGCGTTGGGCGTCACCATTTCAACCCAGGCACCCGACGATCTACATTTCTTTAGCGAAATGCTCGACGCGGAGCCGGACCCGACCGTTTACGTTCAACTGCACAGCGCACCCGAAGATTGCGCGCTGGACGATCGCGAAGCCTGGGCTGCTGCCAACCCGGCGCTTGGCGAGTTTCTAAACGAGGAACAGTTCGCGGACGCGGCGGCGCGTGCCATGCGCTCACCGTCGTTCGTGCCGAGCTTTCGCCTGCTAAACCTGAATCAGCGGATTGCTGCGGAGGGCCGATTTATCGAGCAAGCCGATTGGGATGCGAACGGCGACCCGTTCGACCCGATCGAGCTGGAGGGGCAGGCTTGTTATGGCGGGCTCGACCTATCCAGCACGCGGGACCTTTGCGCTTTCAGCCTTTGGTTTCCCGATCATGGCAAGCTGCTCACTTGGCATTGGGTCCCGAACGATACCATTGGCGAGCGCGTCGAGCGCGACCGCGTGCCCTATGATCGTTGGGCCGACGAAGGCTGGATGCAGCGGACGCCGGGGCGGGCAACCGATCGTGTCGCCATTGCGCGGCGTCTGGCCGACGTCCGGCAATCCTATAACGTGCTGGGCATCGCCTTCGATCGCTGGCGTTTCGAGGACCTAGGCAAGCTGCTCAGCGACGAAGGTATCGACTTGCCAATGGTCGAGTTCATCCCCGGCTATAAGAGCTATGCGCCTGCCGTTGATGCTTTCGAGCGGGCGGTGCTCGACAAGCGGATGCAGCACAACAGCAACCCGCTGATGCGGTGGCAGGCGGGCAACGTGATTATTGAGACGGACCCGGCTGGCAATCGCAAGCCGACGAAATCGAAAAGCCTAGACCGCATCGACGGGATCGTGACGGCTATCATGGCCTGCGGACTAGCCGAGCGGGACGAAGGGCCGAAGGTATATCAGGGCACCGGCGCGGCTTGGGTTTAGTGCTTGGGGCCTGCCTGCCGAGCCTCATTTTCTGCTGAGATCATTTCCATCATGGCGAGCTGGTGACGATCGTCTAGCTCAAGCCAACGATCGCTTGCGCCGGACTCATTCAGTTCGCGGAGATAGAGTTCAGTTTCCTCTAGGCTCAGACCGGCGAGCACGTCCCGGCCTTGTTCGTCGCGGGCGAGGGCGCGCGTTTCAGTTAGGAAGGCGCGATGTTCGTCGATCAGCTTCATGGGCGGATACTACGCGAGAGCGAGGTCGAATTGAAGGCAAGCTATTTTTTGCGCCTGTTACCCGCACCGATACCCAAGCCGGAAATGTGACCTGCTGGCCGGTCGGCCAAGGCCAGAAAATCGTCTGTTTTTAAGGGGATGGTGGTGGACGCACTTGGGCTCGAACCAAGGACCCGCTGATTAAGAGTCAGCTGCTCTACCAACTGAGCTATGCGTCCATGCCGTAAGGCAATGCGCTCGACCGCTCTTGGGAAGCGGGGGCGCGGATGGGCCTCTAGCCAGTGGTGACCGGGTTGGCAAGCCTCATCGGGCACCCGGCTTGCAATGTAGGATTTCGTCTGTCAGCCAATTCCCCGGAGCGCATTTTGACGGACACCATCCTGGTCGAGGCCGGGAAGACGATTGTTGCCAAAAGCGCCTTGGGCGGAACTTTCGGAACCTTCGCCTTGGCTTAGCTTAGGGTCGAGCGCGTCCGCTGCTGGCGCTCGAAGCTCATCAGCAGGCCGAGGCAGATCATCACCGTCAGGATCGCCGACCCGCCGTAGCTGATCATCGGCAGGGGTATGCCGACCACCGGGGCCAGCCCCATGACCATCAGCAAATTGATCGCGAAATAGCTGAACAGCACTGCGGTCAGCCCGGCGCAGGACAGCCGCGCGAAGCGGGTCTGGGCATTGCCTGCGACGCCCATGCACCAGCGCAGCACCATCAGATAGGCCAGGATCACCAGCGCCCCGCCGAACATCCCCCATTCCTCCGCCAGGGTGGCGAAGGCGAAGTCGGTATGCCCCTCGGGGAGGTATTGGAGGTGGCTCTGGCTGCCCTGGAGGAAGCCCTTGCCGAACAAGCCGCCCGACCCGATCGCGATCTTGCTCTGCGTGATGTGATAGCCGCTGCCGAGCGGATCGCTCTCGGGATCGAGGAAGGTGTCGATCCGCTTGCGCTGATATTCGTGCAGGAACATGTAGACGACAGGAATGGACGCGGCGGCGATCGTCCCCGGGATGAGGAACCAGCGCAAGGGGACGCCGGCCAGGAACATGACGGTCACCCCTGCGAACAGCACCATCAGCCCGGTGCCTAGGTCGGGCTGGAGTATGACGAGGCCGGTGGGAACGACGATCAGCGCGACGGCGGGCCAGATCGCGCGGAACTTGCGGATCTCGCCGGCCGGCAGCAAATCGTAGAAGCGGGCGCACATCAGGGCGATGGCCGGCTTCATGAACTCGCTCGGCTGAAGCCGGATGAAGCCGAGGTCGAGCCAGCGCTGAGCTCCCTTGCCGACGAAGCCGAGCAGGTCGACCAGGATCAGCATGACGACGATCGCGATATAGCCCGGGATGGTGAGCGACTTGATGGTCGTCTCGCGGATGTTCGAGATGATGATCGCGACCACCAGAAAGACGCCGAACGCCATGCCCTGGCGCAAGGCCCAGGGCGCGATCTTGCCTCCCGCTGCCGAGTAGAGGTTGATCAGCCCGAACAGCCCGATCCCGCCGATCAGGAAGATCAGCCGCCACGGCAGCCGGGCGAGCGGCTGCGGAATGATCGCGCTGGAAATCACTTAGCCGTCCTCGGGCGCGGGCGGGGGCGCGTTGACGCTGGCCGGGATCGGGGCGGGAGCAGCGATCGGCGCCGACTTCAAGGCGGCGGCCTGCCGCGCGGCGGCCTCGATCGCGGCGTTGCGGCGCTGGGTGCGTTCGGCCAGCGTCCCACCCCAGCCGGTCTCGAGCTCGGCCAGCCTTTTGTCCGCCTGGGGTCGATCGAACAAATAGGTGAGCACGTCCTTGGCCACCGGCGCCGCGGCCCGCGCCCCGCCCATGCCATGCTCAATCACCACCGACCCGGCATAGCGTGGGCGGTCGGCCGGGGCGAAGAAGACGAACAGGCCGTGGTCGCGATAGCGCCAGTCGCCGCCTTGCCCGCGCGAGCTGCTGGCGGCAAGGCGGCGAACCTGCGCAGTGCCGGTCTTGCCCGCCATCTCGATCCCGCCAAGATTGAGGCGCGAGGCTCCGGCGGTCCCGTCGCCGTTGACGACCTCCCACATGCCGCCGCGCACCGCTTCGAGATGTTCGGCCGGGATTTCAAGCGCCTCGCCCGGGTTCTTGTGAACCCCGACGAGCTGCGGCGGGACCATCCGGCCGCTCGCGATGCGGGCGGTAGAGACCGCAAGCTGGAGCGGATTGACGATCACGAAGCCCTGCCCGATCACCGCGTTCAAGGTATCCGAGCGCGTCCAGTCGGGCCGCTCGACCAGTCGCCGGTTACGCTCGAAACGCTGCTGCTTCCACTCGCTGTCCGGAACGGTCCCGTAATTCTGGCTGACCAGCGGCAGGTCGAATTTCTCGCCCAGCCCGAGCATCTTGGCCATGGGCGCGATCTTGTCGTAGCCGATGCGGTTGGCCATCGAGTAGAAATAGGTGTTGCAGCTCTTGGCAATCGCCCGGTGCATGTCGACCGCGCCGTGCCGCCCGAGACAGCGGAAGAAGCGATTGCCGAGCTGGTAGCCGCCGCCGCAGATGACCCGCTCCTTGGGGTCGATGCCGTGCGCCTGCAACGCCAACGCGGCCATCGGCTTCAGCGTCGAACCGGGCGGGTAAAGCGCGTTGACCGCCTTGTTGAGCAACGGCTTGCGCGGATCCTCGGACAAGGTTTTCCACTCGGTCCGACCGATCCCGTCGGAGAAGCTGTTGGGATCGTAGGAGGGCATGCTTGCCATGCACAATATGTCGCCGGTCTGGCAGTCGAGGATGGTGCAGCTGCCGCTTTCCTCGCCCAGCCGCCGCCCGGCATATTCCTGCAAGCCCGCGTCGATCGACAGCTGCACCGACTGGCCCGAACGGTCGGGCTTGGGGGTGAGTTCGCGGATCAGCTTGCCGCGCGCGCTGACCTCGACCCGCTGCCCGCCCGGGATGCCGCGGAGCTTCTGTTCCAGAACCTCTTCAAGGCCTTCCTTGCCGATCTTGAAACCCGGTGTGATGAGCAGGGGGTTCTTCTCAGCCTCATATTCCTTGGCATTGGCGGCGCCGACATAGCCGACCAGCTGGCCGACCGCGGCGCCGGCGGGATAGAAACGCGTGAAGCCCCGCGCCGGCTCGATCCCCGGCAATTCGGGCAGTCGCACCGTCACTGCCGCGTAGCGCTCGTAAGGGACATTCTCGGCTACCTGAATCGGCTGGAAGCCCTTGGCGGCCTTGATCTCGCGGCGGATGCGGTCGATTTGGTCGGGGCCCAGTGCAAGCAAATTTGCGAGCAGGGTCAGCTCGCGCTCGATATCGACCAGCCGCTCGGGGATCAGATCGACCCGGAAGTCGGAGCGGTTGATGGCGATGGGCTTATCGTGGCGGTCGACGATCCAGCCGCGGCGCGGGGGAACGATGATCAGTTGGACGCGATTATCCTCGCTGAGGAGGTTGTATTTCTCATTCTCCTTGATCGCCAGCCAGCCCATCCGTCCGATCAAAGCGCCCGCGACGGCGATCTGAGCGCCGCCCACCACCAGCATCCGGCGCGAAAAGACGAGGTCGGCCTGGCCGCTGGTGAGGCGGATCATCGACCGAGCCGCCAGCGGTCGAGCGCGATGGCGGTCCAGGCGGCGAAGGGAAAGGACAGGATCGCGATCGCCAGCGGGGGGAAGATGGCGGCGACCGGATAGGGCGCGCCCATTGCCGCATCGACCTGACGGCTGGCGAGCTCGGCCAGCCCAAGCAAAGCGGCGGCAAGCAGCCACTCGAGCCAATAGTCGCGCCACATGGTGCGCCGGTCGAGCAGGTCGAGCAGGATCATCGCTCCGCACCACGTGGCCACCGAGATGCCGATCGGCAAGCCCAGCACCAGATCATTCCACAGGCCCAGCGGCGCGGCCCCCCAGGCGGGAATGACATCGCCGCGCAGCAGGCGCCAGGCGAGCAGCAGGAGGAAGCCCGTACCAGGCATCCAGCCGACTTCCGCCACCACCGGGACGAGCCCCAGGCATGACGCGCATGCGACCGACAAAGCGGGGATCGCCCGCGCCATTTTCCTGGGTCCGCGATCAAGGGTCGAGCCGGGCCGGCCGAGGGCGGAGCGGACCATCAGCCCGCGGGCTCGGGGGGAACCGGCTGCGGCAGCGCGGCCTCCTCATAGGGGCGCTCGACCAGTGCGAAGCTGGCGTCCGAGGGATCGGCCATCGGCACCGCGATCGCGCCATCGTCGTCGAGCCGCAGGACGCGGGCAACGGGAACTCCGGGCGGATAAAGGCCGCCGGTCCCGCTAGTGACGACGATATCGCCGCGGCGAAAGGGATTGCGGCCGACTTCCAAAGGGCGAAGATCGATCGTCCCGTCGCCGCGCCCGGTGGCGATCACTGGCTGGCCGCCGCGGAGCAGCCGCGCGGGAACGATATTGGCGCGGTCGGAAACGAGCAGGATACGGGCAGCGGTCCGGCCGACATCGATCACCCGGCCGATCAGCCCGTCGGCGCTGCGCACGGGCATGCCACTCGCCACGCCGTCGCCGCTGCCAATCGAAATGACCGCATAGCGGCGCTCGCTCTCGAGGCTGGAGCCGACGATCCGGCCCGAGGCGACCGGGACGACGCTTTTATCGCGCAGGGCCAGGGCGGCCTTGAGCTGGCGATTCTCGCCAAAAATGGCACGGGCCTGGATCGACTGGCGGCGCAGCGCCTGGTTCTCGGCGCGCAAGCCTTCATTCTGACGCGCCGCATCCCAGTAATTGCCGGCTCCGCTGAACAGCCCGCCGACGGTGTCGCTGACCGCGCGCAGCGATTTGCTGACTGGCGCGGTGACGTCGAGCGCCGCGCCGCGGACATTGGCATAGGCGCCTGGCGACACCATGCTGAGCGCCAGCAGCCCGAGCCCGATCAGCAGTCCCGCGATCGCCGCGAGGAAGCTGAAGAACAGGCCATATTGCGCCCGCCTCGACCAGCCGGCCCGTGCGCCTGGCCCTGCCGCCACGGCCTAATCCTCGAGCTCAGGCGGTTTGCAGGACACCGCGGAACTGCTCTTCCTCGAGCGCGCGGCCAGTACCGAGCGCGACGCAGGTGAGCGGATCCTCGGCAACCGTGACGGGCAGCCCCGTCTCGTCGCGCAGCACCTCGTCCAGGCCCTGCAGCAGCGCGCCGCCGCCGGTCAGGACGATGCCCTGGTCGCAGATGTCGGCGGCCAGTTCGGGCGCGGTATTCTCGAGCGCGATGCGAACGCCCTCGACGATCGTCCCGACCGGCTCCGACAAGGCTTCGGCGATCTGGCCCTGGTTGCTTGAGATTTCCTTGGGCACGCCGTTGACGAGGTCTCGGCCCTTGATGTGCACGGTCTTGCCGATGCCGTCGACCGGCGGCTTGGCAATGCCGACCTCCTGCTTGATCCGTTCGGCCGTGGCCTCGCCGATCAGCAGATTGTGGTTGCGCCGGACGTAGGAGGAGATCGCCTCGTCCATCTTGTCGCCGCCGACCCGGACCGAGGTGGTATAGGCGAGCCCGCGCAGGCTCAGCACGGCGACCTCGGTGGTCCCGCCGCCGATGTCGACGACCATCGATCCGACCGGCTCGGTGACCGGCATGTCGGCGCCGATCGCGGCGGCCATCGGCTCCTCGATCAGGTAGACCTGGCTGGCGCCGGCGTTGGA
>JANPKL010000115.1:0-4519 GCA_031425975.1 Sphingomonas sp.
GCAGAAAAAGCGGGCAAGCCGATTCTCTACTGCAGCCCTAGGCCGAAGGCGAAGCTCGGCAATATGGAGTTTATTCGTGGCCTGCGTGCCATCCCACAGGCGCAGCGCCAGCGGCTTCCCCTGCGCTCCGCGATGCTGCAGGTGCTGCAGAAGAAATACCCCTGCCGGCGCTGAGCCCGGTCCTATCCCGGAGAAACATATGCGTGCAATCCTGCTGACGGCTGCGGCCGTGACACTGGCGACGGCGGCCACCCCGGCACTGGCCCAGAATATGAATGCCGAGACGTTTCACAAGCGGTCCACCGCCCTGATGAAGAAGGGCCCGCTGGCCCTGCTTAGCCGGGGCGAGATCCGCGCGCTGATGGAGGAAGGGCAGAAGGCCGGGATGAAATCACGCGAGCAACGGCTGGCGACGATCAAGACCGGCGGCAAGCCGCGTTCCTGTCCCCCGGCCGGCAAGCAATCGATGGGAAGCGACGAGTTCATGAAGCGGCTGTCGGCGATTCCTCAGGCCGAGCGCGCGAAGATCGACATGACCGAGGCGATGACGCGGATCTCGGCGCAGAAATTTCCCTGCCCTGCCTAGGCGAGGCCGATGGCGACAACCGCCAGCGCGAACAGGATGATGGCGACCAGGCAGAAGATCAGCAGGGCAAGGGTCCTGAGGCCCGCGCTCCACCGGCCGAGGCGATAGGCGCCGCGTAATTGCCGGTACATGTGGAATGGTGGGAGCAGCGCAAGGACCACGATCAAGCCCGGCATGCCCCCCACCGCCAGCAGGCTGCCGGCGATGACCAGCAGCATCATGAACGACAGCGAATAGGTGACGAACACCGCATGATCGAACATTCGGAAGCGGCGACTGAACGGAAACAGTAACCACAGGAAGGGCAGCGACAGCGGGATCAGCAGCCAGCTGTATTTCGAGCTCGCGTCCAGGATCGAGGTCACCGCTCGCTCGGGATTGCGATTGGCGCGGACGATCGGCTCACGCAGCCAGGGTGGCAGATTGCTTTCCGACAAGCCGTCGAGCTGGACCACCCCCCGACCCCGGGCGAGGCGCTCGAGGGTCTCGAGCTCGGCCCGACTAGCCTTCAGGAGAGGGTCGATTTCCGCAATGCTCTCGCGATTGGCGACCCGCCGCGCCCGTTCCCCTTCCAGTGAGCGGACCACGGCCTGCTTGCGTTCAGCCGACTCGCGCGCGTCGCGGCCGATGGCGCTGGTATCGGTCGAGCCGGTGAAGCTGAGCGCCGCGAACATCAGGAAGACGCTGAACAGATACATTGCGGCGGGCGAAACGAAGCGCGCGCGCTCGCCCTCGATGAAGCGGCGGGTGAGGTCGCCCGGACGCCACAGCAACAAAGGCAGGGTTCGCCAGACCTTGCCCTCGAAATTGAACAGGCCGGAGGCGAATTCTCCGCCGAACCCGCGCAGTGACCGGCGCAACCGGCCTTTCTGCCCGCAGGCCGCGCAAAAAGGCCCATTGAGCGACGCGCCGCAATTGCGGCAGCCAGCGGCCGGCGCTGGTGCCAGATCGGCGCTGTCGGCTGAGGTCCCCATCGTCTCGTCCCCGGTCGCAAGGTGGCAGAAGCGGCCGCGCGCTGCTAGCCCCGGCGGGGATGGCGCGGCGGATCGGATTGCTAGGGGGAAGTTTCAACCCGGCGCATCGCGCGCATCGGGCGATGAGCCTTGCCGCCGCCCACGCGCTGGGCCTCGACGAAGTGTGGTGGCTGGTCAGCCCGGGCAATCCCCTGAAGCCCAAGGCGGGCATGGCGCCCTATGCCGCGCGATTGGCGAGCGCGCGGGCCCAGGCGCGGCGGTCGATCATCAAGGTGAGCGATTTCGAGGCGCGGGCGAGCACGGTCTATACGGTCGATACCGTGCGCGCGTTGCTTTGGCGGCACCCGCGCGATCGCTTCATCTGGCTGATGGGTGAGGACACTGTTGCGCAATTCCACCAGTGGAAACAATGGCGTCGGCTGGCGGCCACGCTGCCGATTGCCGTCTTGTCGCGTCCGGGCTATGATGACGAGGCTCGAACGGCGCCCGTGTCGAGCTGGCTGCGCGGTTTCGTCCGACCTGCATGCCATGCCCGGCAATGGACGCGGTGGAGTGCCCCGGCGATCGTCTTCCTGCGGCTAATGCCCGACCGGACTTCCGCCACGCAGCTTCGCGCCGCCGACCCCCTTTGGCACTTACGCTTCGCGCGCGATCTTCGTGCGCCGTCGCGCGCTGCGCCGCAACCAACCTACAGGAGACACCTTGGCCGATACCCCTGAACTGGTCAGCGCATCCGCGCCGGCCTCCGTCGACGACCTGCATGCCGCCGTGCTCGCCAGCCTCGACGACGATCAGGCGGTGGACGTGGTCACGATCCCGCTCGCCGGCAAGTCGAGCATCGCCGACCATATGGTCATCGCCAGCGGTCGATCGACCCGGCAGGTGGCCAGCATGGCCAACAAGCTCGCCGACCGGCTGAAGAAGGATCATGGCAAATTGTGCCGGATCGAGGGCCTCCCGACCGCCGACTGGGTGCTGATCGACGCCGACGACATCATCGTCCACCTGTTCCGCCCCGAAGTGCGCAGCTTCTACAATCTGGAGCGGATGTGGGCGTTCGGGGACGAGAAGACGGCGGCGGCGGGTTAGTCGTCGGTTCCGTTCGTCCCGAGCGAAGTCGAGGGACGGGTGGGGACGGTGCCTCGACTTCGCTCGGCACGAACGGATCAAGATATGCTCCTCCACATTGTCGCGCGGGGGAAGATCGGGCGATCGCCGGAGGCGGAGCTGGTCGAGCGTTACCTCAAGCGGCTGACGTGGCCGCACAGATCGACCGAATTGCCCGACCGTGGCGGGACAATCCCGCCGCCCCTTACCCCTTGCGTCACCGTGCTGCTCGACGAGCGGGGAAAGCCGCTGGCTTCGTCGGATGTCGCCGAACGGCTCGGACGCTGGCGCGACGAGGGCAAGCGCGAATGCCGGTTCTTAATTGGTGCGGCAGACGGCCATTCGGAGGCCGAGCGCGCGGGGGCGGATTTACTGCTGAGCTTCGGACCGGCGACCTGGCCGCATCTGATGGTGCGGGCGATGCTGGCAGAGCAATTATATCGTGCGACGAGCTGGCTTGCGGGCCACCCCTATCACCGGCAGGGTTGAGCGATGAAGCGCGCGCTCCTGTTGCTGGCTGCGACCCCGATCCTGCTGTCGGCGGCCTCGCCACTGGCTTTGGCGGAGCGCGAGGTGGCGCTGGCAGGGGCCGAGCAGCGGAGGCTGGAGCGCGAGGCGGCGACGGCGCTGGGTGCGGCGGCGCAGGCCCGCGCGCGGGCGGGCGCGGCGGCACAGGCGCTGATCGGGGCCGAAGCGCTGATCGCGGCGAGCGAGGCCGGGCTGGCAGCGCTCAGCGCGCGCAAGGAACAGGCTGAGCGGCGGCTGGCGGAGGCGCAGCGTCCGCTGACCGGGCTGATGGCCGGGCTGGCGCAGCTCGACCGGCGCCCGCAATGGGTGGCGTTGGCGACGGCCGGCGCTGCGGACGAGCAGGTCCGGCTGGCGCTGCTGGTGCGCACCCTGCGTCCGGAAATCGAGCGGCGCACCGCGGCGCTGCGCGGCGACCTGGCGGCACTGCGATCCTATGAGGAGCGACAGCGGGCGATGCTCGCGGGGCTCGATCGGCAGCGGAGCGAGGCGGCGGCGGCGCGGACTGCTTTCCTGGCCGCCGAACGCACTGCGATGGGCGCGGCGGAGGCACGCGGCCTCGATGCCTTTGTGGCCGAGGACCGGGTGCTCGACCGGGCCGAGCGGGCGGCGGGGCTGCGATCCGAGGGGGAGCAGCGCCGCGCCGCGACCCGCCTGTCAGCCCTGCTCATGGCTCTGCCGCCGGCCCTGCCCCGCCCGGCCGGAACTTATGCCTCCGCTCCTGCCCCGACCTTTGCCTGGATCGTCCCGGCGAGCGGGGCAGTGACGGTCGGTGCGGGCGAATTGCTCGGCAATGGCGTGCGGGCGCGCGGCCTGACCATCGCCGCCGGGCGCGGCACGCAGGTGATTGCCCCGGCGGCGGGACGGATCCTGTTCGCCGGGCCCTTCCGGCGACGCGAGGGGATCGTCATCATCGACCATGGCAATGGCTGGGCGACCTTGCTGAGCGAAGTGCGCGGGAGCGTCGCGGTCGGGGCGCGAGTCGCGGCCGGGGCTCCGGTCGGGCGGGCGCTCGGCCCGGTCACCGCCGAATTGTTCCAGGGCGGGACTCCGCACGCCGCCGCCCTCATCGCGCGTTCATCCTGACTGCTGTTAAGCGGACGACAAGTCGGTTAAAGGTGCGCTCATGATCCGCAAGCTCCTCCCCCCCCTCGCGCTGGTCGGCGCGCTCGCGCTAGTGCCGCTGACTTCCGCCACTTTGGCCGCGGCCGATGCCGACACCTACAAGGAGCTCGAGACCTTCATGGGGGTGTTCGAGCGGGTCCGCGCCAATTACGTGGACAAGGTCGACGACCACAAGTTGATCAAGGGCGCGATCGACGGGATG
>JANPKL010000116.1:0-31950 GCA_031425975.1 Sphingomonas sp.
GCCTCGGCCCGGCCGGTGATCAGGCCATTGCCAATGATGTAGGCGCAGATGGCGACGAAGCCGAGCCAGGCGGGGCGCTGCCAGTCGCCGCCCCGCTTCTCGCGGCGGCGGCTCCACAGCCAGCAGCCGATCAGCGTCGCCCAGATCCAGATGTCGATGATGAACAAGGTGTCGCCGGCATACCAGCGGCTGCTGAACGGCTCGAGCAGGCGCACGCCGTAATTGTTGAGCCAGTCGAGCGCGGGGTGGCTCAGCGTGCCTATGTATGCGCAGAGGAGCAAAGGCCAGGCACGCACCGGCTGGTCGGCCGGGCGCCAGCGGTTCCACAGTAGTACGAGCCCGGTGAGCACGATCGGCAGCAGCGCCAGCGCGATCGGGCCGTGCGTAAGGCCGCGGCGCAAGGCGAGGCTCTCGGTCCCCATCACCGTCAGCACCGCATCGATGTCGGGGATGTTGGCCGCGATCACCAGGGTCGCGGTGGCGCGGCCGGTAAGCTTCTTCAGACCCATCCGGGCGAGAATGACACCAGCGAGGCTGTGCGTGAGATTGTCCATCTAGCGCAGCGAAGCGAACCAGATGAAGTGGTGGGGGCCCTTGCCGTTGGCGCGGCCGCGGACTTCCTGTTCCTCGACCCGGAAACCGGCCTGGAGCAGGGTCTTGCTGAAGCGAGAATCGGCGCCCGCGGACCAGATGGCAAGCACCCCGCCGGGCTTGAGCGCGGCCTTGGTGATGGCGAGTCCGCCGGGCTCGTAGAGCCACTGGTTGGCCGCGCGGACCAAAGCGTCGGGGCCATTGTCGACGTCGAGCAGGATGGCGTCGAAACCTGCGTCCTTCCCGCCCGCCTGGCGGATTGGCTCGGCGACGTCGCCCATGTGGATGCGCGTGCGCTCATCGGTCAGGCCATCGCCGGTCAGCGCGGCCATCGGACCTCTGGCCCATTCCATGATCTCGGGCACCAGTTCGGCAACGGTCACCTCCGCGTCCTTTGGCAGGACCTCCAGCGCCTTCCTGAGCGTGAAGCCCATGCCATAGCCGCCGATCAGCCAGCGCTGGCCCGGCCGGTCGCCGAGACGCTGCGCGGTGAGGGTCGCGAGCGCTTCCTCCGAGCCGCTCATGCGAGTGCTCATCAGCTCGGTCCGTTCGAGCAGAATCATGTGATCGTCGCCGCGGCGGTAAAGACGCATTTCATCGCCGCCGGGGATTTCGGCGGTGGCAAGCAGTTCGCGGGGGATCATCGTTGAGGCCTGGAATTCATCGGCGGGCTGTGGCGGTGGTGGCCCGAAGTTGCAAGGCGATTGCTTTCGAAACGGCCGCGCCGGTGGCCGCGCTCGTCGTCCTTATTCCGCCCGCGGTTCCTTCTCGACCATCCAGCTCTGGCCTTTCGAGACGAGCGCCTGGAGATCCGGGGTCTTGCCCGCGGCGATACTGTCATTCTGTTCGAGGACTGCAGCCTCGAAGGTTGAGGCGGGGTCGTCGTAGAGGACGCCCAAAGCGACCGGGAAACCGACCGGGGGCATCTCGACCAGCATGTGGGCGATCGAGCGGTTGCGCGGGTTGTGGACCAGCACCGCAGGGTCGTCGCCGGCCACGACCTTCAAGGCGAGCGTCTCGATGTCGAGCGCGATGCCCTTCGCGCCGGCGGCGAAGGTCATTCGCTCGCCGGCTTTCAGCCACAGCTGCATCTCGGAGGCGACGTCGCGGGCAGTGAAAGGGGCGAAGACGTCGTCATTGTAGACGACGCAATTCTGGAAGATCTCGACGAAGGCCGTGCCTTTGTGGGCGTGGGCGGCCTTCAAGACGTCGGGAAGCGCCTTGTGGACGTCGATCGCGCGGGCGACGAAGCGGGCGCCCGCGCCCAGTGCGAAGGCACAGGGGCGCGCGGGGCGGTCGACCGAGCCGAACGGAGTCGAGGGGCTGCGCGTGCCGATCCGCGACGTGGGCGAATATTGGCCCTTGGTCAGGCCGTAAATCTCGTTGTTGAACAGCAGGAACTGGCAGTCGAGGTTGCGGCGCAGCAGGTGCATCGTGTGGTTGCCGCCGATCGACAGCGCGTCGCCGTCGCCGGTGATTACCCACACGTCGAGGTCGGGATTGGCGAGCTTGACCCCCGTCGCCACCGCCGGCGCGCGGCCGTGAATGGTGTGGAAGCCGTAGGTCTCCATGTAATAAGGAAAACGGCTCGAGCAGCCGATGCCGCTGACGAACACGGTCTTTTCGCGCGCGACATTCAGGTCGGGCATGGTGCGCTGCACCGCCTTTAGCACCGCATAATCGCCGCAACCGGGGCACCAGCGCACCTCCTGGTCGGTCGCCCAGTCCTTGGCGGTGGTCTTCTCGATGGGGGTGAGGTCGTTCATGTCAGCGTCCGTAGATGAAATAGAGCAGAGCCAGCACCAGCAGCAACATGGCGATCAGCGGGACGGGGTTGATCGGTCTCAAGGATGCACCCCCGGGCCAAAGTCCAGGGACAGTTTACTTTTCGGGAAAAGTAAACTGTCACCGATTGGGCGGTGGCGGCTCATCTTGCGATCTCCGCCGCATGCGCCTGGCCAGCATCGTGCCCGGATTCGGGCTCGGGCAATTGCGTCGCGTCCGCCGGAAGCTCGCCGCCCTGCGCGGCAAGGATCGCGGCTTCGATCTCGCTGATGCGAAACGGTTGCCCGCTGATCTTCGTCAAGCTCTGGCAATCGACCAGATACTGGTCGCGCAGCAGGGTCTTCAGCTGACCGGCGTTCATTTCGGGCACGATCACCGTATCAAACGAATGCAGCAATTCGCCGAGATTGATGGGCAGCGGCCAGATATGGCGCAGGTGGACGTGCGCGACGTCATGCCCCTTGGCGTGGAGGCGCTTCACCGCCTGGTGGATCGGGCCATAGGTCGAGCCCCAGCCGACCACGCCGACCCTCGCCCCGGCGCTGCCCAGGCAAACTTCCTGCTCGGGAATGTCGGCGGCGATGCCGAGGATCTTGTCATGGCGCAGGCGCGTCATCTCGGCATGGGCGGTCGGCGAATAGTCGATGTTGCCGCTGCCGGGTGCCTTCTCGATCCCGCCGATGCGATGCATCAGGCCGGGGGTGCCGGGCTTGATCCACGGCCGCGCGAGTTTCTCGTCGCGGCTGAACGGCAGTACCTTGCCGGCCTCGTCGCGGGCCACGTCCTGTTCGTTGGCGTGGACCGCCGGGAACGGCGCATAGCCGCTCATGTCGGGCACCTTCCACGGCTCGGCGGCATTGGCGATATATCCGTCGGTCAGCAGCATGACCGGCGTCATGTAATGGACCGCGAGGCGGACCGCCTCAATCGCGCAGTCGAACGCGTCGGCGGGCGAAGCGGCGGCGATCACCGGCAGCGGGGTGTCGCCATTGCGGCCATATACCGCCTGGTAGAGGTCGCTTTGCTCGGTCTTGGTCGGAAGGCCGGTCGAGGGCCCGCCGCGCTGCGAATTGACGATCACGAGCGGCAATTCGGTCATCACCGCAAGCCCGATCGCCTCGGTCTTCAGCGCGATCCCCGGCCCGCTGGAGGAGGTCACTCCAAGGCTCCCGGCGTAGCTCGCACCGAGCGCGGCGCAGATCGCCGCAATCTCGTCCTCGGCCTGGAAGGTGGTGATCCCATATTCCTTGAGCCGCGACAGATGGTGCAGGATCGGGCTTGCCGGGGTAATCGGGTAGGAGCCGAAGAACATCGGCAAGCCGGCCAGCTGCGCCCCCGCGACAAGCCCTAGACCGAGCGATTCGGCGCCGGTGACGGTGCGGTAGAGGCCGGGCGCCGCGGGCGCGGCGGGAATCGAGCGGGGACGGAAGGCGGCGCCCATCTCGACCGTCTCGCCGTAAGCGTGGCCGGCGTTCAACGCGGCGATATTGGCTTCGGCGAGCTGCGGCGCCTTGGCGAACTTGGTCTTGAGCCAGTCGGTGATGGGTACGCGGTCGCGGTCGAACATCCACAGGGCGAGGCCGAGCGTCCACATGTTCTTGCAGCGCAGCGCTTCCTTGTTGCCGAGGCCGAAGGGCTTGACCGCGTCCATCGTCAGCTGGCTGATGTTGAAGCGCACCAGCTGCCATTTCGACAGGCTGCCGTCGTCGAGCGGGCTCTGGTCGTAGCCGGCCTTGGCAAGGTTGCGGGCGGTGAATTCGCCCTCGTCGGCGATGATCAGCCCGCCTTCGCGCAAGGCCGCGACAGTGGTCTTGAGGGCAGCGGGGCTCATCGCCACCAGCACGTCGGGCTGGTCGCCTGCGGTATCGATCGAGGCCGAGCCGAAATTGATCTGGAAGGCCGAGACGCCGAAGGTCGTGCCCTGCGGCGCGCGGATCTCGGCTGGGAAATCGGGGAAGGTCGCAAGATCGTTGCCGGCGAGCGCGGTCGACAGGGTGAACTGCCCGCCGGTCAGCTGCATTCCGTCGCCGCTGTCCCCGGCGAAGCGGACCACGACATTTTCGGGGGCGAGGTCGGCGTGCGCTTCTTCCGGGGTGAGCATGTGGGTGGCCGTGGCCATCGAGACGTCCTGATGCTGAAGGGGTTGTCCCCATCCTAGCGGCTTGGGCCGTCATGTCACCCTCGTTCAGCGGAGGGTCGGCCTGGCCAGGCTAAGGCGGCCTCATGTTCATGCGTTCGCTAGCTATCGCCGGGGCCATGTCGGCCTCCATCGCCGCGCCCGCCGCCGCCGCGCCGCCGCCGCCGGTGTCCTGGACCGTCGGCCCGGTGATCGCCGGGCGGAGCTATTCGCACGAGGTGCCGCCGCGCGCGATTGCCGGCCCAGGGCGCAGCTGGTGGGTGCCGATCCCCGGCCGGTCGGGCAGCCTCAATGCGCTGACCATGACGGCGCGCCCGTTGAGCGGCGCGCGGCGGATCGTGCTGACCTATCGGATCGAGGCGGGGCCGGGGGTAACGGTCAGTGCCCGCTCCGTTCCGGGTGCTCCCGCGCTGGTGACCCTGTACCTGCAGCGGCGCGGCGACGATTGGAGCGCGCGCGGGCCGTATGAGGCCTATCGCTGGTATGCGAGCTTTGCGACGCAAACGATCACGCCCAACGTCACGCGCACCATCGTCGCGCCTTTGACGGGCAATTGGACCGCGGTCGAGCGTTCCTCGGCGCGGACCAGCCCGGCGGCGTTCCGGGCAGCACTGGCCGACCCGCAGGTGGTCGGCTTCGTGCTGGGCGGAGGCGACGGGCTTGGCCACGGCATCGTCGCCGACGGCCCCGCCCGGCTGGTCGTGACCGACTTCCGGATCGAATAGCGCCGCGCTAGGCGGGCGCATGACCACGCCGTTCATCCGCCCCGACGTCGCAGCCTTGCTCGCCATCGCCAACAAGCCGGGCGCCAAGCGCGCGGTCGATGTCGGGCTGGAAGGCGCGCGCGGCATGCTCCACGCCAGCCGCAAGCTGTTCGACGCCGAGGTCGGCCCGCTGGCGGTGCTGCGGGACGTCGCGGGCGGGCCCTGCCCGATGCGCCTGTACGATGCGCGGGACCAGCGGGATGCGGGACCGGTGCTGGTGTTCTTCCATGGCGGCGGCTTCCTGCTCGGCGACCTCGACACGCACGAGCCGCTGTGCGCCGAAATCGCGCGGCTGACCGATCTGCCGGTGGTCAGCGTCGATTATGCGCTGGCGCCCGAACACCCCTTTCCGGCCGGGGTCGAGCAGGCGATGGCGACGGCGCGCTGGCTGGCGGAGGGGCCCGACGCGCTCGGGCTGGCGGTGACCGGGCTGGTGCTGGCGGGCGACAGTGCGGGAGGCAATTTCGCGATCGTCGCCGCGCTCGATCTGGCCGAGCGGCCCGGCGCGGTTCCGGTTGAGGCACTGTGGGCGATCTATCCGGCGGCCAACCCGACCCTCCACTATCCGAGCCTCGACCAGTTCGGCGAAGGCTTTCTCCTGAGCAGGGCGAGCATGAGCTGGTTCGACAAGGGCTATTCCCCCGACCGCAAGGACTGGCGCTACGATCCGATGCTGAAGCCGCTCGGCGGGCTGCCGTCGACGCTGGTGACGACCGCAGCGCTCGACCCGATTCGCGACCAGGGCCGAGCGTTTGCGGCGGCCTGTGCGAGCGCGGGGGTCGACGTCGTCTATCAGGAGTGCGCGGGGACGATTCACGGCTTCATGTGCCTCAGACAGGCATTGCCAAGCGCGCAGGCGGAGCTCGAGCGTGCGACCGCGATGCTGCGGACCTTGCTCGGCTAGCTTTCCCGCGCCGAAGGTACGTTAGTAGCCAATTGGAACCAGGACCGGCTGGAGCGCCGCAAGTCGACCAGATGATCGGCGAGCTGCGTGTCGGGCTCGTCAACTTCGTCGATTTCTTCGATGGCGAAAGACCATTATCGCAACACGGGGGATAACGCCCGGAACGCTTTTGCCGGCTGGAACGGGGATCCCTGCGTGAGTAATGCCGACTTCGTGATCGCCGCCTATCAGGCGAGCCAGATTACCTCGCTGGGGGTCAATGCGGTCGTCCAGAACATGAGCCTGTTCGCGGAGGAGACCGGAAGGGTGATCGCGCCGGTCGACGCAGGCCGCTGGTCGGGCCGGCCACTCGGGGTCGCGAACTGACGAGAGAATGCGCTTTTCAGTAGCGGAACGGCAGGCCAAGAGCATCTCCATGACCAGCAACCAATATCGCCGCGGCGTCGGCATCATGCTCCTCAATGCCGACAAGCAGGTGTGGGTCGGGCGGCGGATCGATCGGACCGACGAGGCGTGGCAGATGCCGCAGGGCGGGATCGACCCGGGCGAGGAGCCGTGGGCGACCGCGCTGCGCGAGCTTGAGGAGGAGACGGGCATCCAACCGCACCTCGTCGCGCGGATCGCCGATTGCCCCGAGCGGCTGCGCTACGACCTGCCCGAGGAGCTGCGTGGGCGGCTGTGGGGTGGCAAGTGGAAGGGCCAGGACCAGGACTGGTATCTGTGCCGCTTCCTGGGGCGTGAGAGCGATGTGAATATCGCCACCAGCCATGCCGAATTCGATGCCTGGAAATGGGTCGACCCGGCCGGGCTGCCCGACCTGATCGTGCCGTTCAAGCGAGATTTGTATCGGCGATTGCTGGCGCAGTTTGCGGGGCATCTGGAATAGGCAGGGAAGCGGGATTTCTTCCCGCTCCCCGACCCATTGTCGCGGCGATCAGGCGGTGGTTTTTGCCCCCATCGCCTGCGCCAGATTGCGCACCTTTTCGGCGACCTTCTCGTCCTCGGCCCGGTCGGCCGCTTTGGCTGTGGCCTCGCCGATGCTGTCCATCAGCTTGCCGATCTTGTCGCCGTCGGGCGCGTCGTCGCTCAGCAGCTTCTCGAGCCGCTCGAGGTCGGAAGCAAGGCCCTTGGAACCGGTGAATTCGGCCTTGCGGACGGCCTCGGCCCACTCGCCGGCGAGCTTGGCACCCTGCTTGGCGCTGGTCTTCTCGATCCCCTGTTCGAAGGCATTTTCGGTAGCGGTGAAACGCTGCGGCATGATTGGCTCCTGTCGGTGCGGCGGGAAAATCCCACTGCCGCATCAACGGTTTGCGGCCCGGTCCGGCGCATACGGACCTTTGGGCAGGGGACCCTTCGCCCCCCCGCCCCGTTCCGCTGCTCAGCGCCCGGTGGTCAGTACCGCGCAGGCGATCCGGTCGCCGCTATTGCCGCTCGGATCGGTGAGATTGTCGTCCTCGCGCGCGTGGAGGACCAGCGCCGAGCCGTCACCGTCGGCCAGCGCAGCGAGGCTCGCGCCCGGGATGACGACGGTCTCGCGCAGGGTGCCATTGGCGGCGACGGGAACGTTGGGGAGGTCGCCGCCATGCGGGCCGGCCGGATTGGCCAGGCCATGCTTGCGCGCGGCCGGGTTCCAGTGCGGCCCCGCGCTGGTGAAGCCGGGCGCGGCGCAGCGGCCGACGGCGTGGACGTGGATGCCCTTGCGCCCGACCGGCAGGCCGTTGGCCTCGACCCGCATGCTGACCGCGCCCGGCGTCTGCCACAGCCGGACGGTGCCGATCGCCTGACCGCTGACGCCCAGCAGCGGTACCGCCACCGCGCTGCGCGGCGCATCGAGTGCGGTCGCGCAGGCCGAAAGGGTCGCGGTCGTCGCCAATATCGTCACTGCCTTGAGCTTCATTACGCAATCCTCGGTTGATCGATCTGGTCGCATGAACGCATCATCACGAAAAAGGGCGGCCCTTCCGAGGAAAGACCGCCCGAGTGTTTCGGGATGGTTCCCGAACCTCTTGTCGCCGGGCCTAAAAGGCCTTGGCGTAAGCCTCGTTGCCAACGAAGCCCATCTTGGAGACATTGGCCTGCTTGGTCACCACCAGCACCTGGTCGACCAGGTCGTAGCGGGCCTCCGGCTCGGGCTGCAGATGCAGCTCGGGGACCGGGTTATATTGCTGCGACACGTCGAGATACTGGCGCAGCTGGACCTGGTTGACCGGCGTACCGTTCCATAGGATCGCATTGCCCTGCGTGACCACGATCTTGTTCTTGATCGGGTCGACCACATTCTCGGGCGGCGAGTCGCCCTGCGGCAGGTCGAGCTTCACCGCATGGGTCTGCACCGGGATGGTGATGATCAGCATGATGATCAGCACGAGCATCACGTCGATGAGCGGAGTCGTATTGATCTCCATCATCGGCTCGCCTTCGTTATTATTACTCGTCGTCTGCATCGCCATGGGCGAATTCCTTTAATTTACAGACGGGAGACGGTCGAGCCGGGAGGCGGCTCGGACACGAAGCCCACCCGCGCGAAGCCCGCGCGCTGCATGGTGAAGATGGTCCCGCCGATGCACTTGTACGGGGTATTGGTGTCCCCGCGGATATGCGCCTCGGGCATCGTCTCTTCAGTCAGATTCTCGGCGCCGCCGGCCTTTTCGACCGCCGCCTCGAGGCTTGCCACCGCCCGGTCGAGCAGCGCTTCCGAATTGATCGGGGACATGCCCCAATAGACTTCGCAGGTCCCGCCCGGGCCGCCGCGGACCGTTAGCTCGACATTCTCGGGCTTCGTCACGCGCGCTTCATAGGCGGTCTTGGGAAGGGCAATCGGAACCGTTTCGACCACCACCGGAATGGCGATCAGGAAGATGATCAGAAGCACCAGCATCACGTCCACGAGGGGCGTGGTGTTGATGTCGGACATCGGGACGTCGTCGCCCTCTTCCTTGCCTACACTCATACCCATAAGAGCGTTCTTTCTCTTGTCTTCAGGTCACCGCCGGGGCGGTGCGGCGGGGACCGACGCCATAAGGCCCCGATCCCCCTTTTTCCGTGGCTTAGCGGACCGTGGTGGTCCCGGTGCCACCGGCCTGCGCGCCGGTCGAGGTCTGACCGGTAGTCAGCGGCTGGGTGCCGGCCGGGGTGGGAGCAGCGCCCGAGCGGGTCTGCGCACCGCGGGCGACAGCGGCCGAACCGGCAGCCGGCGCACCGGTCGAAACCATCGCCGGCTTAACCTTGCCCTCGGACATGATGTAGCCGTGGAGATCGTTGGTGAAGGCCGCGAGATCTTCCATGATCGACTTGTTGCGGCGGATCAGCCAGTTGTAGGCGAGCACGGCCGGAACCGCGACGACCAGGCCGAGCGCCGTCATGATCAGCGCCTCACCGACCGGACCCGCGACGACCGAGATCGACGCCTGACCCGACGAACCGATCTTGATCAGCGCGCGGTAGATGCCGACGACGGTGCCGAACAGGCCGATGAACGGCGAGGTCGAACCGACCGTCGCGAGGAAGGCCAGGCCCTCACCGAGACGAGCACCGATGCCGCCCTGCGAACGCGCCAGGCTGTTGGCCATCCAGTCATGCTGGTCGATCGGGTTGGTCAGCTTGCCATGCTGGTCTTGCGCGACGAGCGTGTCGTCGACGATCGCGCGATAGGCGCTCTTGGCGTCGAGCTTGCTGGCCGCATCCTTGAGGTTCGGCGAGTTCCAGAAGCTCGAGCGGACCTTCTTGCCCTGGCTGATGATCTTCTGCTGCTCGAAGAACTTGGTGAACAGGATGTAGAAAGTGCCGATCGACATACCGACCAGGATAACGAAGGTGCCCCAGGCAATGGGACCGCCTTCTTCGAGAGCCTGCATGAGGCCGTAGGGATTCTCGCCGGCTGCAGGGGCGGCGGCGGCCATCAAAGTGACGAAGGTCATAGTGCGTATCCTCGAGTCGGTATCGTGGTTTCGATGAAAGACGGCATTGAAACGATCATTCTTCCGGAATCACCCAGCGAATGGCGCTGCTGAATGTATCGTTGGTCTTCGCCCCGCTGCTATCCGTGGCCGGCGTGAACCGGGCGCGGCTGCGCAGGATCCGGCACGTCGCATTGTCGAGTGAACTTGCCCCCGACGAGCGCGTGATGGAGCAATTGGTCACCCGACCATCAGGTCCGATCTCCAGCCGGAAACCCGTCGTCCCCGACTGCTCGTTACGAAGCGCGTCGGCGGGATAATCCTCGTCCGTGATGTAGGACGCGAGATTGGCCCGAGCCTTGGCCGGCTGCACCTTGACCGGCGCCGGCGGCGGCGGCGGGGGTGCGGGCGGCGCCGGCGGCGCGGTCGGTGCCTGCGGCGTGATCACCGGCGGCGGCGCGACGCTGACCGTGCTGACGGGCGGCGGTTGCGTATTGGTGCGCACCAGCGGCGGCGGCGACACCACCGGCGGCGGGATCTGCGTCTGCGATTCCGGCGGCGGAGGCGGCACTTCCTCGGGCGGGGGCGGTGGCTCCTCCTCGACGTCGAAGGTCTTCAGATCCTCCGCGGCCTTCTTGACTACGCTATACGCCAGTCCGCTGATGATCGCATATCCCAGGAACGCGTGAATCAGGGCAACGATCACGATCGAAACCGTGCGGTTGCCGCTCATTTGTCTGCGATTGGCGTAAGACATCCTGCCGCAATTCTCCTCAAGTGGCCCTGTCCGAGCCGGAGCCGGGGCAGAAGCCACAAATCCGTTCAGGCTGGCTGATGGTTCAACATATCATCAACCGGGCCGGCGCGCTTCCTTAACTTTGCCTCAATGGCGGTGCAATCATATTGTTCCGCATCCTCAATTGCATCACGGTCTCGTTACGGAGCCGTGCCGGAAAAAGAGGCAATTTCAACACCGACGCCGCGCGCGTTCGGATAGACATCCGGTTTGGCCGTCGCCACCCGCAAGGCCTTCACCCCGGCCCGCGCGGCAATCCACTCATAGATTTCATGCGCCAGCGTCTCCTGGAGGTTAAACCGCCGACTTGCAGCGATTCGCTCGATCTCCAGCTTGAGATGGTCGTAATCCCACGCACCCTCGGCGGCGTCGCCGACCGGGCAGTCCATCGCCTCCAGCCAGACCTCGACCCCGACCAGCAGGCGCTGGGGATTGCCGATCTCGAAATCGTGAAAGCCGATGTCGGCCATGACCTCGAGCGCGTCGAGGTGGATGCGGGTCGAACGCACGCCAAGCGCGGGCGGGATCATCCCGTCGAGCCGGGGGGCGAGGGTCAGTGGGTCGCTCATGTCGAGTCCGTCAGTTCAGAGATATTGGCGTTTCAGAGATATCGGCGATTCAGAGATATTGGACGTCGCGGGGCAAGCGCCAGAAACGCTGCCCGCCATCAAGGGTCAGCACTTCGCCGGTGAGCGCGGGCGAGTCCACAAGAAAGCGCAAGGCGGCGAGCACATCGGCCGGCTCGACCCCGCGACCGAGCGGATTATGGCGGTGCATCGCCGCGAAGTTCGCCTCGCTTTGCCCATCCGACAGCAGCATCAGCGCGGGCGAGATGCCGTTGACGCGAATGCCCTCTGCGGCCAGCGCCTGTGCGCTCAAGGTCGTCAGTGCGGCCAGCGCGGCCTTGGACAAAGTGTAGCTTAGATAATCGGGATTGGGCGCGGCGAGCTTGGCATCGAGCAGATTGACCACCAGTCGGTCGCCCTCCCCGGCCGCGGCGGCGAAGGCGGCGGTGAGGCGCGCGGGCGCCGCGACATTGACCGCCATGTGCGCGGCGAGCTCGTAACCCGAAAAATCGGCCAGGCTGTCGGCGGCGAAGCGCGCGGCGTTGTTGACCAGCAGGACGGGCGGGGCGGGGCAGGCCGACAGGATCGTGGCTGCCGCGCCGGGGTCGGCGAGGTCGGCGGCGACGCGGATCGCTCCGTCCGGTACGTCGTCGCTGACCGCGCGGACATGGGCGACGACCTGCCAGCCATCGGCAAGCAGGCCCTTGGCCAAGGTTCGGCCGACGCGCTTGCTTGCGCCCGTGACGATTGCGACCCGGTTCATCGCGTCCGCTCTAGCCGCTGGTCTTGCGGAAACAAGGCGGCTGCCGCATCTCGCCGCTCGATTATGCCCGAGACTCGCCCGCCCATCGATATCAACGCCGCCGGCGGCCTCGACGCGCTCGCCGCGGCGCTCGGGACACGCAGCCGCCCGCCGGTCGAGAGCTGGAGTCCCACGCATTGCGGGGACAGCGCAATGCGGATCGACCGCGAGGGACGCTGGTGGCACGAGGGCCGACCGATCGCCCGGCCGGCGCTGGTGCGGCTGTTCGCCTCGATCCTGCGGCGCGAACCCGACGGCCGCCATGTGCTGGTGACCCCGGTGGAAAAACTCGACATCGCTGTCGAATTTGCCGCGCTGCGGGTGATTGCGATGGTTCGCGAGGGCGACGGTAAGGCCGCCCGGATCGCGCTCCAACTCAATGACGGCGAGGCGGTAATCCTGGGTCCCGATCACCCGCTGGCGATGGCCGAGGGACTGCCGCTGGTGAAGGTTCGCGGCGGGCTGCAAGCGAGCTTCGAACGACCGGTCTATTACGAATTGGCCGAATGGGCGCTCGACCATGATCCGCCGGGGGTGTGGAGCGGCGGGGTCTTTTTCGGCCTGGGCGAGCCATGACGCTCGCCGAGCGGCTGCGCGCCGCGCTCGATGTCCCGCCCCCGTCCGATCTCCTGCCTGGCGACCTCATCGAAGGCGATGACGATGCGCCGATGCATGAGGCGGCGGTGCTGGTGGCGATCACCGACCGGGCGCGGCCGGGGATCTTGCTCACCACGCGGCGTGAGCATCTGCGGACCCATGCCGGTCAGGTCGCCTTTCCGGGCGGGCGGATCGACCCGGAGGATGCCGACGCCGCCGCCGCTGCGCTGCGCGAGGCGGAGGAGGAAATCGGCCTTGACCCGGCCCAAGTCACCTTGTGGGGCGCGGCCGACCCCTATCGCACCGTCACCGGCTATCGCGTCACGCCGATCCTGGCTGCGGTGCCCGCCGACCTGCCGCTCGCCCCGCACGAACATGAAGTGGCTGACTGGTTCGAAGCGCCGCTCGATTTTCTGCTCGACCCGGCCAACCAGCAGCAGCGTAGCGCCGAGTTTCGCGGTGCGATGCGGAGCTACTTCGAGATCCAGTGGAAGGAGCGCCGCATCTGGGGCGCGACCGCCGCGATGCTGGTCAATCTGACGCGGCGACTGGGCGCATGAGGCGCGCGGCGCTGGCCCTGCTTGCCCGGCGCGAGGGCGTCGCGGCGGTGTTCGCGGCGCTCGGGCCCGGCGAGGCGCGGCTGGTCGGAGGCGCGGTGCGCGACGCCTTGCTGGGCGAACAGGTGGCCGACGTCGACCTCGCCACCCGCCTTTCCCCTTACGAGGTGATGCGGCGCTGCGGCGCGGCCGGGATCCGGACCGTCCCGACCGGCATCGCCCACGGCACGGTGACCGCGCTGAGCGGCGCCGAGAAGATCGAGATCACGACGCTGCGTGCCGACCTCGCCACCGACGGGCGCCACGCCACCGTCGCGTTTACCGATGACTGGCGCGAGGATGCGGCGCGGCGCGACTTCACCGTCAACGCGCTTTATTATGCGCCGGAGGACGACCGGGTCGACGACTGGTTCGGTGGACTTCACGACCTCGAGCAGGGGCGCATCCGGTTCATCGGCGACCCCGTCCTGCGGATCGCCGAAGATCATCTGCGGATCCTGCGCTTCTTCCGTTTCTCCGCCCGCTTTGCACGGACGCTGGATGCCGTCGGCCTCGCCGCCTGCGCCGCACGTGCCAATGACCTGATGGCCCTGTCACGCGAACGCATCGCCGACGAGTGGCTGAAGCTGCTCGGCCTGCCCCGGCCCGCGGCCGTGGTCGCGATCATGGTCGAACATGGCATCTTGGCCCCGGTCTTGCCGGAAATTTCGGAGGCCGCCCTGCCCGCCCTCGACCGCCTGATCGCGGCCGAGCACAGCGCCCGCATCGCCCCTTCCGCATTGCGCCGTTTCGCCAGCCTCCTGCCCGCAGACCCCGCCCTTGCCGACCGGATCGCGGCGCGCCTCAAGCTGAGCAACAAGGCCCGCAAGCGGATGGCCTCGGCGGTGACGGTCGCGACCGACCCGCCGCGCGCTTTGGCCTATCGCATCGGGGTAGAGGACGCGCAGGACCGGTTGCTGCTGGCCGGCGAGGCGGAGGCCGCCGCGGGGCTGTCCGGCTGGCAACCGCCGCGCCTGCCGATCGGCGGCGGGCAATTGATCGCACGCGGTCTCGCTCCTGGCCCCCGCGTCGCCGCAATGCTCAGAGCGATCGAGCGGCGCTGGGTCGAGGAAGGCTTTCCGTCGGACGAACGGCTAGACGTGCTCGTTCATGAGGTTTTCGCGGCGGGGTAAGGGCTAAGGTCGGAAACCAAGGTGCCGACCGCAGGCGGGCGCTTGCGGTCGGCACAAGGCTTCCGGGCGCGGGGGAAGCCGCATTTGCCCGGACAGTTTCGCGGCGCTCAAGGGGGAAGCGCGCCAGCGGAACTTCTGCCGTGAGGATATGAGCCTCACCGCCCCAGAGTGGTAGCTGGGCTTTGGGTCGTATCAATTCGGACTAAAGTCCGGCCTCCACGGCAAGGCGAATGAGGTCCGCGCTGGTCGGCACGCCAAGCCGCTCCATCAGCAAGGCGCGGTGCATCTTCACCGTTTTCTCACTGATCTTGAGTTCCCAAGCGATCTGCTTGTTGAGGAAGCCCTTGGCGATCAGTTCGAGCACCTGGCGCTGGCGATTGGGCAAGCCCTTCACTGCCAGCACCGCCTTTTCGCGGCGGCCGGCAAATACAGTGCTGCTTTCGAGGCCCAGTTCGACCTGGCTACCGAGAAACCAGCTCAACTCGCCATTGTCGTCGAACAACGGCGTGACCAGCACCGCATTGCGGAACGGAGTCCCGTCGCGGCGGTAGTTCAGGATGTCGACGAGCACCGCCCGGCGGGTCCGAACGCCCTCGCGGATGCGTTCGGTCAGCCAGGGCTCGGTTCCATCGCCGGCGAGAAATCGACAATTTCGCCCGACGATATCGCTTTCGGCAAAACCGGTCAGCGCGCAAAAGGCCGGATTGACCACTTCGAGCGGATTGTCCGGCTTGCGCGGATTGCTGAGAACGGTCGCAATGGGACTGAAGCCCACCGTCTCGACCAGCCTTGTTTCATCGATCGAAGCCAGCACTCGGCTCCTCTTTAGGTGCGCGGGAACTATGCTCTACACCGCGAAACGTTGCGATGCGAGATGCTTTCGTCTTGCGCTGCGGCGGGCGGCGGGCACCCCGCCAGGAGGAGCAGTCACCGCTTTTTGAGCGGCGATGATCTCGGGCAATTCCTCATAGTCGAGAAAAATCCATTCCGTTTCCGCGACTTAAAGAGAGAAAGAGGAAGTGGGGCGGCCTGCTGCCTGTGGCACGATAGACACATCCTGGCCCTTGTTCTAATTCAGCTTTCGCTTGAGAGAAACTAATCGGCTGCTCTACATGTTCGGGGCGCCATCAATAGTAATTTCGATCGAGAAGGGGAAAGCATGCGCAAATACCTCCTGGCCGCCGCTGCTGCGGCTGCCATCACCTCGCCGGCAATGGCCCGCGATGGTGCGGGCTACGTCGGCGTCGACCTTGGGCTGATGCTGGTCGAAGACATCCTGTTCGATGTCGAGACCCCGGCGGGAGTCCTCTTCGAGGATTTCGCCATCGGTGATCACAAGACCGGCTACGACGCCGGTATCACCGCGGGTTACGACTTCGGTGCGGTTCGCGCCGAGGCCGAACTGGCCTACAAGCGCGCCGGCCACGACGAATATGTCGTCGGCGGCAGGACCATCGCGGCCAGCGGCAATTCCAAGTCGATGTCGATCATGGGCAATCTGCTCCTCGACTTCGGTGCGGACGACAGCTGGCAGGGCTTTGTCGGCGGTGGTATCGGCCTCGCGCGCACCCGCGTCACGCTCGAGACCGCGGCGCTCACCGCCCGTCGCCTTAGCGACAGCGGCTTTGCGTGGCAGCTGCTCGCCGGCGTTCGTTATCCGGTCTCGGACAACATCGATTTCGGCCTGAAGTACCGTTTCTACAATCACGACATCGCCGATGACGTGACTTTCGTCCCGGCGTCGATCGTCGCGGGCGAGGCCGACGGCCGCTTCCGTTCGCACTCGCTGCTTGCCAGCCTGACGTTCAACTTCGGGTCGGCCCCGCCGCCTCCGCCGCCGCCGCCGGTGATCGTGGAGCAGCCTGCTCCGCCGCCGCCGCCGCCGACGCAGACCTGCTGGGACGGCTCGGTCATCCTGGCGACCGACGTCTGCCCGATGCAGCCGGCTCCGCCGCCGCCCCCGCCGCCCGCTCCTGTGCGCGGCTAAGCGGCAAGGGGCGACACTCTCGAGTGTCGCTTCGGCCACTGGCAAGACAGGTGGGGTGGAGCGCAAGCTCCGCCCCATTTTCTTTGCCCGGTCTCTTCGGCGAAAAGAAAAGGCCCGCGGATCGCTCCGCGGGCCTTTTCTTCTTATTCATGCCCCGGCGGCTCAGGGCGCCGGACGCGCAACGCTCTGATACATGGTCGCTGCCGCCAGCTGCAGGTCGGGACGCCCGTCCCAGCCATAGCTGTCCTTGGTCATCGCCAGCTTGCCGTCCGCACCCGCCGTGGCCGTCAGATAGGTCAGGAAGATCGGCACGCCGCGCGGTATCTGGACGAATTGCTCGGCATCCTTGCCGCTCATCGCCGGCTCGGCGCCTAGCAGCCAGCGAGCGAAGCGCTTGGCATCCTCCAGCCGGATGCAGCCGTTCGACAGATGGCGGTCGGCCAGCAGGAACTTCTCCTTGGCGGGCGTGTCGTGGAGGAAGATGTCCTGACCGCTCGGGAACGGCACCTTGAGCCTCCCGGTGCTGTTGAGCGGCCCCGGACGCTGGCGGATCCGCAGCGCGCCCGGATTGGCGACCATCGCCTTCCAGTCGATCGAAGAGGGGGACAGCACCGTCGCCTGGTTGGTCCAGTCGCTCATCACTTCATAACCGCCGCGCGTCAGATAAGCGGCACCGCCCTTGACCGCGCCGGGGGCGATCGTCTTCTGCACCAGGTTCGGCGGCACGTCCCAATAGGGATTCAGCGTCACCCAGTGGATGATGCTGGCGATCATCGGGGTCGGAGTGGCGGGCATTCCGACCACGACCTTCATCCGGTCGACCGGCTGGCCGCCGTCATACATAGTAAGGTTCGCCGTCGCGATATCGACGACCACGAACTTGCCCGTCGCGGGCAACACGCGCGCCCGCTCGAGGTTGGACAGCAGGGCCGGGTCGGCGGCGGTCATCCCGCTCGCCAGCGCCGCCTCGCGCAGCGCGCGATAGGTCGGATTGACGTCGGCCATGCGGTCGACCTGAGCGGTAAGATCGGTCGCCGACGCGGTCACCAGCATGACCTGGTCGACCCGCAGATTGGGGGCGAGCGTCGGATAGCCGTAGACCAGCCCCTTGGGCGGGGTGCGCAGATGCTGGACGTAAGCGACCCAGGCCTTCGAGATGACGGTCTCGGCCGCGCGCGCCGCCGGCGTGCCGGGCGTCGTCGCGGAGGCGATTGCCGCATCGACCTGGCCGGCGAGGCCGGGACCGGCGAAGTAGCCGTCGATCGGCGCGCGGCGCAGCACTGCCGACATTCGCTGCGCCGCCTGCAGGGTGGCCGAATTGCGGGTCCAGATCGGCGCATCGCGCGTGTTGAAATAATAAAGCTCGACCGGGTCGGACGGGGCCACGCGCACCACCACCGGCGCGGGCGGAGGCGCCTTGCGCTTCTTGGCCTCGGCGATACCGGGGGTGACGGCAAGGGCGATGGCGCAGCAGGACAGGAGGAGCTTGTTCACGTCAGCATTTTCCCTGGTCGTTCGAACTGGTTGGACGCCCTAATAGAGCCAGGCGAATGACGGGCAAGTGAACCGTTTGGCTCAGGCCGCGGCGAGGTCCAGCACGGGCCCGATGCGATCTATCGTATAGGGCTTTTCGAGCAGGGGCGCGTCGGCGAATTCGGGCGGCGGCGGCTCGACATGGCCGCCACTGGCGATGACGAACGGCACGCCGCGAGCGCGCAGGGCAGTAGCCGCGGGCCACACCAGTTCGCCCTTCAGATTGACGTCGAGGATGGCCATGTCGAATCCGCCCGCCTCGCACTGGCCGAGCGCGTCGGACAGATTGTCGCAGCTGGCGTGGACTCGATGGCCGAGGGTCTCGAGAAAGTCCTCGAGCATCATCGCGATCAGCGGTTCGTCTTCGACGACGAGAATGGCACGCCCCTGTTGCACGGCCGCTGTGTGGCAGGACCGTTCCCGACACGCAACAGTTTTTTCAGCGCTTTGCCAGCACCTTACGCGCGGCTTCCGAAAGCTCCTGGACAGAGAAGGGCTTGGGAAGAAAGGCAACATTGTCAATGTCGATCGAGTTGCGAAGCTGCTCCTCGGCATAGCCCGACATGAACAGGATGCGGAGGTCGGGCCGCGTGCGGCGGGCCTCGCGAACCATCGTCGGTCCGTCCATGACGGGCATGACCACGTCGGAAATAAGCAGGTCGATGACCTCGCCGCGCGCCATGATCTCGAGGGCTTCCTCGCCATTGTCGGCGGTCAGCACGGTGTAGCCCTGGCGGCTGAGCGCGCGCTCGGCGACGGTGCGGACGGTGGGCTCGTCCTCGACCAGCAGGATCGTGCCGGTGCCCCAGGTCTCCTCTACCTTGACCGCCTTGACCGGGACCGGTGCGACCATGCCCGGTTCCTCGCGGTGCACGGGAAGGTAGATGACGAAGCTGGTCCCCTGCCCGACCTTGCTGTCGGCGAAGATGAAGCCGCCCGATTGCTTGACGATGCCGTAGACGGTGCTGAGCCCTAGCCCGGTGCCCTTGCCCACTTCCTTGGTCGTGAAGAAGGGCTCGAACACCTTGCCAAGGACCGACGGCGGGATGCCGCAGCCGGTGTCGGAGATGCTGAGTGCGGTATAATCGGCGACCGGCAGGATGTCCGACCCGAGCTCGGCGACCTGCCCGGCGCCGACCGCATAGGTCTGGATGACCAGCTTGCCGCCCCCGGTCCCGGCCATGGCATCCCGGGCATTGACTGCCAGGTTGACGATCACCTGCTCGAGCTGGCCGGGGTCGGCGCGGACGGCGCCCAGCTCGCGGCCATGCTTGACCTGCAGCACCACGGTTTCGCCCAGCAGGCGCTTCAGAAGATGCGAGACCTCGCTGACCACGTCGGGCAGCTGCAGCACCTGCGGGCGCAAAGTCTGCTGGCGCGAGAAAGCCAGCAGCTGGCGGGTCAGGCCGGCGGCACGGTTCGAGTTGGACTTGATCTGCTGGATGTCGTCATAATCGCTGTCGCCGGGCGTGTGCCGCATCAGCATGAGGTCGCAATGGCCGATGATCGCGGTCAGTATGTTGTTGAAATCATGCGCGACGCCGCCCGCCAGCTGGCCGACCGCCTGCATCTTGGTCGCCTGCGCCACCTGGCGCTTCAGCTTGGCTTCCTCGCTATTGTCCTTGAGCAACAGCAACACGCTGGCGTCGCCCAGACCGCGCAGGCCGGCGATGGTCAGCGCGACGGGTTCGGAGGGCAAATGCGACAAGCGCACTGCCAGGTCGCCCGACATGGCGGGGCCGCGGCTGTTGCGGCGCACCGCATCGGCCACGGCGGCCTTGTCCTCCTTGACCACCAGGTCGCTCGGAAATTGCGGCAGCGGCCCGTCGCCGAGCGCTGCGGCGGCGCGGAATCCCTTGTTGCTGGTGAGGAAGCGCCCGTCGCGATCGACCAGCGCAAGGCCGAGCGGTAACAGGTCGAGCAGCGCCTGCAGGCTGGCGGGTTCGGACAGGCCCGGCCCCTCGGTGGTGGCGAAGAACAGGCAGATGCCCGCGGCCGGATTGCTGCCGGGCTCGGCGGGAATATGCAGCATGCGCATGATCCCTGCCTCGGCGCCTTCGACCGACAGACGGACGCGGCCCTCACCCGCCGGGACAATCAGCTGGTCGAGCCGTTCCGCGTTGGCGTCGCCGCCCATTGCGCGGCGGGTGAACAGTGTGTTGCCGGCGAGCACCGCGCCCTCGGTATCGACCACCGCGGCAAGCACGCCTGACTGGCCCAATATGTCGCCCTCCACGCCGCCGATCCGCAGCGCAAGCGTGGCGAGGGCCGAGCGGCGCGGTCGGGGAAAGCGCCAGATCAGCCGGTCGCCGCCTTCTCCCGCGCGCGTGATCTCTACCGCCAAGGGGCCGTCGGGCGTGACGATCCCGCCAACACAAGCCTCCCCGTCCAGCGCGGCCTTGTCGCGCGCCCGGGCCAGCGCCTCGGCCGAGCGTTCGTCGCCCGCGCCGAGTTCGGCGGGCGCGGACATGGCGGAAAATCGCTCGGCATAAGCAGCGTTGACGCTGATCAGCCGCCCTTTGCCATTGGTCAGCGCTGCCGGGTCACGGCACAGCGACAAGGTGTCCGAAAGCAAGGCCAGGTCGGGCGGAACGACCGCCTCCTCGATAATCCCAGCCGGTCGGCGGCGCAGATAAAGACCCAGGGCGGCCGCCGCCACCACGCCCCCGGCAAGCCACGGCAGCAGCGTGAGGTCGTTGGCTTCGAAGCCGATCAGGGCGAAAGTCGCCGCACCGAGCACGAACAGCAATGGCGCGACCCAGCGCTCGGCATTGGCCAGCGGCTCGGCATCGATCGCAGCGAGGCGCTCCTGGAGCATATTCAGGCGGCGCTTGCGCTGGTCGGGAACGGGCGGACGCGGGTCATGCCCTCGTCCCTAGCATCGCTCAGGGGGCTTTGTGAAACAGATCGGCGCGGACCCGGCGGCGCCATTTCGCCCCGATCCACCAGCGCCAGAAGACGATCGACACGCCATAACCGACGACCGAGCAGGCCAAGGCGATCAGGAACAGCCCGCTAAGCATCGCCGGGGCAGCGTCGGACCACAGCCACTCGAGCCAGCGCGAGAAGCCTGCGCCGCTGGTGTAGAGCGCCTCGAAGGCGACCAGGTCGGCGTGGAAGCCGAGCCGATTGCCGAGCGCGATCGCGGCCAGCAAGAAGAAGGGCGTAGTCGCGGGATTGCTGAGAAAAGTCATCGCAGCGGCGATCGGGATATTGGCGCGCAAGGGGATCGACAGCAAGGCCGCGCCGACGATCTGCAGCCCAGGGATCATCAGGAAGATGCCGACGAACAGGCCGGCTGCGACGCCGCGCGGCACCGAGCGGCGAGTGAAGCGCCACAGGTCGGACTGCCGAACGCGGCTGCCGAAGGGCTTGAGCCAGCGGCTTTCCAGCACCTCTTCGCGGCTGGGCGTGGCCTTGTCCGCGAGCCGGCGCAGGAAGGGCTTGCGCTCAGCCATTGTTCTTCATGAGCCGCTGCTGCTCGCGCTTCCAGTCGCGCTCCTTGATGACCTCGCGCTTGTCGTGGTTCTTCTTGCCCCGCGCCAGCGCGAGCTCGACCTTGGCCTTGCCCTTGCCGTTGAAGTAGACCGATAGCGGGACGAGGGTCAGGCCCTGGCGCTGGATCGCGCCCATCAGCTTGCCGATCTCGCGCTTCTTGAGGAGCAGGCGACGCTTCCGCCTCGGCTCGTGGTTCATGTAGCTGCCGTGGGCATAGACGGGGATGTGGGCGTTGATCAGCACCACTTCCTCGCCCTCGACCGTGGCATAGCTCTCCGCGATCGAGCCCTCGCCGTTGCGCAGTGCCTTCACCTCGGTGCCCTGGAGGGCGATGCCGGCCTCGAACCGTTCCTCAATGAAATAGTCGAAGCGGACGCGGCGGTTGTCGGCCACGACCTTTTGCTTGTCGAACGGGGGTGAGGGAGGATTGGCCATGGCTGGAACCGCCGCACTTAGGGGCTCCGCCACCTACGCGAAAGCCCACCCTCTCTCGCAGCGTCGGGTTAATTGACAGATAATGGATATGCTTAACGCCAAAATCGCGGAACTGAGCCATTGGCATGGCCGTTGCTTAACTATGTTCATGGGGATCCACCGGCGTTTGCGGCAAGTAGGCCGCCTGTTCGTGATCAAATCGCGGTGGGAGGCCTGGGCAGTGACCTGGGCGATTGCGATGGGCGCGGTGACGCGCGGGAAGGTCTATCTCGCGACCTATCCCGGAATGCTGGGATGGATGTTCTTCATCCTGTGCTGCGGCGTGGTCTTCGTGGCCGGCGCAAAGCTGCTCGACGCGACGCGGCCCAGGCCCGAACCGGCGCGAGCCAGTTTGACCCCGCACCATCAGCGCCGTCGCCGGATCGCCTCGGACCATCGCCCGCGCCGCAGCGGACCCTTGGCCGGAAGACGCGCCCGCCCCCTCAACCGCTAGGCGGGCAGAACAAAAACGGCGGACCCCGCAGGGCCCGCCGTCATGCGGATCGACCTGGCGAAGTGCCTAGGCGGCGCGAGACATCCCGCCGCTGCCGTGCCGGAACATCGGTGCCGCAGCGCTGCGTGAATAGCTTTCCGACAGCGGCAGCGCGGTGTGGCAGAAGCCGCATTCGGCCAGCAGGCGGCCGATCATCCAGTGTGTCCGCCCGCAACCGGGGCAGTGATTGACCGCATTTTCGCGATAGACGGCGTGATAGCCGCGCAGCGAAGGATTGAAGTTTTTTATCATCTGGGTCGAAGTCAGCATGGCCGTCCCCGCTTTCTATTCCGAAGGGTTTTGCCGACGTAACGAGCGGCGAGTCGTTCGGTTTCGTCGATGATCTGTGGATCCTGCGCGCATGTCACCCGTCTGCAACGGTGTGTTCCAGGACGGGACGCCTGTGGATATTAATCTTTCTTCCACTTTTGGGGCGCAATCCGTCGTCATCAGCTTCTCGGCATGGAGCCCGGTGATGGAGTCTAACCAGCGTTATTATGCCCGCCGGGCCGCCGAAGAGCGGACGGCCGCGCAGCGCGCGATGACCGCCGCCGCCCGCGAATGGCATGCGAAGCTCGCTATGCAATTTGCCGCCCGCGCGTCGGCCGCGCTCGAGGAAGCCGCCAGCGCCGCCTGACCGGTCAGCCACGCATTAACTTTCGCTTCTGGCACTATTCCCGATTGTCTGACATAACGGCCCTCTGGCCGGGAAGCGCCGTTTTGCGCCACCGGTAGACACAGGGGAGCAAATCATGCGTTCGATTCTCATCGGTTGCGCCGCAGCAGCCTTGCTCGCGGCTCCGGCTGCGGCCCGCGACGGCAGCGGCTATTTCGGAGCGGAGGGCGGCGCCCTTTGGGCCAAGGACCTCAATCACGACCTGACCATCGTGCGCACCACTACGCCGATCGGCACCACGCTCATCGCCGATGGCGCGCTGATGAGCTTCAAGAAGCCGGGCCTCGATCTAGACCTGATCCTCGGCTATGATTTCGGCGTGCTTCGGCTGGAAGGCGAGCTTGGCTACAAGCGCGCGAGCGTCGATGAGATCGGCCTGCGCGCGGCGCCGGGCGGGGTGGCCACCACCACCGACGGCAACGGCAATATCGGGGTCACCTCGGCGATGGCCAATCTGCTGCTCGACTTCGGTGACGACGACGGCCTCAGCTTCTACGCCGGTCCCGGCGCGGGCTGGGCGCGGGTCAAGATGAACAGCATCTCGCGCTCGCCCGCTACTTTCGAGATCGACGGCAGCGACAGCGGCCTTGCGCTGCAGGGCATCGCCGGGATTCGCTATGCGATCACTCCGCAGCTCGATGTCGGGCTCAAGTATCGCTACTTCCGGTCGAGCAAGCTGGAATATGACAACATCATCCAGGCGTTCAACGCCGGCGGGGTGACCTACGACAGCAGCAGCCGGTTCAAGTCGCATTCGCTGCTGTTCTCGATCATCTACAATTTCGCCGAGCCGGCCGCGCCGCCGCCGCCGCCGCCGCCCTTGATCGCGACCGTGGCCCCGCCGCCCCCGCCGCCGCCTACCCAGACCTGCTGGGACGGCACCGTGGTGCTGGCGAGCGACATCTGCCCGCCGCAGCCGGCACCGCCTCCGCCCCCGCCCCCCGCCCCCGTGCGCGGCTGAGGCCAGTCGGAATGAAGAAACGGCCGGGGGGAAACCTCCGGCCGTTTTCTTGTCCACGATTATCGAGTAGCCGTGCGCCATGCTGCTGATCCTTGCCACGCTGCTTCAGCCCGCCGCCCCTGCTCTCTTCACCTGCCCGTCCGGTGAGGTGATCCGGATGGGGGAACATTGTCTCATGATGCCCGATCATCGACCTTATTCACGCACTCTGTTTTTCGACAGCGGCAGCGACGAAATCCGGCGCGAATGGGAGCCGATGATCGAGGACGCGGTCAGGCTTTCCAGCCCCAGGAGCCTCCTGCGGATCGAGGGTCATAGCGATACGCCCGGAAGCGCCGCGACCAACCGGCGCATGTCGCTGAAGCGCGCTCAGGCCGTGGCTGATGCGCTCAAGGCCAAAGGCGCCAGATATCGTTCCCTTACGGTCGTGGGACTGGGGGAGGACGATCTCCTCGTCCCCACCGCCGAGGGGGTCAGGGAAATCCAGAACCGCCGCGTGCGGATCGTGATCTTTCCCTAGATCTCAAGCGGCTTGCGCATCCGGATCAGCGGGACTTCGACGCCGTCGACCAGCGCGGGCTCCGCGGCGACGGGGTGATAGCCGCAGCGGCTATAGAGCACCTCCCCCGACAGCGTCGCCATCAGTTCGGCGGAGCGGAAGCCGGCCTTGCGCGCGACGTTCTCGCAGGTATCGAGGATCAGCCGCCCGACACCCGTCCGGGCATGGTCGGGCGCGTATACATGGCGCGGATGCGGGCGGGTTCCGCGCGCGGGTCGAGCAAGCGGGGTGCGCGCAATGCGGTCTAATGATCGCCGCCGTAAAGGGTCGCGCGGCGGCTCCAGCCTCCGCTGCCGATGATTTCGGAGCCCGCCTGCACGAGGTAATAAGTGGCGTCCTCGATCAGCTGCGTATCGAGGCCCATGATCGACCGGCTGGCCTCGATCTGGGCGTCCGACAAATAGCCACGCCGGGACGTCGGCCATGACGGCCAGTCGAACGGTCCGGATTGCCTTCCCCTAGAAGCTGAAGCCGACCGAGACGCCGTAACGCCGCGGCTCGAGGGTGAAGGCGTTAGTGTAGAGGCCCGACGACTGGTCGCCGACATAAAGGCCGGTGATCGCGTCATTGTCGCTCAGATTCTGGACGAAGGCGCGGACGTTCCAGCGATCGTTGCGGCCGTTGAGCTGGATCTGCGCATTGACCACGGTGAAGCCGTCGATCTTGTCGATCCCCGTGTTGAAGCTGCGCGCGAAGAAGCTGCCGGTGTAGGCGATGTCGGCGCGGGGCACGAGCGACATGCCGTTGCCGAAGCGGAAAGTATATTGCGCGCCGCCGGCCAGTTTCCAGTTGGGCGATTGCGGCAGCTCATTGCCGTCGAGGCTGACCGCGACCCCCGTGTTGACCGCGAAGGGCAGCGGCCCGGTCGGCACGCCGAATGCCGTACGCAGCGCGGTTGGCGGGCTGGCGGCGGTGGCGGCCAGCGCCGAGCAGACCGAGAAGGCGCCGGTCGCGCTGGTCCCGGGCACGGGCACCGGAGCGGCGAGGCCGAGCCCCCCATTGACCGCAGCGACGTAGGCTGCGGCGGTGCCCGGCGGCAGCGTCACGGTCGGCGTGACCGCGCAATTGCTGGCGTTGGTCAGGTCCTTGATGATCACCGCGTCGGACCGCCCGCCCGAGGGATCGCGCGGATCGACCAGGCTCAGCCCCTTGATCTTGCTTTTGAGGTAGGAGGCCGAGAAGTTGAGCTGGAGGTCGTCGACCGGGCGCAGGAAACCCTCGAGCTCGACCCCGTAGATTTCGGCGTCAGTATTGTCGTTGACCGAGGTGCGGCCGACGATCCGGCTTAGCTGCAGGCCCTTATAGTCATAATAAAAGCCCGACAGGTTCAACCGCAGCAAGCCGTTCCCGAAGGTATTCTTGGACCCCAGTTCATAGGCATTGATCGTCTCGGGCGTGAAGGTCGGCGAGATGTTGAAGCTAGGGTCGATCGGGGGATTGAGCCCACCCGCCTTGTAGCCGCGCGAGTAGGAGGCGTAGAGCAATTTGCCGCGCGCAATCTCATAATCCGCGACCGCGCGCCCGGTCAGCCGCGAGAAACTGACCTCGCCGACGGCATAGGTCTGGTTGCCCGGTGTCGCGGCATCGGCGTCGTAGGTCGGCAGGAATGGCGACGTATTCGCGTCCGCCGCGCCGATAATGGCCGGGAAGGAGAGGATCGGCGCGCGCGCGGTCTGGCTTTTCTCGTCGCGGCTCCAGCGCAGGCCGCCGGTCAGCTTCAGCCGATCGTTGATCTCGAACGTCGCGTCGCCGAAGATGCCGCTGCTCTTGAGCTGGAAGGCCAGCACTTCGCTGTTGAAGAAGGGCGGCGCGAGATAGACTTGCGGAAAGGTCAGATTGCCGCCTGCCCGCTGCCCCAGCGTCGTTCCGGCACCGAGGATTCCGGCGGCATAATCGAGCCCGAACGAGGCGACGAAATAGTTGGAATTTTCATACCGGCCGTCGGTGTAGATGCCGCCGACGATGAAGTTGAAGAGCCCGTCGAAATTGCTGTCGAGATGGGCCTCGATCGACTTCTGCTTGTAGGTCGATTGCGAGCGATCATATTCGGTGCCGGCCGCGGTGCATCGGTTGGTGAAGCCGCCGTAGATGCCGCTGTAATTGAGGTTGGTCTCCGAGGTGCAGACCGTGCCCGCCGGACCGTTAGGGATCAGCCGCGGGACGAGCGCGGTGTAGGGATTGCTACCGCCTGGGAACAGAATGCCGGGCGCCGCTGCCGTTGCCGCCAGCGTCTGAAGTCCGGGATTACCGGCAAGGCTCCGCCCGGCGGTTAGGGTATAGTCGGTTCGACTGTCGACCTTCGATCGGGAAACGCCCCCCGTGACCGTGACGCTGAACTGTTCGCCAAGGTCCTGCTCCAACCGGGCCTGAAAGATCCGCTCGCTTGCCCGGTAGGTCGGGTTAAAGTCGGTGTTGACCGCGCGCAGGTCGTCGCTGTTGACGACCCCTCCGAAAAACGGATCCGTTCCGTAGAGGTCGGTCAGACCGAAGTTCGTTAGCGCGGCATTGTTGAGGCGGAAGAATTGTCGGCTGGAAAGTATGCCCGCGAGCGTTGAATTGCCGTTGACGGTATCAAAGCCGAGTCGGTCGGGGCGACAGCCGAGAATCGCGGTCGCGTCGCGCGCGCACAATTGCTTCTGGATGCGGCTGCGGTCGTCGTCCTCGCTGAAGACATAACCGATCAGATCGAGCGTGGTGCTGCTGCTCGGGCGGATTCGCAGGCTGCCGCGCAGGGCATAGAGATCGCGCCCATCGATATTGCTGCCGTCGAACGAATTTTTTGTATAGCCGCCGCGGATCAGCGAGTATCCGGCGACGCGGACCGCCGCGAAATCGGTCAGCGGCACGTTGATGTGCCCGGTCAGGCGGTTCGATTTGAAATTGCCGACCTCGACCGTCGCGGCGCCGCCGAACCGATCCAACCGCGGTTTAGCGGTGATGAAGTTGACCACGCCCGACGTGGCATTGCGGCCGTAAAGCGTACCCTGCGGTCCGCGCAGCACCTCGAGCCGCTCGAGGTCGAAATATTCGGTCTCGAACAGGCGGTTGTCGACCAGCGGCATGTCGTTGATGTGGATGCCGGTGGCACGGTCGCAGCTGAAGCCGACGCACAGGTCGCCGATCCCGCGAATGGTAAAGCTGGACGAGGTGAAATTGGTCTTGGTGAAGGTGACGTTGGGTAGCGACAGCTGAAGGTCGGTCGCGTTGTTGATCTGCTGCTTCTCCAGCGCTTCGCCGGTAAAAGCCGAGACCGAGATCGGTACCGACTGCAGGCTTTCCGCGCGACGTTGCGCGGTGATCACGATGTCGCCCGCCGTATCTGCCGCCGGCGTCGCTTCGCCTTGCGCGTCCACACTTTCGGGCTCCGACTGGGCGGAAGCGGGCGCGGCAAGGCTCATGGCCGCGAGCGAAGCTCCGGCCAGCAAAATGTGCGTCACGGTCATGATCTTTGTCTCCCCCGGAGCGGCGCCCGTCGATACCGGAAGGAGGCCGCGTCAGACCCGCGAGTTTCCGCTTGCGAAAGCCACACTGTCAAGCGCAGCATGCCAGAATAAATGACGGAGAATCAGGAACCCCCATTGCCGCATGTCGGCGTCCTGATCATCGGGGCCGGATTGTCTGGGATCGGTACCGCCTGGCACCTGCAGAAATATTCTCCCGACCGCAGCTTCGCAATGCTCGAGGCGCGCGATGCGATCGGCGGAACCTGGGACCTGTTCCGCTATCCCGGCATCCGTTCCGACAGCGACATGTACACCCTGGGGTACAGCTTCGAACCGTGGATCGGCGACAAGGCGATCGCCGACGGCCCCTCAATCTTGGACTATGTCAATCGCGTCGCCGACAAATATGACCTGCGCCGCCATGTGCGCTTCGGCCACCGGGCCATCGGCGCCGAATTCGACAGCGTGGCGGGGCGCTGGACGGTGACTGCGCGGGCCGGCGACGAGGAAGTGGTGATGACCGCCGACTGGCTGCATTTGTGCGCCGGCTATTATCGCTACGACGAGGCGCATTTGCCCGCATTTGCCGACGTGGAGCGCTTCGAAGGGCGCTTCTTCCACGCGCAATTCTGGCCCGAGGATCTGGACTATCGGGGCAAGCGCGTCGTCGTGATCGGCAGCGGAGCGACCGCGGTCACGATCGTCCCCGAGATGGTCAAGGCGGGCGCCGCGCACGTCACCATGCTGCAGCGCTCGCCGACCTACATGGTCAGCCGGCCGGCGATCGACAAAATCGCCAACGGGCTGCGCAAGGCGCTTGGCGCGAAGCTCGGCTATGGCCTCGTACGGGCGCGCAACGTGCTGATGCAGCAGGGCTTCTTCCAGCTCGCGCGCCGTCGACCCGAATTCATGAAAAAGCTCATCCGCAAGGGGCTGGCGAAGGAATTGCCGGCCGATTACGCGATCGATACGCATTTTAAGCCGAGCTACAATCCGTGGGACCAGCGCATCTGCCTGGTGCCCGACGCCGATCTGTTCGCGGGCATTCGCGCGGGGCACGTCGAGGTCGTTACCGACGAGATCGAAGGGTTCGTCGCGACCGGGATGCGGCTGCGCTCGGGCCGCGAAATCGAAGCCGACATCGTCGTCGCCGCAACCGGGCTCAAGCTGCAGATGGGCGGCGGGATCGCGATCACCATCGACGGCGCGGCGCAATCGCTGAGCGGGCGGATGACGTACAAGGGCATGATGTTCTCGGGGGTTCCGAACTTGAGCTACAGCTTCGGCTACACCAACGCCTCGTGGACGCTGAAGGCCGACCTGACGAGCTTCTATCTGACCCGGCTGCTCAATCACTTGCGCACGTCGGGGCGGCGTATTGCGCGCCCGGTGGCCGACCCGGAAGTGAAGCCAATCCCTTTCCTGGATTTCAGCTCGGGCTATGTCCAGCGGGCGAAGGACGTGCTCCCGGTCCAGGGCGACCGCGCGCCGTGGAAGCTGCACCAGAATTACGTGCGCGACCTGGCGGCGCTGCGCTACGGCAAGGTCGAGGACGGGACGATGCGCTTCTTCGCCGTAAAGGCGATCGCATGAAATTGGACGGCCGGGTTGCGGTCATCACCGGCGCGGGCAGCGGGATCGGCCGCGGCCTCGCGCTGGCACTGGCAGAACGCGGCTGCAATCTGGCGCTGGCCGACGTCAGCCAGGCGGGCCTCGGTGAGACGTCCACGCTGGTGCGCGGGGTGCAGGTGAGCACCCACCGGCTCGACGTCACCGACCGCGCGGACTGCCTCGCGCTGCCGCAAGCGGTATTGGCCGAACATGGCCGGGTGGACGTGCTGGTCAACAATGCCGGCGTCGCCATCGGCGGCACCTTCGAGCAGGTCGACGAGGTTGATTTCGATTGGCTGATGGAGGTCAATTTTTCGGCCGTCGTGCGGCTGACCCGCGCCTTCCTGCCGCATTTGCGCGCGCAGGATGAAGCCCGGATCGTCAACGTCTCCAGCCTGTTCGGGTTGATCGCGCCGCCCGGACAGACCGCTTATTGCGCGGCCAAGTTTGCGGTGCGCGGATTCTCGGAATCGCTCCGCCGCGAGCTGGAGGAGGCCGGATCCACGGTCGGGGTGACGTTGGTCCACCCGGGCGGAGTCGACACCGGCATCGCCAGGAATGCGCGCCCGCCGCGCCACGTCTCGAACGAGGAAGCCGCGCTGATCGACAGAGAGAAGGAGCGCTTCCAGAAATTCCTGCGGATGGATCCGGCGCGCGCCGGCGAAATCATCGCCGAGGCGATCGTGCGTGACCGTCCTCGCATCCTGGTCGGCAGCGACGCCCGGCTCGCGCACTGGATCGAGCGGATCATGCCGGTCGGCTATTGGTCCCTCCTCAAGCGGAGCATGTCATGAGAAATTGGGTGATTGTCGGATCCGCACTAGTCGGGACGATGCTCGGCGCTGGGCTCTACACCCGCCGCGCCGCGCGCCGTGCCGAGACTTTGGTGCCGATGGACGGGCGGATGGTCGCCGCCGGGGACGATCATTTCCACGTTGTCGAGCAGGGTGAGGGCAAGCCCCTGCTGTTGATCCACGGGCTGAGCGCGCAATTGCGCAGCTTCGCGCAGGAGATGGTCGACGAGCTGGCCAAGGATCACCGCGTCATCCGGATCGACCGGCCGGGATCGGGCTATTCACCGACCTTGCGTTCGGGCTCGCAGCATCTGGCCGAGCAGGCCGATGCGGTGGCCGCGCTGATCGACGCATTGGGGCTCGACCGGCCGGTGCTGGTCGGCCACTCGCTCGGCGGCGCGCTGGCGCTGCACATCGCCGAGCGGCACCCGGACAAGATCGCAGGCCTCGCGCTGATCGCGCCCGCGACCCAGCCGGTTGAGGACGTTCCTCCTGTGTTTCGCGGTCTGATGGTCCCCCCTTCCCTCATTCCCCTGGTCGCGCGGACCATCGCGGTGCCGATGGGCATGGCGACCCGTGACAAGGTGCTCGCCGAAGTATTCAAGCCCGAGCCGGTGCCAGCCAATTATCTGGTCGACGGCGGCGGCGCGCTGGCGCTTCGCCCCGGCAATGTCGAGGCGGCAGCGGGCGACTTGCAACTCGCGCGGGGCGATGCTGAGGAGATGACTGCCAGCTATGGCGATCTCGATGTGCCGGTCGCAATCCTCTACGGGCGCGGGGACAATCTGCTCGATTATCGCGTGCACGGTGAAAAGACGGTCAGCCAGATCCCCGGCGCTCGGCTGACCCTGGTCGAGGGAGGGCACATGCTGCCCTTCACCCAGCCGCTTGAAACTGCCCTGTGGGTGCGCAGCGTCCTGCCCGTCTGACGAAGGAAACACACATGGCCGACGACAATCTCGAAGCGGATTACGTCATCGTCGGCGCAGGCTCCGCCGGCTGCGTGCTTGCGGGGCGGCTGAGCGAGGATCCGGGCACGCGCGTCATCCTGCTCGAGGCCGGGGGCGACGACCGCCCGGGAAAGGAGAAGGGTCAATTCCTCTCCAACCTGTGGATCCACGTCCCGCTCGGCTATTCGCAAACGCTAAAGGATCCCAAGGTCAACTGGCTCTACCGGACCGAGCCCGACCCCGGCACCGGCGGGCGCCAGCACATCTGGCCGCGCGGCAAGGTGCTAGGCGGCTCATCGAGCATCAACGCCATGCTTTATGTGCGCGGGCAGCGGGCCGATTATGATGGCTGGCGGCAGTTGGGCTGCACGGGGTGGAGCTGGGACGAGGTCTTGCCCTATTTT
>JANPKL010000117.1:0-9193 GCA_031425975.1 Sphingomonas sp.
CCTTGGCGCGAAGCATCCAGCTGCGCGGCTGATTGAGATAGCTGTAGTTGAACAGGCTGCTCTGGATCAGCGTCTTGTCGAGGCAATTGACGCATTCGGCAGTGAAGCTCAGCCGGTCGCCGGGCGTGCCGAGGGTGATCCCCGCGTTGATCAGCCAGTCCCCGGGGCTCTTCGAACCGCGGAGGAAATTGCCATTGCCATTGGGGTTGGCGGCGCAGGTCCCGCCGGGGCAATTGGGCGCAACGATCGCGGCATCGTAGAGGCTGACGTTGGCGATCGCGACCTCCTGGCCGTTGCGATAGGTACCGTTCAGCGACGGTGTCACCGACCAGCCGCCGCCGACCATCATGCGGTAGCTTCCGCCCGTCGCCAGGGTGAAGCTGGGCGTCCGCACCGGACTTGAAATCTCGCCCTGCGCGGTGACGATGCCGTTCCCGCAATTGCTCACCAGGCCGCCGACCGGCGCCCGGGTCCCGACATTGCCAGCGGCCAAAGCGGCAAGGCAGGCTGCCTGCTGGACCGCCACCGACGGCACGCCATAGGTGTCCGCCGCGGGGCGCCCGGCGATGCCGCGATATTTGTCCTTCTGCAGCCCGACATTGGCGAACAGGTTGAGCCCGTCCACTGGTCGCGCCGACAGTTCGATCTCGAGCCCGCGATTGCGATAATCGGCGAAATTGCGGGTGACGAAGCTGGCCGACCCGGTCGCGCTGAGCACCCCGCCGAGCACCTGCAGGTCGCTGACGTCGAGCTGGAACGCGGTCATGTTGAGGCGCAGGCGATTGCCCATGAAGTCGGATTTGAAACCCGCCTCGTAGCTCCACACCTTCTCGGGACCGAACGGCAGGAAGCGCCGGGCCGAGGTCTCGCGCGCATTCCACCCGCCCGACTTGAAGCCCCGCGTCGCCGACGTGAACAGTAGCAGATCGGTGCTCGGCTTGTAGTTGAGCGCGAAGCGCGGGGTCCAAATCTTGGTATTGAGCTTGCGCGCGATCGGCACCCCGTTCTGCGCGACCAGGAAGGCGTTGTCGACGCAGGTCGCGGGCAGCGGCGTGACCTGGCAGGCCGCGCGATTGTCGCTGATGTCGAGCCGCTTGGTCTCGTCGGTCCAGCGCACCCCGATTGTCGCCGTCAGCGCCTCGATAATCCGGACATCGGCCTGCGCATAAGCCGCGAACGCGGTGGTCGTGTTGCGCAGCAATCGGTCGCCCTGCAGCCCGCCGAAGCCGACGCTGTAATCGGCGATATCGGTGCGATTGCGCTCCTTCAGATAATAGAGGCCGGTGACATATTCGATCCGGTCGCCAAGCCCGCCGGTCAGCTTCACCTCCTGGCTGAACTGGCGGTGGGTGCCGTCGTTGATGATGTTGTAGCCGCCCAGCGGATTGCCGCTGGCGATCGGCCGCGGCACCGTGATGCTTGGGAAAAGCGTGAAAAGTGCCGAATTGCCGTCGGCAAAGTCGTAGACGAAGGTCTGCTCCAGGTCGACGAAACCGGTGATCAGCGACAGGTCGAGCTGTTCGGCAAGTCCGATGTCGAATTTCGAAATGAAGATATCGCTTCGCGCCTTCTGGCCAAGGCTGAAGCCGGCCTTTCGCCCGGTGATGGTGCCCGCGGGCCAGGCCGGGGTCACGCCTTCGCGCAGCCCGGTCGCGGCGAAGCGGCCATCGCAATCGACGGGATTGCGCCGGTCGCAGCTGAAGTTGAGCAGATTGTCGCCCTTCGACACCACCCGCATCGCCGAGCCCGACCAGCGAATCGCCGGGTTCAAGCGCGCCCTCAGGCCTAGCCGCGCACCATAGCCGTCGTCGTCGTTGAGCCAGTCGCGGGTCACGCTGTTGCGGACATAGCCGCGGTCGTTCTGGGTGTAGCCGCTGACCTTGGCACCGAAATCGTCGCTCAACGGGATGTCCAGCGACCCGCGGATCAGGAATTTCTCATGGGCGCCTACCCCGGCCTCGACAAAGCCGCCCCATGTCTCACCCGGCTGCGCGAGGATGACGTTGATCGCGCCGCCGGTGGTGTTACGCCCGAACAAGGTGCCCTGCGGCCCGCGCAGCACCTCGATCCGCTCGACGTCGAACATCGACAGATTGTTGGCATTCTGGCGCGACAGATAGATGTCGTCGACATAGGTGCCGACCGGCGGGTCGAAGGTCGCGATGGTCTCGGTCGAGCCGAGTCCGCGCAGGAAATAGGCATTGGCCGAGCCGATGCCGGTATTGTTCTGCGCCACCAGATTCGGAACGAAATTGCCCAGCTGGAGCGTATTGGAAACGCCCTGCGCCTCGAGCTGGCGAGCAGAAAAGGCACTGATCGCGATCGGCACGTCCTGCACCCGCTCGGCCCGGCGCTGCGCCGTCACCACGATATCCTCGATCCCGCCGGTCGGTTCGATCGCCGGCGGGGCGATGCTGTCGTCGGCCGGCTGTTCCTCGCCCGTCTCCGGCGAATCCGGCGCAGCCGCGGCGGGAACATTTTGCGCCGATGCCGTTCCAGCTAGCAGGAGTGCGAGGGCGGTGGTCGAAAGCGCCGATCGAAGCATAAGCGGACCCCCTGTCATTCGGGCGATGGCCGGACGGTTGACATCCAGAAGTTGTCCGGACAACTTCGTGGCGTGGATAACCCCAATGTCAAGCCTTCACCGTTGCTGCGCCGCAGCATTACCGCCACATGAGCGCGGCGCAGATCTATCCGTTCGCGGTCTTCTTTCACCTTTTGCTGTTCGTGGTGTGGCTGGGCGGCGACATCGGCGTGTTCCTGCTTGGCCAGAATTTCCGGCGCCGCGCCGCCTGGTCGCTCGAGCAGCGGCTTGCGCTGTTGAAGATGCTGGTCATCGTCGATCTCGCGCCGCGGATCGCCTGGGCTTTGATGGTCCCGGCGACGCTGTCGATGCTTCAGCTCGGGCGCTGGTGGGAGGTCGGCTGGCCGATCGTCGCCATTGCCTGGCTCGCGGGCCTGTGGTGGAGCTGGTTCGTGCTCACCGCCCACGCTCGGGGCACCGCCTCCCCCGCGATGCGCGCCAACAAGGGTGTCGAGACCTGGTTCAAGTTGCTGATGACGCTTTTCTACCTCTGGCTGGGGGCCGAAAGCTGGCTGACCGGCGCGCCGCTGGCGCCGCCGTGGCTGGCCCTCAAGGCATTCCTGTTCGGCCTGATCTTCCTCGCCGCGATCATGATCGACGTCGCGTTCAAGCCGGTCGGGCCGTTGCTCGGCAAGCTGGTGGCGGAGGGGTCGAGCGACGCGACCGAGCTGCCGCTGCTGCGCGCCATGAATGGCACCCGCATCTGGGTCCTCGTCATCTACGCCTTGCTGCTCGCGACCGCCTTTCTTGGCAATGTGAAACCGGTCTGAGGCTGTGGCCGGAAAACATCGCCGAGCCGGGTTGGATCGGCGATTCCATTCGCCCGCTGGACAAACAACCGGTCACGTGATTGTCATGTTGTCCGGACAACTTTGGGGAGGATTTTGGCTATGATCGACAGGGGCACCTTGCTGCATTTCACGACGTCCCTGCTCGCGCTGGGCTGGGCCAGCGGCGCCGCCGCGCAGCAGGCTGCAGCGCCCCCCGCCGAGGGCGGAGCCATCCCCAATTCCGCCGCCACCGCAACCGAGGACGAGGGCACTCGAATTCCGGGGGAGATCGTAATCACAGCCCGCAAGGTGGCCGAGCGCCTGTCCGATGCGCCGGTCAGTGTTTCGGTCATCGGCGCCGATCAGATCGCCGAGCGGGGGCTCACCAGCATCGACGATTTCGCCAAGCAGGCGACTGGCATCAGCTTCAGCCAGGCATTCGGCCGCTCGACCGATCGGCCGGTCATCCGCGGCCAGTCCAACGTGCTCGCCGGGGTCCAGTTCGGGGTTGAGACGGGTGCCGCTTATTTCGTCGACGGCATCTATTACCAGGGCGACATCCAGGGATTCGATCCCCTGAGCATCGAGCGGGTCGAGGTGATCAAGGGGCCGCAATCGGCGCTTTACGGCCGCAACACCTATGCCGGCGCGATCAACTATATCACCAAGGATCCCACGCGCCGCTTCACCGTCAACGGCCGCGGCCGGATCGCGGAACATGGCGAGACCGAGCTCGCGGCAAGCGCCTCGGGGCCGATCCTCGGCGATGCGCTCGGCTTCCGGGTCGGCGCGCGCGTCTTTCGCTACGACGGCGAATATACCAACCTGCTGACCGGCAAAAAGGTCGGCAACGAGGAAAGTGACAGCGTCTACGCGACCATCGTCGCGCGACCTTTCGCCGACCTCAAGCTGCGCGCCCGGGCCGAACTTCGCGAGGACGACGACGGGCCGCTCGCCTTGTTTCTCCAGGGTGCTGACCTCAACAATTGCAAGCCGGGCCTGCGCTCGCTGCTCTATCGCCAGGCGCAGGGCACCGCCCCGCCATTCACCTTTCAGCCGCGGGCGGCGGGCATCGATCTCTCGCAGGTCGACAATCCCAACCAATATTATTGCGGCGCGATCCAGGCCCGGCCCGAGCGGCTGAAGCTGAACACCGACCCGCTCGACATTCCGGGCCTCGGCGTTCGGGACGGAACCGCCTTCGACGGGGTCGAGAACAAGCAGACCTTCCTCAGCGCCATTGCCGACTGGGATTTCGGCGGCTCGGGCTTCGTGCTGTCGAGCCTCACCGGATGGCGCAAGAACAAGAACAAGTTCGGCACCGACAGTGACCATTCGGAGGCTTTCTTCAGCCTGTTCGGCCCGGTCGGCCCGACTGCCGAGGGGGCGTTTGCCAACACCACCACCCGCAAGCAGGAGGATTTCAGCCAGGAAGTTCGGCTGACCAGCCCGGCCGACCAGCGGGTTCGCGGCATGGTCGGTGCCTATCTGTTCGAACAGCAGATCAGAGGCCGCGACCTCAACTTCGCCTTCCCGGACGGTAATCCGCTCGGCGCCGATGCCACCAACGTCTCGTCCATCCGCAACAAGGCGGTGTTCGCACTGGCGGCGGTCGATATCCTCGAAAATCTGACCGTCACCGGCGAAATCCGCTACGCCACCGAGCGCAAGACGGTGATCGACCGCCAGTCCGCCACCAACATCTTCTGCGCCGGCGAGACCGACAACGCGTCACGCTTCGGCTTTACCGGCACCTGCCGCCCGGCCGGCAAGTTCAAGGCCTGGACCCCGCGCGTCACCGTAGACTTCAAGCCGACCGAGGACATTCTGGTCTACGGCACCTGGGCGAAGGGCGTGAAGCCCGGTGGCTTCAACGGCACCGGCGGCAGTCCCAGCCTCGCCACCAACAATCAGGATCTTACCGTTTACGACCAGGAAGTGGCCAAGGGCGGCGAGATAGGGACCAAGATCGCGCTCGCCGACCGGCGGATCAACTTCGGCGTGGCACTGTTCCGCAACACGCTCGAGGGGGTCCAGCTGACCCGCTCGATCGCGCCGCTGACCGGCACCACCACCATCTCGGTCGCGGTCAACAGCGGCAATGCACGGACGCAGGGGGTCGAACTCGAATTCTTCGCCCGGCCGATGCGCGGCGTCAACGTCCAGGCCGGCTACAGCCTCGCCGACGCCAAATTCACCAAGGGCTGCGACTTCGATTACTTCGTCCTCAATTCAGGCGGCTTCCAGCCCAATTTCAACGTCGCGACCCCGCCCGCGCAATTCCTTCCCCTGTGCGATATCAAGGGCAAGCAGCTGCCTCTGGGATCGAAGCACATGCTCAACGGCGCGGTCGACTACGAACTCCCGCTGTCGACCGCGCTGCGCTTCGCCACCGGCCTCCAGTTCAGCTGGGAATCGAAGAAATACGTCCAGACCGACAATCTGGCCTATGTCCCGAGCGCGTTCCTGCTCAACGGCCGGATCGGGGTGAAGACCGACCGCTACGCCATCTCGCTGTTCGGCCGAAACCTTACCGACGAGGACGCGCCGCCGCTCGCTACCCGCTGGTTCGACTATCGCTACGGCAATGGCATCCGCGGCATCCCTGCGGCGCCCCCGGGCCAGCCTCGCACGGGCACCTTCCAGGGCCAGACCTTCAATATCGACACCGGCGCTCCGCGTGCCTTCTTCGCCCCGTTGCGGCGCGGGCGGACATTCGGAATCGACGTGACCTTCAACGTGCGATGACGTCGGCGGCCTCCCCCGGACAACCGGGGGAGGAGCTCGTCACACCGCCTCGACGCTCTCCACCTCTGGGACGTAATGGCGGACGAGGTTCTCGACCCCGCGCTTCAGGGTGACTGCACTCGACGGGCAACCCGCGCACGCCCCCTGCATCGCCAGATAGAGCGTGCCGCCGCGAAAACCGCGATAGACGATATCGCCGCCGTCCTGCGCCACCGCCGGGCGAACCCGCGTTTCGAGCAATTCCTTGATCTGCGCGACGATCTCGGCGTCGGCCGGGTCCTCGTCATAGCTCGCCTCGTCGTCGGCAACCATGATCCCCGCGGCCGAGCCCGGCGCGAACAGCGGCGCGCCCGACACGAAATGGTCGAGCATCACCTGGACGACGTCGATCTCGAGCCCGGCCCAGTCGACTTCGGGCGCCGCGGTGACCGAGACGAAATCGCGCCCGAAGAACACCCCCTCGACGTCGCCGGTAGCGAACAGCGCCGCGGCGAGCGGCGAAACGGCGGCGCTGCCCGCACCGGGAAAGTCGCGGCTGCCCGCCTCCATCACCGGCACGCCGGGAAGGAACTTGCGGGTGGACGGGTTGGGCGTGCGCTCGGTTTCGATCAACATGGCCGCCATGTGGCCCCGCCAACCCCCGCGATCAAGCGCACGCCCTTATCTCAACGGCTCGAGGGCGCGGGCGGTGCCTCGCTGACCGCGGCATAGCGTAAGGTCATGCGGCTGCTGGCATCGTCGCAATCCTCGATCGTCACGTCGCGCAGGTGAAGGTCGGACGCGGCCCCGCGCAGATGCGCGCTTGGGATATGACTGCCCTTGACGCAGCCGTCCCAGCCCTTGCGACTGGATGACAGCTGCACGCTGACGGTGCCGGGACAGGCGCCCGAGGAAACCGCGCAGGCTGGCGGCGAGGAGCGTGCATAGGAGGCCTGTGCGGCGGGGGCCGAGCCGCCGGCCAGGTTCGACACGCTCGATACACTGGATGGCGCATCAGGCGAGGAGGATGGCGCAGAACGCATCACCGACAGGTCGCTCATCGATGCCTTGCCACTGCCCATGCCTGTTGATGAGCGCTTTCCGCTGGCCATGCCGTCGGCGGCGTCGCGCGGCGACGGGACGGCGTTGCTGGCCCCCCAGCTCCAGCTCATCACCTCGAGGCTCGAGGCGGGGGCGTGGACACCGCCGGGCTTGTGCATGGCGGAGAAGGACAGGCTCGAACTGCAGGTCGCCGCATCGCATCGGTCGGCGGCGCAGCTGGCACCGGTGCATGCGGGCGCGCCCGCCGCGATAGCGGCAAAACTCGGGGCAGCAGACGTCGGTGCGGCCGCAAGGAGCAGGAGAGCGGAAAGGATGTCGGCCATGATGGGACTCCCGAAACGCGCATTTCGTTGCGCCCACGTAATCTACGCTTTTTCGGGAGGTGGTTCAATCACCGCGGTTTCGCTCGCTTCTCGCCCGACCCGTCGAACTTGCGCTTGTAGGCGTTGCTCCCGATCGCTTCCGCCAGAGCCGCGCGCACCGGCACCTCGGGATAGACGGTTACCACATATTCGCCCGCCGAAGGATTGAGCCGGAGCGGCCGAAGCACGTCCTGGTAGAGCGCGGAATACCAGAAGGCCTCGGCATTCGCGAGGCAGGGGAAGCGCACCACCAGCGTCGTCAGGCTGGCCGGGGGCGATCCCTCGAAGGTCGCGATCGGGCGCGGCGCATTCAGATAATAAGCGCCGAGCCGGTCGTAGATTCCGCTCTTCGCGATCCGCTCGGCATAAGCGCGCAGCCGCCCCCCGTCATGGGTCGGGCCGTTGACGATCATCAGCACCGGCTTGTCGTCGCAGATGCGCGGCGGCGGCGCGGCGGCGATCGTCGCCGCGATCATCAGTGCAAGCATCACCCATCCTCCGCATAAGCCGATAGCGGCAGGGCCGCCCCGGTCTGAATCAACAACGCCTGGCGCCGCAGGAAACGGGTGAGTCCGCTCGCGCCCATCCGGCTCGGCCCCAGCCCCGACAGGCCGAAGCTCGATTTCTCCGCGTCCCACACCATCGAAGTTAGCGACCCGTCGCCGATCGACACCGCTCCCGCGGTCAGCCGCCTTGCCACCCGCAGCGCGCGCGCTCGGTCGCCCGAAAGCACCGCGGCCGACAGTCCGAAGGTTCCCGCATTAGCCAGCGCCACCGCTTCGTCTTCATCCGAGAAGCGCATCACGGGAAGGATCGGCGCGAAGCTTTCTTCGTCCCAAATCGCCATCCCCGGCCGGACCCGGTCGAGCAATGTCGGTCGCAGATATAGCCCGCCGCCCAGCTCCTCGACCATGCCGCCCGCAAGCACCCGCGCGCCATCCGCTACCGCGGCATTGATCTGCGACTGCGCGATCTCCGCCTGCTGCGCGAAGATGAACGGCCCGATGTCCCCGCTGCCGATATCGGGAAAATTGAGCCGAACCGCCTTCGCCTCGGCGACCAGCGCCTCAGTGAACCGCTCGGCAATCGCCGCATCGACCAGGATGCGCTCGATCGACTGGCACGCTTGCCCGCTGTTGACGACCGACGCGCGCAACGCGGTCCGCGCCGCGGCAATCGGATCGCAATCGCCCAAGACGATCATCGCATCCTTGCCGCCAAGCTCGAGGCTGGCGGGGACGAACGCCCTCGCCGCCGCCTCGCCGACCCTGCGCCCCGTCACGACCGACCCGGTGAAGCAGACATAGTCGCAAGCGCCAACCAGCGCCGCCCCGGTCGCGCCATCGCCCTCGATGATATGCAGTCCGCCGACCAGTTCGGGCACGCGCGCAATCGCCGCACGCAGCGGCCCCATGAAACGCGGCGTCACCTCGCTCGGCTTGACGATCGCCGCGCTTCCCGCCGCCAGCGCGGGAATGGCGTCGATCAGCGCCAGCGTCAGCGGGAAATTCCACGGGCTGATGCAGCCGACGACCGGATAAGGATGTAGCCGCGTCGCGACTCGTATGCCCGGCGTCGCACTGTCCCTCTCCTGCCCTTGCAAGTCGGCTAGCATCCCCGGAGCAATCGCGGCCCAGCGGCGGATCATCCCGACCGTCCCCGCAACCTCGATACCACTGATCCGCTGC
>JANPKL010000118.1:0-1594 GCA_031425975.1 Sphingomonas sp.
GCGATATTCGAGCTCGCGAAATTGCGCCGACTGGAAGCCCGACGACGTGCCGAGCACGTGGCGGAACTTGGCATAATCGACCGGTGTCATGGTCGCCAGCACGTCCCAGCTCAGCGTCATCACCGACTGGATGCGGCTGACACGTGCGAGCGATTTATAGGCCGAGGCGAAATCGTCCGCCGCGACCAGGCGGACGGCGAGCTCGACCTCGTGCAGCATCTGCTTAAGCCACAATTCCTTGGCCTGGTGAATGACGATGAACAACATCTCGTCATGCAGGTCGCTATGCGGCTGCTGCGCCGACAGCAGGGTCGGCAGCTGAAGGTAGTCGGCATAGGTCATGCCGGCCGGATGAGCGGTCATAGGCGGTATCTAGACCGCGCCCGGCAAAACGCCAATTAGCGCCCCGGCTGGCCCGGCTGGCCGCCGGCACCCGTGCCGACCCCGCCGACGGTGCCGATGTTGCCGAAGAATTCCTCGAAGAAGCTCTTGCGGCGGCCCAACGTCGGGGTGGTGCGGCCATAGGGATCGATCGATGCGATCTTGTCCTCGCCGGTGCGATCGACCGAGGTGACGTTGCCGGCCGCATCGAAGCGGATGCGCAGTACGGTCTGGTCGGTAACCCGCGGATTGCGGAAGGCGAAAGTGGAGGTCGCCCGGCTGACATAATAATATTCGTTCGGGTTGAACTGACCGGTGAAGGTCGGGCGGCCCAGCGTCTTCTCGACCGAGGCCTTGTTGTCGGTCCCGACCTGGACCGCGGAGACGAGTTGCTCATCCATGATATAGCCGCGGCTCTCGCGGTAACCGGCGCAGCCGCTCAACATCAGGGCGGCGGCGATGAGGAATAGACGATTGCTGGTCACTGGTCTGAAGCTCCGGTCCGGTCCGCCCTTGCGCCGGTTGTTTGGCCGCTCAATATCGGGTCGAGGGCTATACGCCAAGTGCAGGCGGCTGGCTGAACGGAGGATGATCATGAAGTCGCTGCTGCGGCTGTTCCGGAGCGAACCCAGCGTCGCCCGGCCGCTCTACGACCAGGTGGTCGTCAAGGCCCGCCTGCCCCATTGGTATGTGGAGGGGCAGGCGCCCGACACGATGGAGGGCCGGTTCGCGGTGCTTGCTACCCTGCTCGCGCTGACCGACGTCCGGCTGGAACGCGGCGGAGATGATGCGGGCAAGGCGAGCGTCGGCCTGATTGAATGCTTCGTCGCCGACATGGACGCGCAATTGCGCCAGGACGGGGTCGGCGACCCGGTGATGGGAAAGAGGGTCGGCAGCCTGGTCGGCGCGCTCGGCGGGCGGGTCGGTGCGTGGCGACGCGCGGTCGACGGCGAGGAGAGCTGGGAAGCAGTCGCGACCCGCTCGGTCTATCGCGGCACGGTCCCGGGCGAGGCGGCGCTGGCCTTCACCGTGGCGGAATTGAAGCGCCACTGGCAGGCGATCGAGGGGCGCAGCGATGAGGCGCTGATGGCCGGGGTGTTGCCATGAGCAACGACTTCGCGCACCGGCTGAGCCTCGCCGCACTGCCGCACGGCAAGCGCATCGCGCTGGTCGCCGACGAGATCGAACGGGCGGCGATTGCCCGGCGGCTCGG
>JANPKL010000119.1:0-18289 GCA_031425975.1 Sphingomonas sp.
CACCAGCTCGGTCATGACGTTCCAGCGCGCGAACATCCTGTTCAATCTGCTGGACACACCCGGGCACCAGGACTTTTCCGAAGACACGTATCGGACCCTGACCGCCGTCGATTGCGCGATCATGGTGATCGACGCCGCCAAAGGGATCGAGCCGCAGACGCGCAAGCTGTTCGAGGTCTGCCGACTGCGCAATGTCCCGATCATCACGTTCATCAACAAGGTGGACCGGGAGGGGCTCAGTCCGTTCGCGCTCCTCGACGAGATCGCCGAAACCCTCCAGCTGGATGTCAGCCCGCAGAATTGGCCGACCGGCATCGGCGGACTGTTCCACGGCCTCTACGATCTGCGACGATCGCAACTGCTCGTCGCCGACCGGAGCGACGGGGTCGTGCCCGGGCAATGGATCGAGACCAGCGGCATCGACGATCCGGCGATTGCCGCGGCCATCCCGGCATCTGCCGTCGAAAGCCTGCGCGAAGACGGCGGCCTGGCCCTGGCATCCTATCCCGCCTTTGACCTCCATGCCTTCCGACAGGGCGATCTCACCCCCGTCATCTTCGGCAGTGCATTGAGGGGCTTCGGGGTCGAGCAGCTCCTCAACATTCTCGCCGACGACGGGCCGCCGCCACAAGCGCAGCCGGCCAGGCCGGCGCCCGTGGCACCCGACGAGCAGCGGCTGACGGGCTTCGTGTTCAAGGTGCAGGCGAACATGGATCCCAACCACCGCGACCGGGTCGCGTTCGTCAGGATCTGCTCCGGGAAGCTCCAGCGGGGGATGAAGGTGCTCAACAGCCGGCATGGCAAGCCCATGGCCGTGCACAATCCGATCACCTTCTTCGCCCGCGACCGCGAACTTGCTCATGGCGCCGTGGCCGGCGACATCATCGGCATCCCGAACCACGGCACCCTTCGCGTCGGCGATACGCTGTCCGAGCGAGGCGACGTGACTTTCACCGGGCTGCCTGACTTCGCGCCGGAGATACTGAGGCGGGTGCTGCTGGGCGACCCGATGAAGGTCAAGCAGATGCGGCGGGGTCTGTCCGATCTCGCCGAGGAAGGCGTGATCCGCCTGTTCAAGCCGGTGATTGGCTCGCAATGGATCGTCGGGGTGATCGGAGAGCTGCAGCTCGATGTCCTGCAGACCCGGCTCGGTCAGGAATATGGGGCCGCCCTCGAATTTGAGCCCTCGCCCTACGAGGTGGCGCGCTGGGTGCATTCGGACGACCCGGCGCTGCTCAAGAAGCTGATGGAAGCGCTTCGCTCCAACATGGCGGAAGACCAGGACGACGTGCCCGTGCTGCTGATGCGAAACGCATGGGAGTTTGGGCGCTTTCAGGATGAGTGGCCGGGAGTCGAATTCAGCGCCGTCCGCGAGCGCAGTTAGGAAAGAGCGAAGCGCTCCCGGCCATCAGCCCGGCGCCCGCGATGAATCGGTCCTGGAACGGGCGATCAGGTCCGCGCGCTTAGGGCGCATTCCCCCAAGTCGCTCATGCCTGAAAGTCCTCGAGTGTCCGACCGCCTGAAAGTCATGCTGCAATATTTGCTTCCCAAGCAGCGCCTGACGGCCATTGCGGGACGCGTCGCTAGCGCCCGGCAGGGTGCTCTCACCACCCGGCTGATCCGCTGGTTCGTCAACAAGTACGGCGTCGACATGGCCGAGGCCGAAAATCCGGACGTCGGGAGCTACACGAGTTTCAACGACTTTTTTACCCGTCCGCTGAAGGTCGGTGCGCGCCCGATCGCGGCCGCCGATTTCGTCTGCCCGGTCGACGGCGCGATCAGCCAGTTAGGGGTGATCGATGACCATCATGTGCTGCAGGCCAAGGGTCACCGCTTCACCACGACCGAATTGGTCGGCGGCGACCAGGCGCTGGCGGCCCACTTCCGCCACGGCAGCTTCGCGAACCTCTATCTGTCGCCCAAGGACTACCACCGTTTGCACATGCCTTGCGACGGCCGCCTCACCCGCATGATCTACGTGCCGGGAGCGCTGTTCTCGGTGAATCCGGTGACCGCGCGCGGGGTGCCCAATTTGTTCGCGCGTAACGAGCGGGTCGTATGCGTGTTCGAATCCGTGGAGCACGGCCCGTTCGTGATGGTGCTGGTCGGCGCCACGATCGTCGGCAGCATGGCGACCGTGTGGCATGGCGTCGTCAATCCCACGCGGACCGGTAGGCTATCCGAATGGAGCTATGCCGAGCAGGACATCGTGCTGCGGAAGGGCGAGGAGATGGGCCGCTTCCTCCTTGGCTCGACGATCGTGATGTTGTTCAGGCAGGACGCCATCGCCTTTGAGACAGGCTGGGCACCCGAACGGCCTGTGCGGCTAGGCGAAGCGATGGGCCATCGCCCTCTTTGAGGATGCCGTGGCGTCCACACGACCAAACCCCTCGTATTCAGGCCATCGCCTCTTTCGCGTTGGCGATCGGTGCGCGCGTCGATGAAGAAGTCGCCACCAACCGCCTGCCAGATCGCTGCGAAGCGCCGGGCCTGTAACTCCGGCGGATGCAATCTGTCGCCTCCGACCACCTGATCCTCGACGTTGCTCTTTTAGGATCGCTCAATTCGCAAACCAGTGGGTGACGCGCGCAGGGGCGCGTCTCCCACTGGAACTGATCTATTAAAGGTCAGGCCGACTTGAGGTTCGTGGCCTTCATCTTCCCGCGCTGGTCTTCCTCGACATCGTAGGAAACCCGGTCGTTCTCGCGCAAGGTGTTCATCCCGGAGCGTTCAACATCGGAAATATGAACGAACGCGTCGGCTCCTCCACCCTCAGGCTGAATGAAACCGAAGCCCTTCGACTCGTTGAAAAACTTCACCGTTCCCGTAGGCATAAAATAGCAACCTTTTCGTCGTTCGGCCCGAATGTCGGAGCCTCATTATCAAGCCCAACGACACAGGATGCCGAAAGAGCCATCCTCGCACTTACTGCTCAGGCCTGCATTGGTCGAGCCACATCACGTGTCGATCCTCATTGAAGTCGTGGAAGGTGCCGGTCAGCTTCACATTGCGGTCGGGCTTCAACGTGAGCGCGTAGGCCGCCTGGCCCGGAGCCATAAGGCAGCTGATGTCGGTCTTGAACGGTGCCGCACCGGGCAGGCGAATGGCTTGCTCCCAGGGTTGCGGGATCCTGAACGCCACGCGATAGAATTGGCCATCCTTACGAATATAGTCGACAATTCCGGTGATGGTGAAGCGCCGATGGCGATATCGCAGGGGCACGGCGGCCGCGTTCCGCTCCGTATCCTTTGAAACCTGGCTGGACAGTTCGAGTGCGGAGATGCGCAACGGCGGACGTTCCGAAACAGCATTCCTGGCGGCCGCTGCACGAGCCAAGCCGGCCTTTCCTCCCTTCAGCTCTGCCAGGATTCCGCACATTTCGAAGCGTGCGGCCTCGGTCTTGACCATCATGGCGGTGCTCAGTTTCGCGTCCATGCGAACTGTCGTGACGCCGCTCTCGGCAGTCGCGGTAATGGTGATGGGAAACGCGCGTGCCTTCTCGGTTCGTGGCTGCTCGATGAGCATGCTGCCCTGTTCGGCCTCCTCTACCAAGATATCGTAGCTGCGAGGGACGACGATACCGCGCATCTGTTCGATGGCGCTTCTGACTGGCAGATCGGCGAAGCTGGCGGTTGCGATGAACCGCAGGCCGCCGATGACATTTCCCTGCTTGAGGAATGTCGCTTCGCAAGTGCCCGCCTGGGCTCTATCGGCTGTCGTCAGGAGCAGCCCGAAAGTCGCAAGGGTGAGCACGGCACGCATGGTCAACGGCCCTTCAAATTGACGCGCAGCCATCGACGATGGCAGCTGCAGGTTACGGATGGCTGATTGCTCTGGTAATCACGACTTGGTCTCGACCTCGAGCTTGGCTTGGGCGACACCGGAGTCCCTGGCTGGCCCCCTCGAGCCAAATATTACGAACGACAAGCCAAGCATGGAAAATCCCATGATCAGGGTGCCGAGATTGACCCCGAGAAAGGCGAGTTCCGTGCCATCGGCATGACGCATGCTGCCACCGTAAAGCGGGGCCAGACTAAGCGCTACGAAGAAGCCCCCCGTCACGGGAAGTCCGACGATTGCGGCCAGGCGCTCCTCTCTCCGGACCCAAGCCAGGAAAAGAATCAAGATCGCAATTCCGCAGTTTGTCGCGAGTTGCCAGACCTCATGAAGGCGGGCGTGCGCTGGCCAAGCCGGATTCAAGACGTGGGTCGCGCCGATCTCGAGGACAGGCGTCAACACCAGAAAGGGCACGACGGAAAGCGTCACAATCAAACGAAATAACATGCGAACCTCCTCTGTCGGCGGCGGGTGCGCGGGTCGCCTGCAATTCTCGACGCACGTTTGAAAAGCCCGCGCGACATGACCGCCGACCGGGCATGGCCATGGCGATCCTTGTTAAGGGCAAAAGCGCAGAGACGAGCCACTAGGCGCCCGAGCCGAAAGCGGCGCTGCTGGCATTGGAGTCGCCGGCACGATGAGTGACATGACAGGGCAAAAGATAGTTTGGCATCGTCAGTCCCTAACGCGACCTGGCGTGCGACAATGGCCGCATCACCTTGTCGAGCACGGCTTTGCCGGCAAGACGACCGATCACCTCACCTGCTTCGTTGGCAAAGCGGAAGTGGGCTCCCGCATAAATACGTGAGTCGGAAACCTGTTGCGCCCATTCGGCCCAGCTCGGCAGGATTTGCACCACAGCCTTGGGAGACGACATGGACGTGACCCGAATACCGCCCGCCGGCCGCGGTCCGTCTTCCGCCGCCATCACTTCCGCCACTGCCCCTGCATAGGCGCAGTGTCCGCACGGGTGTTCGGGAAAGTTCGGGGTCGGTAAGAACGATTCCCACGCCGGATCGGGTACCGTCGCGTCATTGCCATCCTCGGCCCCATTGCGAATTGCGGTGATCGGACGCCAAGTGTCGTAAAATAGCTTTGCCGCCGACATCGCGACCACACCATCGTCGATCGCCATATAGACGCGCGCATACATGCGGGCATTTTGCACGTGCGTCCGTCCGGCCGAATCCGCCGTCCGACGCAGCGCGGGACTAAGATCGGGCAGGATGCGATATTGCGCCATCAGGCTTTGGTGCGGCGTGCGTTCCTCGCTCTTTTTTCCACCCAGCCGTTTAACCTCGTCATAGTCCTTGGCCCATCGCTCGCTGGTCAACGCGGGCGGTGGCGGGGATCGCAACGCATCCACATTGGCAATTGCCCAAGGGAAGTAGGCCACAAAATGCGGTCTGATCGAAGGCAGGTCGGTTGCAACCCACAAACCAGGAGTGGCGTTGGGCTTATAGGGTTTCTGCGTGATCTTCGGGTCGATTCCGCCAACTGCCAGCGCAGCTTTTGCCGCCCGTTCGCCAATCAATCGCCCCGCCTCACGTCGCGCGTCAGCGGGGAGCGCAGCCATGGCAATCGCATAGCCGTCGTCCAATTCCCCCTTTGCGCTGGGAAAATGCTCGCTCAATACGCGGTACGCCGCAGTGATAGCCGCCGCATCAGGTAATGCCGCTTTGTCGCCCGGCTGCATGCCGACATAGCTTTCATACCGGCGGTCGACTGCGTTCAGCGCCTCGAACATCGCCAGCGCCACCCGCGTCGTCGCGCGGCTACTTTCCGGACGAGCGCGGCCTTCGGGCGCCGGATCGAGCGGGCTGTGGATGCGGTTAGCGAATTCCACCCAGTCACTCACCGTATTGGCGCTCGCCGCCTGTGCCGTGGTCAGCATTGAAACGGCTAGTATCCCGGCGATCCTCATACGCATCATGGTCCCCCTGTTTTGAAGCTTGCAATGCGTATTGCCGACGTAATACACCTACTTCCATGACCAGTCGCATCAAAAACATGACCCCAGGTTGCAGCGATGGTTGATCATACTGTTTCAGCAGGCATCGTCCGTGGAATGATTGATTTTGCAGTTGCTGCGGGCGCGGAGCGGGACATGCTGCTGCAACGTTCGGGCATCAGCGCAGCGGACCTGGACGATCGGGACAGCCGTGTAGCGATGCCACGATATGAGGCACTCGTTTTGGCCGCCAAGGAACTGACTGGCGATGCGGCTCTGGCGCTCCATTATGCTGAGCAAGTCGACCTGTCCGAATTGTCGGTAGTCGGACTAATCACGCATGCTTCCGCTACCATGATGGACGCGCTGACCCAGCTTAATCGTTATGGTCGCTTGGTCGCGGAGGTCGATATTGGCCTGTCTCAGAGGTTCGAAATTGTGCGCGAGTCAGGCGAGATCTGGTTGGTCGACAACCGGGTCAATGCCAATGCATTTCCCGAACTGACCGAAATCACCTTTGCGCGGCTTGCGTCAGGACCACGACGCTTTTCTGACGCGCTGCATGTGGGTGCCGTGCATTTCACTCATAAGGCACCGCCATATGCAGACGAATATGAGCGTGTATTTCGCGCCCCGGTGATGTTCGAACGCAAACGCAACGCCATGCAGCTCGACGAGCTTTGGCTGACACACCCGGTCGCGCAAACGCCGCACTATGCTTTCGGAATTCTGAGCAAGCATGCCAATGCATTGCTCGAACGGCTGCAGGAGGGCAGAACTGTCCGCAACAAGGTCGAAGGCGTATTGATGCAGCTCCTGCACAGAGGCGATGCTGGCATCGACGCGGTTGCGGAGCGGATGGCGATCAGCCGCCAGACCCTTTATCGCAAACTCAAGACCGAAGGAGCGACGTTCGAGGGTGTTCTGGACGACCTCCGTCGGAAGTTATCGCTGCACTATCTTGAAGGGCAAAAGACATCCGTGAATGAAGTCGCGTACCTTATTGGCTTTTCAGACCCCAGCGCGTTTTCACGAGCTTTTAAACGATGGACTGGGAGAAGTCCGCGAGGATACATCCGCCTGACGATTAATGCAGCTGGTGAACGCGCTACACCTTCAGACCACCTAAAGCGCCCGACTCGTACGAAAATGGAGGGTAGCTTCAAATGAATACGTCTGTTCGACTGGCGCAACCGTCCGATATTCCGGCAATGCACGATATCAGGCTGTCGGTGCGCGAGAATAGACTCGATCGTCCGGATGCCATCTCGGAGGCGTCCTATTTGCCTTACATTGAAAATGGCAGCTGCTGGGTAGCGCTAACGGATGATCGGATAGCCGGCTTCGCGGCTATCGACATAGCAAATGGGACCATTTGGGCGCTGTTTGTTGCAGCCCAACTAGAAGGACGTGGAATCGGTAAAACACTCCACAAGACTTTGATTTGTGCCGCAGAAGCGTCTGGGCTGAAAACTATTCGTCTGACCACAGAAAGCGGGTCGCGCGCGGCAAGCTTCTATCATGCCGCCGGTTGGAAATATGTTGGCCGAGTAGGGGCATCGACCGAAAGCATCTACGAACTTCGACTAATTTCGTAGTAGATCGCCTGAAGGCAGTTTAGCTCCGCGATCAACATTTCCTATTCCCGCTCCTTCAGAAACAGAGTTAACTACTTGCACTCATGAGTCATAGCTCCTCGGCAAGTATTTAGAATAGGGCGATATTGCGGTTACTTAGCGGCCCGGCTCGAGTAAGAGGCTGTGCAATTCGACATCAATTTCCTCAGCGCACTGCGGCGATGCGGCCGGCCTCGCCGCCAATGCCGCCGTCGAGGCCGTAGACGTCGGGCGCGCTGGCGAGTTCACCGCCGGGCTCGGCGCGGACGGTGAGGTAGGTCAGATAGACCGGCACGCCTTGCCCCAACGCGACTTGCAGCTCGGGCTGGTCGCTTGCCGCGACTGGAGCGCGGCCGAGCAGCCACTGGCCGAGCCGGGCGGCATCCTCGAGCCGGACGCAGCCCGAGCTGAAGGTCCGCTCCGACTTGGCGAACAAGGCGCGATCGGGGGTGTCATGAAGATAGATGCCGGACGTGTTGGGGAATTCGAACTTCATCGCGCCCATCATGTTGCCGGCGCTGGGCTGCTGGCGGACACGCGCCTCGATCCGGCCGTCAGCGACCGCCTGCCAGTCGATGGTGGCGGGGTCGATCACACTTGCGCCTTCGTCCCAGCCCGACAGCACTTCGTAGCCGCGCCCTGCGAACCAGCTTACCCCATGCTTGACCACATTGGGGGCGATGTTGGTCTTGGCGAGGTCGACCGGGACATTCCAATAAGGGTTGAGAGTGACCTGGCGGAGCGTGCCGGCCATCAAGGGGGTGGCCATGCCGGGCTTGCCGACGACGACCTTCATGCGGCCCGCCTCGCGGCCGTCCTCCATCATCATCAATTGCTGGCTGGCGAGATCGACCAGCACGTAACGCCCGCTGGCGGGCAGGATGCGGAGCCGGTCGAGGCTGGCACGAAGCGCGCGGCGGGGCTCGCCGAGCAAGCGGATCTCGGGCGCGGCGGCGGCGCGGAGCTGGGCATAGAGCGGATTGACGGCGGCGGTGTCGCGGACGTGCGCGGCAAGGTCGGGCGCGCGGGCGGCGGCGTTGAGCAGGGCTTCGGGCGTGGGCACGCGCGGCGCCAGCGCGGGATCGGCATAAGTGATCCGCGCGGTGCCGGGCCAGCGCAGCGCCTGCGCGTAGAGAACGAACGCGCTGCTCATCAGGCGCTCGGCATCGGCGCTGGCAGCACGATTGCCGGGTTCGGCCCGGGCCAGGACACCGCGGATTGCGCCGGCCAGCTCGGGCCCGCGCGCAAACCCGTCGGCGGCAGCGCCGTCGAGCGCGGTGAGCAGCGCATCGACCGACGCGGGCGAGCGCAGCCACAGCGACGGCCCATGCGAAACGTGGAAGCGGGCGACGGCCTGCGCCGGGGGCAAGGTGTCGGCAAACGACACCGCCGCCGACGCAGGCATTGCGCTGCCCAACGCCGCGGCCAGCACGGCGCCCAGAGCCAGGCGATTTTTCACGGCAACTTCTTTCGAAAATCAGACAGTTGCCGGTTTTAACGCTTCGATAACCAAAGGGTTCAAATCGAAGGGACTAGCCCCCGATCCAGCGTTCCAGCCGGGCCTTGAACCCGCGCCGCGGCGGCAGGAAGGCGGGTTCGGGCGCGACCGGCTCGCCGTCGCCCTCCGCATCATAAAGCTCGAAGTTGCGCGGCAGGCGCGGACGCAAGGTCTCGCGACCGCGCATCACATCCTCGGCCAGTGCCAGCGCGCGATGCACCTCGTTGCCGGTGAAGGGCTTGAGCAACAGTCCGAGCGCGAGGTCGGGCATGGCAAAGCCGGGCGCGCGGCCGGTGACGAACAGGCAGGGCACCCCGGCGTCGTTCAAGCGCACCGCGACCGAGAAACCCGTCGAGCCGCGCGCGAGGTGAAGATCGACCAGCGCCAGATCGGGGGATTCGCGTTCGAGGAGGTCGAGCGCGCTCGGCAGATCCTCGGCGATGCCGACCACGCGGTAACGGGGATTGTCCTCGACCAGATAGCGCAGCATCTCGGCCAGCGGCCGCTCGTCCTCGACGATCAGGATATTCAACACCTTGGCACCCTCCCCGGCGGCGCGGGCCGCCCTGTGGATAAGGTTGCCGGTAAAGGGGTGCGTGCGAATCCCGGATTCACCGGATTATCGCCGGAGAGAATGGTTAACGGGGTGGAGTGAGGGGAATGGCCTTCGCGGGTCACGTCTGGCGCGCGCTGAAGGCCCCTCAACCACCGCCTGCGGCGGCGGTCCCCCTCCCCATCGGCTTCGCCGACAGGGAGGATGAAGAAAATCAGCTCGCGCGGTAGAAGATGTGGGCGCCGATCTTGTCGACCTTGGCGAGGCGGCGGCCCCAGCTCGGCGCGACATAATCCGCGTGGTACCAGAGGACGTCGGCGGGGAGCGCATCGGCCATCTGGCCGACGGCGATGCGGGTGATCGCCTGGGCATAGGCCCAGGCCGCGCTGTCGGCCTTGACGCCGGGCATGTGCCCGCTGCGCGGATTGACGAAGCTGAACTGCCACGGCTGCTTGACCACCGAGCACCAGTCGGTCGGGTAGCGGCCCGAGGCGGCGCGGTTCATGATCACCTCGGCGACCGCGAGCTGGCCGTCGAGCGGCTCGCCGCGGGCTTCGTGATAGACCGCGACCGCGATGCAATTTTCCTGCTCATTGAGCATGGCGCCGGTCTGGTTGGCCCAGACCTTGGGCCACAGGCTGACGTGGGTGACGGCGGGGCGGACCGCGGCGGTGCCGACGGGCGGCGCGGTGCCGGCGGTGGTGGGGACGGTCGTGCCGAGGACGGCGGAGCGGCCCTGGGTGGCTGCAGGCAGCGGCGTCGAAGGCAAGGCCAGGATCTTGGTTGAAGTCGCGGTTTTGGTGGTCGCCGCCGTCGGAGTCGCGGCGTTATTGGTGGTCGCTGCCGTCGGAGTCGCAGCGTTATTGGTGGTCGCCGCAGTCGGAGTCGCAGCGTTATTGGTGGTAGCCGCCGTCGGCGTCGCAGCGATGGTCGCGAGCTGCGCCGAAGCGGGGGTCGCGAGGCCTGCGATCAGCAGGCACAGAGCAGTGATCGTCGGCCGGAAGGCCAGCGTCAGTCGATTGGTCAAATTCTTACTCTTCTGTGCGGTCGAGGGAAGCAGCCGCTTCAAACTTCACTTCGCGCTCCCCGGCGCGTCGCGGCTGCTTCCCTCGTCCGTCTTGCCCCGAGGCGGTTACGCCTGCCTCGTCGCTTTCACTTGTGAGGATGCAGATACGGATTGTTCACCACGATGCCACCCCATCGGGGGTGAAACGACCCAGTCCTGCGGCGAAGCGCGGAACGGTTCCCGTTCCGGGACAATGACTTGGGTGAGGCGTGGTTATGGTGCGGTGAGTGGAGTTTGGGCGGTTCGCACCCCTCACCCTTCCGCCGCTGCGCGGCTCCCTCCTTCTCCCGTGCCGGGCGAGGGGAGACACAGCGGAACGCCAGCGGAATGGGGACAGTTATGATACTGTCCCCTCTGTTCCCCTCGTGTCAGGCGGCTTCGGACTTGCGGCTGGCGCGCTTGCGTTCGTGGGGGTCGAGGTGGCGTTTGCGCAGGCGAATGACCTTGGGGGTCACTTCGACCAGCTCGTCGTCCTGAATGTAGGCGATGGCTTGCTCGAGCGTCATGCGGCGCGGCGGGGTCAGGCGGATGCCTTCATCCTTGCCGCTGGCGCGGAAGTTGGTCAGCTGCTTGGACTTGAGGGGATTGACCTCGAGGTCCTGCGGCTTGGCATTCTCGCCGATGATCATGCCCTCGTAGAGCTCGTCATTGGGGGCGATGAACAGGATCCCGCGCTCCTCGATCATGTTGAGGGCATAAGCCTGCGCCTTGCCCTTCTCCATCGAGATGAGGACACCGTTCTGGCGACCCTGGATGACGCCCTTGTGGGGGCCATATTTCTCGAAGATGCGGTTCATGATGCCGGTCCCGCGGGTGTCCGACAGGAATTCGCCGTGATAGCCGATCAGCCCGCGCGAGGGCGCGCTGAACGTCAGCCGGGTCTTGCCCCCGCCCGAGGGACGCATGTCGGTCATCTCGGCCTTGCGCATCGCCATCTTCTCGACGACCGTGCCCGAATATTCGTCATCGACGTCGATCACGACGGTCTCATAAGGCTCCTCGCGGCCATTCGGGCCGTCCTGGAAGAGCACGCGCGGGCGGCTGATCGACAGTTCGAAGCCTTCGCGGCGCAGCGTCTCGATGACCACGCCGAGCTGCAATTCGCCGCGACCGGCGACCTCGAAGCTGTCGTTGTCGTGGGCGATGGTGACGCGAATCGCGACATTGGTTTCGGCTTCGCGCTCGAGGCGCTCGCGGATGACGCGGCTCTGGACCTTGTCGCCGTCGCGGCCCGCGTAGGGGCTGTCATTGACCGCGAAGCTCATCGCCAGCGTCGGCGGATCGATCGGGCGCGCCTTGATCGGGGTCGTCACCGCCGGTGTCGCGATGGTATTGGACACGGTAGCGTTCATCAGGCCGGCGATGGCGATGATGTCGCCCGCCACCGCCTGCTCGACCGGCACGCGATCGAGCCCGTGGAAGGCGAAGATCTTGGTCGCGCGGCCTTCCTCGACGCGCGCGCCGTGGACGTCGAGTGCCTTGATCGGCTGATTGATATGGAGGACGCCGCTTTCGACGCGCCCGGTCAGGATCCGCCCGAGGAAGGGATCGCGGTCGAGCAAAGTGACCAGCATCTTGAAATCGCCGTGGATCGGCAGATCGGGATCGGGAATGTGCCTGACGATCGTCTCGAACAAGGGCGTCAGGTCGCCGTCGCGGACGGTGTCTTCAGTCCCGGCATAACCCGCGCGGCCCGAAGCGTAGAGCACGGGGAAGTCGAGCTGCTCGTCATTGGCCTCGAGGTTGAGGAACAGCTCGAACACTTCGTCGAGGACTTCGGCGGGGCGGGCGTCGGGACGGTCGATCTTGTTGACCACGACGATCGGCTTCAAGCCCAGGCCAAGCGCCTTGCCGGTGACGAATTTGGTCTGCGGCATCGGACCTTCGGCCGCGTCGACCAGCAGGATGACGCCGTCGACCATGCTGAGGATGCGCTCGACCTCGGCGCCGAAATCGGCGTGGCCGGGAGTGTCGACGATGTTGATGCGGGTGGCGACGTCGTTCTTGTCGGTCCATTCGACCGAGGTGCATTTGGCGAGAATGGTGATCCCGCGCTCTTTCTCGAGGTCGTTCGAATCCATCGCGCGCTCTTCGATCCGCTGGTTGTCGCGGAAGGTGCCGGACTGGCGGAAAAGCTGGTCGACGAGGGTCGTCTTGCCGTGATCGACGTGGGCGATGATCGCCACGTTGCGGAGGGTCATTTGATTTTCCTTGGGGAAGAAGTTGGGCGGGCCCGTAGCGGAATTGCTGCGTTGCGGCAATGGCGGGGGGCGCAGGGGCGGCAAAGGACGGGGCAGACGGAGACGGCGGGCCGGACATTCGCACTGTTGCCAGGAAAGCACAGTATTGGAGCGGGGTCGCCTTTCCGACATTTGGCACGCAACCTTCCGGGCAGCGCTCGGTTGTGACGCCCATTCCCATCAACAAAAAATCGGAAAATTGCCTTGCGCAACACCCTTCTGCTTGCCGCAACCGCGGCGGCAACCCTTTTCGCTGCCCCCGCTCTGGCGCAGCCTTATGTCGGCGTCAGCGGCGGTATCCTGTTCCCCAAGGACCAGGATATCGACCTGAGCTTCGACCCGCTGTCGACGACCATTCCCCGCACGACCTTCGAGGATGCGATCGGTATCGACTACAAGCGCGGCTATGACGTCGACGTCAATCTGGGCTATGACTTCGGTCTGGTCCGGCTCGAGGGCGAGCTTGGCTACAAGCGCGCCAAGCTGGACAATCTCGAGCTGAGCTCGGCCTTCCGCTCGGCGCTTCAGGCCGACCTTAGCCGCACGGTCAATGCCGAGACCGAATTCGACCTGTCGGGTCGCACGACGGTCAAGTCGGCTATGGTCAACGCCCTGCTCGACTTCGGCAACAGCGAGAGCGTCAACTTCTTCGTCGGCGCCGGTGCCGGCCGTGCGCGGGTCAAGTTCGCGGGCGACCGTGACGACGCTTGGGCCTATCAGCTGCTCGCCGGCGTCCGCGCCCCGGTCAGCGACAACATCGATCTGGGCCTGAAGTATCGCTACTTCCAGACCGCGAAGCTGGACTTCTTCGGTGCGGGTTCGGGCTCGGTGTTCGGGACCGGCGGCAATGCCGTGTTCGCCAATGCCGAGAACAAGTTCCGCAGCCACTCGCTGCTGGCCTCGCTGACCTTCAACCTGGGCACCCCCGCGGCTGCTCCGATGGTCGAGGCCGCTCCGGCCCCGATCGTCGAAGCGGCTCCCCCGCCCCCGCCGCCCGCGACCCAGACCTGCTGGGACGGTTCGGTGATCCTGGCGAGCGACATGTGCCCGATGCAGCCGGCCGCCCCGCCGCCGCCGCCGCCCGCGCCCGTTCGCGGCTAATCCTTCGCACGAAGGATCAGAAGATCGACCCCGGGAGCAGCGATGCTCCCGGGGTTTTTCTTTGTGCCGTCGCGGCGCTAGGGACGCAAGGATGCGCCGCCCGCCCCTTCCTCGATCCGTCTGGGTGCTGGGGTTCGTCAGCCTGTTCATGGATCTGTCGAGCGAGATCGTGCACGCGCTGCTGCCGCTGTTCGTCACGGTGACACTGGGCGCAAGCGTGGCGGTGCTGGGCGCGATCGACGGGGTGGCGGAAGCGACCGCGAGCTTTGCCAAGCTGGCCGGCGGGCGGCTGAGTGACCGCAGTCAGCGGCGCAAACCGTGGATCCTCGCCGGCTATGGTCTCGCCGCTCTGTGCAAGCCGTTGTTCGCGCTGGCGGGGACGCCGCTGACCGTGCTCGGCGCAAGGCTGGTCGACCGCACCGCCAAGGGCCTGCGGGGAGCGCCGCGCGATGCGCTGATCGCGGACGATACCCCGCCGGGCCAGCGCGGCGCGGCTTATGGCTTGCGCCAGAGCCTCGACACGGTCGGCGCGCTGGTCGCCCCTCTGGCGGCGGCGGGGCTGATGATCGCCTTCGTTGGCGATATCCGCGCGGTGTTCTGGGTGGCGGCGATCCCGGCGTTCGTGTCGGTCGCCATCGCCTTTTTCTTCCTGCGCGAGCCCAAGGTGCGTGTCGCTCCGACCAAATTGCAGCCCTGGCTGTCGGGTTTCCGCCGCGTCGACCGGACATGCCGGCGGATCATCCTGGTCGCCTTCCTGTTCACTCTGGCGCGCTTTTCCGAGAGCTTCCTGATCCTCAAGGGCGCCGAAGCGGGGCTGACCCTTGTCACCGCGCCACTGCTGCTGGTGGTGTTCAACCTCTCGTTCTTCCTGCTGTCCTATCCGGCGGGGGCGCTCGGCGACCGGCACGACCCGCGGCTGATCCTGAGCGCGGGGATTGTGCTGCTCGTCGCGGGAAATCTGCTCCTCGCCAGCGCGCCGGGTCTGCCCGCACTGGTGCTCGGCGTCGCCTTGTGGGGCGGGCACATGGCGCTGACGCAGGGGCTGTTCGCCAAGCTCATCGCCGATGCCGCGCCCGAGGGCCTGCGTGCCACGACCTTCGGCTTGTTCCATGTCGCGACCGGGATCGGGACGTTGCTGGCGAGTGTCGGCGCGGGACTGTTGTGGGTGCGCGACGGGCCGCAAGCGCCGTTCCTGGCGAGCGCGGGGATCGCGGCTGCAGCGGGCGCGATGCTGTGGCTGCTGCCACGGCAGGGTGTCACTGAGCCCGGCCAGCCGTTATGACAGCGTGAAGTCGAAGGGGGAGCAGCCATGACGAGCGAAGACAATCCTTACGCGCCGCAACCGATCAAAGGCTGGTATTGGATCGGGGCGATCGCGGTGCTGGTCTTCATGAGCCTCGGCGTCGCAGGCTATCTGGTCAGCGTCACCGCCCCCGGAGGGGCGCTCCCTGCCGATCAACGCGCGCTGATGGCGGCGCGGCCGGTGTGGATGATCTGGGCCTATGCGATCGCGGTGTGGAGCGGGATGGCGGGCGCGGTGGCGATGCTGGTGCGGCGGCGCTGGGCGGTGCCATTGCTGCTCATCAGCCTGATCGGGGCGATCTTCACCTTCCTGCCCTATGCGATCGTACCGGAAGTGCGCGAGCTGGCGACCGAAGGCGACGGGGCAGCAGGCATCATCGTCATCGCGCTGTGCTGGACCAGCTTCTGGTTCGCGCGGCATTCGGTCCAGCGCGGCTGGCTCAAATGAGCACCTTCACGCTCGATACCGCGACCAGCCGCGCGACTCCAACCCCGGTGCCGGGCAAGCGGATGACCGTGCCGGGGGTCAAGGCGCGCAAGGTGGCCGAAAACGGACATTATGTGACCGCGCAGCCGCTGGTCATGCTGACCGCCTACACGATGCGGACCGCGCAACTGCTCGATCCGCATTGCGAAATCCTGCTGGTCGGGGACAGCCTGGGCCAGGTGATCTACGGCCTGCCCTCGACCGTGCCCGTCACGCTGGAGATGATGTGCGCGCATGGTGCGGCGGTGGTGCGCGGCAGCTGGCACGCTTTGGTCGCGGTCGACATGCCGTTCGGAAGCTACGAGGCGAGCCCCGAGCAGGCCTTCCACAGCGCGGCGCGAGTAATGAAGGAAACCGGCTGCGCGGCGGTCAAGCTGGAAGGTGGCGCGGCGATGGCCGAGACCATCGCTTTCCTTAGCGCACGCGGAATTCCGGTGATCGGCCACGTCGGCCTGACCCCGCAGGCGGTCAACGCGCTCGGCGGCTATGGCGCGCGCGGACGGAGCGAGGCGGAAGCCGCCAAGATCCATGCCGATGCGGTGGCAGTGGCGCAGGCCGGGGCGTTTGCGGTCGTGCTCGAGGGCGTGATGGAAGGGCTGGCCGACGCCATTACGCGGGCGGTCGCGATCCCGACCATCGGCATCGGCGCGTCGGCGCAATGCGACGGCCAGGTGCTGGTGACCGAGGACATGCTCGGGCTGTTTGAGCGCACTCCGCGGTTCGTCAAACGCTACGACGATCTCGCGACCCGGATCGGGGTGGCGGTCGAGACCTATGCCGCCGAGGTCAGGGCCCGCGCCTTCCCCACCGCCGAGCAGACCTATCGGCCCAAGAGCCCGGCAGCCCCCGGGGCCTAGCCGCCCTTTTCAAAAGCGGTTAGACGCCCCGCCAGCTTCCGTTCATGGCGGCCGGGCAAGACAGCCCCAAAGCTTTTTATCTGACGAGGACATCACTTGGCACTGGCTCCCGGCGAAACCAGCGAAAGCTTCATCCGTGAAGTCGACGAGAATCTGCGCCGCAGCAAGGCGGAGAATTTCGCCAAAAGCTATGGCAAATGGCTGATCGTGGCCGCCGTGCTGTTCCTTGGTGCAGTGGCGGGATATCTCTTCTATCAGAACCGCCAGCAGGAGCAGGCCGCCGCCAACAGCGAGGCGTTCAGCGCCATCCTCGCCGACCTCAACAAGCCGCAGCAGGGCAATGCTGGACCGCGGCTCGACGCGCTCGCGGAGAAATCCAACGACAGCATGGGCGCCGCCGCTTTGCTGACCCGCGCCGCGCTAGCGCTGCAGGGCGGCGACCGCCCGACCGCCATCGCCCGCTATCGCAGCGTCGCTGCCGACGAGGGCGTGCCTAAGGCCTACCGCGATGCCGCGACCTTGCGCCTGACCCAGCTCGAATATGACAGCCTCAAGCCCGACGAGGTGATCGCCCGGCTGCAGCCGCTGGCGATCAAGGGCAATGCCTGGTTCGGCAGCGCGGGCGAGATGACCGCGCTCGCCATGCTCAAGGCCGGGCGCCGTGCCGAGGCCTCCCGCCTGCTTGCCGCCATCGCCGCCGAACCCACCGCCCCCGCCCCGCTCCGCGCCCGCGCCGAGCAACTCGCCGGCGGTCTTTCCATCCCGGTCCCGGCCGCGGCCCCCGCCGCCCCGTCCGCTCCCGCGACCCGCTGAGGAACAACTGTCTTGATCATGCGCAATCTCGTCACCGCCACCCTCGCCGCCGCCTTGCTGGCCGGATGCGGGGTGCTCAACCGCTCGCGTCCGGGCACGCCCGTGGTCGGCGACCGCGTGTCGGTGCTGGCGACCGACCCCGACGTGCAGGTAGATCCGGCGACCGCGGCGTTGCCCTTCGCCTTGCCTGCCGCCAATGCCAATGAGGCGTGGTCGCAGCCGGGCGGAAGCGCGTCCAAGGCGACCGGCCATGTCGCGCTTCCCGCGGCTTTGTCGACCGCCTGGAGCGTCAGCGTGGGCGAGGGCAATGCCAATGACGTGCGCCTGGCCGCCGCGCCGGTGGTCAGCGGCGGCACCGTCTACACGATCGATACCCGCGCCACCGTTCGTGCGTTCGACGCGCGCAGCGGCGGGCAGCGCTGGGCGGTCCAGTTCGGCACCGAAAAGGGCAATGGCGCCTCGCTGTTCGGCGGCGGGGTCGCGGTCGAGGGCAACCGGGTCTATGCGACGAACGGCCTCGGCTTCGTCGCCGCGCTCGACGCCGCGACCGGCGCGCAGGTGTGGCAGAAGCGCCCGGGTGGCCCCTTGCGCGGCGCGCCAACCATCGCCGCGGACACGCTTTACGTGATGAGCCAGGACAACCAGCTCTACAGTGTGAAGGCGAGCGACGGGATAACCAACTGGTCGGCCACCGCCGCGGTCGAGATCGCCGGCGTGTTCGGCACCGGCGCCCCGGCCTTTGCGCAGGGCACCGGGGTCGCGGGCTTTTCGTCGGGCGAGCTCAATGCCTATCGCTACGAAAATGGCCGCTTGGTGTGGCAGGATGCGCTGTCACGCACCTCGATCTCGACCAGTGTCGCCAATCTGTCGGACATCGACGCCTCTCCGGTGGTCGACGGTGGCCAGGTCTATGCACTTGGCCAAGGCGGGCGGATGGTCGCGCTCGACCTCCTCTCGGGCCAGCGCAT
>JANPKL010000120.1:0-15769 GCA_031425975.1 Sphingomonas sp.
TGATCAGCCTCGCCTTGTTCCTCAGCTTCTTCGTCATGGCCCCGACCTTCGACAAGGCGTGGGCGAGCGGGGTCAAGCCCTACACGGAAGGGCGGATCAGCGAGGAGACGGCGATGAAGCGCACGATCGAGCCCTTCCGCGGCTTCATGCTGATCCACGTCCGCGATGCCGACCTCAAGCTGTTCAACGATCTTGCCCGGCAGAAACCGAAAAGCCGCGCGGACATTCCGCTAACGACGCTGATGCCGGCGTTCATGATCTCCGAATTGCGCCGCGCGTTCGAAATCGGGTTCCTGCTGCTGTTGCCCTTCCTGATCATCGACCTGGCGGTGGCCGCGGTGCTGATGGCGATGGGCATGATGATGTTGCCTCCGCCCGCGATAAGCCTGCCGATCAAGATCATTTTCTTCGTGCTGGTCGATGGCTGGGCCCTGGTCGCCGGCAGCCTGGTCCGCAGCTTCGCGGTGGGCGGCGGCTAGTCAGGCGGGCGCGAGGCGGGTCAGCGCGATCGAACGCACGCGCCCGGACCCGAGTATCTTGCCTGCTTCCTCCGCCACGATCGCGCGGACCCGCGCGGCATCGGGCAGACGCCCGTCGGGCCCGGCCCCCAGCGGAGTGGTAAAAGCGCGCAGATTGACCGCATGAATGATCAGCGGCACGCGCTCGGTGGCCGCCTCCTCGTCGGCTTCGCCGACCTCGATCTGGGCCTCGATCGTCACGTAAGCGGTCAATTGCCCGTCGGCGAGCATCACCGGAATGAGCAAGGCGCCAAGCGTCACGAAGCGCCCGCTTGCCGCCGCCAGCGGCTCGGCCTTGGCGGATTTGGGGGCCGTGACGAGCGAGACGCCCGCGCCGCCCCCCGCCCCGGCCGCAAGCCCGAGCGGAAGGAGGATCAGCCAGGGCTTGATCCGCGCCATGTCAGCGACTGATGGCGGCGAGGTCGGGCAGGGGCGATCCTTCGGCCAGGAGGACGAGCGTGATGCGCCGGTTCTCGGGGCGCGCCGGCTGATCGGGATAGACCGGCTGGGTGTCGGCCAGCGCGACCACTTCGGCGATCTTGTCGGCCGGCAGTCCGCCCGCGACCACCGCCTGCTGCGCGGCAAGCGCGCGCGCCGATGACAGGGCCCAGTTACCTTGGCCGCGGCCGCCGACCCCGTCGGTATGGCCTTCGATCGCGACCCGTAATTCGGTTCGCGCCAGTTTCCGCGCGACCTCGCCCAACATGTTGCGGGCATAGCCGTTGAGGATGGCGGTTCCGGGCTTGAACATCGAGCGGCGATCGTCGTCCATCAGGCTGACCCGCAGGCCGTCGCGGCTGCGCTGCATCTGGATCGTCATGCGATCGGCGGAGGGAATGCTGCTCGACTGGAGCAACAGCCGCAATTCCTCGGCGACGATGCGCAAGGTCGGATCGGGCACCGCTGCGGTCCCGCCACTCTGCGCGCCGCTGCTGGCGGCCGGGCTGACCGGCGAGCCGGCGCTCTTGGGAATCTTCTGCGGGGTGGGCTGGCGTTGGCCGGCGAGGCCCTCGGTCGCGGCGGCAATGCTCTCGATCGTCTCGCCTGACTGGGCACTGGAGGAGGAGGGCGAGAAATATTCGGCAAGGCCCTGCAGGCGTTGCTCGTCGGGATTGGCAAGCAGCCACAACAGCATGAAAAAGGCCATCATGGCGGTCACGAAATCGGCGTAGGCGACCTTCCATGCCCCGCCGTGGTGCCCCGCCGCGACGACTTTCTTGACCCGCCGAATGACGATCGGGCGCTGTTTGTCGGCAGCCGTGGCCATCAGGCGGCCCGGCCAAGCCGATCCGCCAGCGCCGACAGCCGCACGCCGTCCAGCGCCTCACGCGCACACCCGCCCTGCGCCAGGCGCACGATCAGCGCGGCCAGTTCGGCCTGCTGCTGGGCGAGGAGATCGAAGCGTTGCAGCAGCGGCAGGCAGCGCATCGCCACCTGCTCGTCCTCGCACAGGGCCGCGGCCAGATCTTCGGTGGCGGCGGCCATGGCCCGCAATTCGCTCGCGATGCGGTCATTGAGGAAGTCGGGCGCCATATCAGAACAGCTCCAGTTCGCCGGCATTGCCGGACAGGTCGCGCAACGGCGCAGGCAATTGGATCGGCACCGGCTCGCTGACCGTGCGGCAGCGCGAGCGCCCCTCGTAAGGCAGGAATTCGACGCGCCGGGCCAGCTTGCCGCCGACATCCTCGTGGCGCACCTCGATCCCCTCGGTGCGCAGGAAATTGCGGGTGAAGGCGATGTTGCGCGCGCCAATGTCGCCCAGGCCCGCGATCATCGTCGCCCCGCCATAGAGATGCGCGCGCAGATCGGAGCGCGCGCTGCCGGCGCGCATCAGCGCATTGACCAGTAATTCCATCGCATGGACCCCGTAGCGCTGCAGTTCATGCGCCGCGAGCGGCGTATCGCCGGGGTCTCCGAGCAGGAAATGGTTCATCCCCCCCTGCCGCCGGACCGAGTCGACAAGACACACCGAAATGCACGATCCGAGCACGGTCGCGATCGAGATTCCGGGCTCGTGCCCCATGGCCTGCTCGCCCTGGACGATGGTCACCCGTCGCATCAGGTGATCGCTCCGAACACGCGTTCGATCTTCTCCTTGAGCGTGGCGGGCGCGAACGGCTTGACCAGATAGTTGTTGACCCCGAGGGCGGCAGCCTTCTGGACGATCTCGCGGTCGGCCGAGCCGGTCAGCATGATGAAGACGGTCTTGCCGATCACCGGATCCTTGCGCACTGCCTCGAGCAGGCCGAGCCCGTCGAGCCCCGGCATGTTATAGTCCGACACGATCAGGTGGACGCGGTCCGACTTGACCGCCGACAGCGCTTCCTCGCCGCCGGGTGCATCGCGCACGTCCTTGAAACCATAATCCTCGAGCGCGCGACGGATCATCGCGCGCATGCTCGCCTGGTCGTCGACGATCATCACCTTGATGGCGGCTGCGGCGGGCATGGCGTCAGCCCCTCCCGCCGACACGGCACGTAAGGAGCACGGCTTGCGCCATGCGGGCGAGGCTGACTTCGGACCCGGCGGCACCAAGCTCCACCGCGGCCCGCGGCATGCCGTGGACGACGCAGCTGTCGGCGCTCTGCGCGAAGGTGGTGGCGCCGGCCTGCCGCAAGGCGAGCATGCCCTCGGCCCCGTCGCGGCCCATGCCGGTCAGCAGCACGCAGACTGCGCGCCTGCCGAGCGGCACTGCGGAGGCGAACAGGCGGTCGACCGCGGGCCGGTGCCCGCCGTGCAGTTCGCCCGGGCGCAGCCGCAGCTGGAGCGCGCCATTGGTGACCAGTTCGGCGTGGGTGCCTCCGCCCGGCGCGATCAGCACTTCGCCCGGCTTGAGCGGCTGGCGGTCCACGCCGTGGTGCACGCGCATCGCCACGGCGCCATCGAGGCGGTCGGCAAAACCCGCGGTGAAGCCCGCCGGCATATGCTGGACCACCACCACCGGGGGACAATCGACCGGCAGCGCGCCGAGGAAGGTGAACAGGGCCTCGACCCCGCCGGTCGAGGCACCGACCACGATCACCATGTCCTGCCGCAGGTTGCCGGACGGCCCGGGGGTCGGGGCGACGGGCGCAGCGCTGCGCTGGCGCACCCGGCTGCGCGCCGCCTCGCGGACCGTGCGGCAGAGATGTTCGGCTTGGGGGACCAGCTCGGCGGCGCGGCCCGAGGGCTTGGCGATGCATTCGACCGCGCCGAGCCGCAGCGCCTCGATCGCGACCTCGGTCCCGCGCGCGGTCAGGGTCGAGCACATCACCACCGGCATCGGCCGCAGCCGCATGATCCGTTCGAGAAACGTCAGGCCGTCCATGCCCGGCATCTCGACGTCGAGCGTGATGACGTCGGGCTCGAGCGTCCGGATCATTTCGCGCGCCTCATTGGGCTCGGCCGCGCAGCCGACCACCTCGAGCCCGGGGTCGGCCGAGAGGATCGAACCTAGCATCGCGCGCATGGACGCGCTGTCGTCGACGATCAGGACCCGCGCGCTCATGACGGATCCTTGCGGTAGATGGTCTGCCCGCAGCTAGTCGTCGCGGCGGCAGCCGCCCCGGTCAGCCGCTCGCTGTGGCCGATGTAAAGATAGCCCCCGGGGCGTAGCTGCGCGACCAGCCGGGCCTCGAGCTCGGCCCGCGCCTCGGCCTCGAAATAGATCATCACGTTGCGGCAGAAGATCACGTCGAACTGCCGCGCGAAGGGCCAGGGGCCGAACAGGTTCAAGGGGCGGACGGTCAGCAGCGCGCGCAGCTCGGGCGCGATCGTCACCATATCCTCGTCCTGGCTCAGCCATGCGGCGCGATAGGGCAAGGGGATCTGGTCGGTGGTCAGCAGGGGATAGCGGGCGGCGCGGGCGGCGGCGACCATCGGCTCGGACAGGTCGGTGGCGAGCAATCGGACGTCGCGCGCCAGCCAGCGGGCCTCGTCGCGGCGGGTGCCGGCCAGGACCATGGCGACGCTATAGGGCTCCTCGCCCGACGAGCAGCCGGCCGACCACAGACGCACCGGCTCGCCGCGTTCGGCGCGCGCCTGGAGGTCGGGCCGGGCGACGTCGCGCAAATGGTCGAGATGGTGGTTCTCGCGAAAGAAATGCGTGTGATTGGTGGTCAGCGCGTCGACCATTTCGGCGCGTTCGGCCGGGTCGGCCTTCACCCGCTTCAGATAGTCGCCGAAATTGCCTAGGCCATGCAAGCGCAGCCGCCGGGCGAGCCGCGACTGGACGAGGCTGATCTTGGCCTCGCTCAGGCTGATCCGTGAATCGGCGAGCAGCATGTCGGCCACTACGCGAAAGTCGGCCAGCGACAGGGTCGCGTCCTGGGCTGCGGGAGCGGCCTGCATCACGCGGCGGCGTCGAGCTGCCGGGTCACGCCGAGCGCATCAAGGTCGAGCAGGGTGACCATCGTCCGCCGCTCTCCCTGGTCCCCGCGCAAGGCAACCGAGACGAGGCCGGCGACGACGCCGGGCTCGGCGATTTCGATCTCGGGAGCGGGCTGAATCTCGTTGCTGTCGATGGCGACGATGTCGCTCACCTCGTCGACCAGGAATCCGGCCTGGCGCTGGCCCAGGGCCACCACCAGCACGCAGGAGCGCGAATGGATCGTGCTCGCGGCCCAGCCCAGTCGCTCGGCGAGGCCGACGATCGGGATGACGGTGCCCCGCAGATTGGCCACTCCGCGGATGTAGCCAGGCACCTTGGGCAAGGGCGTGGGCTCCTCCCATTCGCGGATCTCGATCAGGCTCGACATGCTGATCCCGAACATCCGCCCGGTCAGCGAGAAAGTGACGATCTTGCGTTCGGTGCTGGTGGTCATGCGGCTAGTCCCTTGGCTGCGACGCGCGGGGTGGGCGAGGCGGCGACAATCGCCTCGACATCGAGGATGAGGGCAATCGATCCGTCGCCCAGCACGGTGGCGCCGCCCAGGCCGCGGATCGGATGCAGATTCTTGTCGAGGCTCTTGATGACCACCTCGCGGCGGTCTTCGACGGTATCGACCATCAGCCCGACCGAGCCCAGGAGATCGCTCTCGACCACGATCACCAGCCCGTTCTCGGGATCCTGCTCGGCCCCGCGAATGCCGAAGAAGTCGGCCAGGCGCCGCACGGGCAGATAATTGCCGCGCAATTCCATCACCTCGCTGTCGCGGGTCATGGAGGCGACCTGGCCGGGCTCGGGCCGGATATTCTCGACCACTGACGCCAACGGCAGGACGAAGCGCTGTCCGCCCAGCCGCACCACCATCCCGTCGAGGATGGCCAATGTCAGCGGCAGGACCAGCACGAAGCTGGTGCCCTTGCCCGGGACCGAGCTGATCTCCAGCCGGCCGCCGAGCCCCTCGATATTGGAGCGGACGACGTCCATCCCGACCCCGCGGCCCGAGATGTTGCTGACGCTGGCCGCGGTCGAGAAGCCGGGCGCGCAGATCAGCTGGTCGACCTCCTCGTCGCTCAGCACGGCATCGGCGGCGACCAGCCCGCGTTCGATCGCGCGGGCGCGGACCACCGCGCGGTCGATGCCGCCGCCATCGTCCTCGACCCGGACGATGATCCGCCCGCCCTTCTGCTCGGCCGACAGGCGAACCGTGCCGTTGGCAGGCTTGCCCGCCGCGGTCCGCACCTCGGGCTGCTCGATACCGTGGTCGACCGCGTTGCGAATCATGTGCGTGAGGGGGTCGCCGATCCGCTCGATCACGCGCTTGTCGACCTCGGTCCCCTCGCCCTGGACAATCAGCGCGACATCCTTGCCGGTCTCGGCGCCAAGCTCGCGCAGCAGGCGCGGGACCCGGCTGAAGGCCTGGCGGATCGGCTGCGCGCGCAGGCCCATCACCGTGTCCTGGATCTGGCGAGTAAGGCGCGAAAGCTGGGGCAATTCGACCTTGTCGCGCTCGGCCGGGCCGAGGCGGTCGTTGAGGATCGAATTGCGGATGACCAGTTCGCCGATCAGGTTGAGCAGGCCGTCGAGCTTCGACAGATCGACCCTTATGGTCATCTCGCCGCGATCGCCGGTGCGGCGTTCGGCCTGGAGCAAGGCCGGAGCGACCGTCTCGACCAATACCGCGGTTGCCGGCGCGCAAGGTTCGTCGGGCTCGCCGGGCGGATCGTCCGCGACAGCGAGTTCCGCAGGTGCCTCGCCGCGCCCGATCTCCACCAGTGAATCCGGCGCGACGAAATCGAAACAGTCGCGCACTTCCTCCTCGGCCACTTCGCCGGGCACGCGCATCGTCCAGGTCAGATAGCCCTGTTCCGGATCCATCTCGGCAAGCATGGGGAGCTCGGCCAAATCGATGTCGGTGATCGAGCCGCCCATCCGCTCGACCTCGCGGACGACCAGCATCGGCTCGGCGCCATTGGCCAGGGCCGCCGCCGACGGCCGAAAGCGAATCAGCCACGGCGCCACCTCCGCGGGCAAATCGAAGTCCATCAGGTCGAGATCGACCGCCACCGGCGCGAAGCCGAATTCATCCTCGGCCGGCACCGCGACCGCTTCCGGCGCAGGCGCAGCCGCTGCCGCTGCCGCATTCTTGTTATCGCCCGCGAGCGCCGCGTCGAGCTGCGCGGCAAGCGCGGCATCCCCCGGCGGCGCGGTCCCGTCGCGCGCCGCACTGACATGATCCGACAACATGTCGCAGCTCTGCAGCATCAATTGGAGCAGCGCCGCACTCGCCTCCAGCCGTCCTGCCCGGAGCAGGTCGAGCACATTCTCGAACCGGTGCGAGAAGCCCAGCAGCGCCTCGTGCCCGAACGCCCCCGATCCACCCTTGATCGAATGGACCGCGCGGAACACCGAGGCGATGGTCTCGGCCTCGCGGTCACCGGCGGCGAGCGCGCTCAACCCCTGTTCCGCAGCGGCAAGCCCCTCGGCGCATTCCTCGAAGAAGATCGCCTGGATGGCGTCGAGATCCTCGTTCACGGGCACACCCGGCGGATGGCGGCGGCCAGCTTGTCGGCATCGAATGGCTTGGTGATCCAGCCGGTCGCCCCGGCCTCGCGGGCACGGGTTTTCTTGTCGTCGGTAAATTCGGTCGACAGGACCAGGATCGGCAGTCCGCGCAAACGGTCCTCCGCACGAATGGCCTCGATCAGCTCGAACCCGTCCATGCGCGGCATGTTGATGTCGGTGATGATGAGGTCGGGGGGATTGGCGCAGGCCTGGGCGAGGCCGTCGATCCCGTCCTCGGCGCAGTCGATCGCGAAGCCCTGCGCGCCGAGCGACGCCTTGAGCAGCATGCGCATGCTGGCGCTGTCGTCGACTGTCAGGATGCGGCGGGCGGCGGTCATGCCGCCAACTCCCCGACGCCCAATGCCGGTCCGAGTCCGCAGCGCAGCACACGCTCGGCAAAGGGCGGGCTGATTGGCGCGAACCGCAGGTCCGGCCGCGCGACCCGCGCCGCCAGTAGCAGCTGGAGCACGGCCTGGCCGACACTTTCGACGGCGCCGGCGTCGATCACCGGCGGCGCCTCGTCGGCGACCGCGGCCATCAGCGCGCCCTGCAGCTTCGCGGCAATCGCGGTGCCGCATTGGGCGGGCAGGACAAGGGCCCGATCGGATCTTTCGAAGCCGATTTCCTCAGGCCCAATGTTCTCGGGCTCAATTTCCTCAGGCCCAATTTCCTCAGGCCCGATTTCCTCAGGTAGGGAGTGCTGCAAGTTCATTCTTGACCTCGCTCAGACGAGTTTCGAATTGCTGGAAGGACGGCGCGAAAGGCGACGGGGTCAGCCGCCGGGCGAGCTCGACCGCGACCTGCACCGGCACATTCTGGGCGTAGGCGACGATCGCCGTCTTCACGACCGCATAGGGCTGGCTGTCGTCGGCGATCACCTGGTGCAGTTTGGCCGCCAGCGGCCCGACCACGCAGTAGCTCAGCAGCACGCCGAGGAAGGTGCCGACCAGCGCCCCCCCGATCATCGCGCCGAGCACTTCGACCGGCTGGTCGATTGAGGCCATGGTCTTGATCACGCCGAGTACGGCAGCGACGATGCCGATCGCGGGCAGGCCGTCGGCCATCACCTGCAGCGCATGTTGCGGCCCATGTTCCTCGGCATGATGGCGCTCGATATCGGCCTCCATCGCTTCCGACAGCTGGTTGGGATCGTCGAAGCTGACGGTCATCATGCGCAGATAGTCGCAGATGAACTCGACCAGGTGATGGTCCTCGACCACCTCGGGATAGAGTTTGAACAGGGCGCTTTCGTGCGGCGCGTCGAGGTGCGGCTCGATGCCCGTCGCACCCTTCTTCTTGAAGGTGTCGAGCAGGACGAACAGCAAGGCCAGAAGCGCATGATATTGCTCGGTCTTCCAGCGCGGCCCCTTGAACACGCGCTTGATGCCCGCGGCCGAGGCCTTCACGATGCGCATCTGGTTGGCGATGATGAACGAGCCCAGCGAGGCGCCGCCGATCACCGCCATCTCCAGTGGCAGCGCGCCGAGCACGATGTCCATCTTGCCGCCAGCCAGCATGAAGGTGCCGAACACGCAGACGAGGATGATGACGAAGCCGACGCCGATGATCACTGCTGCTGGTCCCGCCCTTCGTCATCGCGATTTCCTGACTTCCCTATTCATAGGAAGGCAGGGGGGCCGACCGGCGGCGACCCATGAAATTCGAGCTCCGCGCGCAGTCGGGGGCGTCGCCTTGCTATGGTGGACAGGAGGAGATTGCCCGATGTCGCTCGCCGCCTACCAGCGCGTCCAACAGCTTGCCGAGGCGCCGCGCCGGACCGAGCAGCGGCTGATCGCCGAAATCACCAACGCGCTCGTGCAGGCCTGGAACGGGGGCAAGCGCGGCGCGGCGCTGATGCCCGAACTCCATCGCAACCGCGAATTGTGGAGCACGCTCTCGACGGTTTGCGGAGCGCCGGGCAACGCCCTGCCCGACGCCCTGCGCGCCAGCATCATCAGTCTCGCCTTGTGGGTCGACCGCTATACCAGCGACGTGGTCGCGGGCCGTGAGCCGCTCGAGCCTTTGCTCGACGTCAACCGCGCGGTGCTCGAGGGTTTGGCCGGGGGCTAGCAACCTTCGCAGCCGGGAGGTCGAGCAGATCGGCATAGGCGCCGCCGGGCATCGCTGCCGGCAGCGCCGCGAGCGCCGTGGCGAGGTCGGCTGCGTCCGCCCGGTCAGGCGCGGTCAAGGCGGCGAAGGCGGGCGCGGAGGGCTGCCCCGCAAACTGCCTGGAGTGACGTCGGCCGAACGCGATCAATCCGGCCTCGTCGCCGATCATCGCCAGCGCGATCGCCCTGCGTAACAGGCGGACCTGGGTCACTGCATCGGCGTCACCGGCTGCGACCGGCGCACCCGCCAGCCGGCGCCAGTCGCGCCGCCGCCACAGCAATTCGGCCCGCAAATCGGTGGCCGCGCCGCTCTCTTCCAGCAGGGCCAGCGCGCCCTCTTCCTGGCCGAGCTGGAAACGCGCGATCGCCTCGAGCCGCAGCCGCGCGTCGGCCATATCGGGCGGATAGACCGTGTCCCCGGTCCGCCGCAGGACGTCGAGCGCAAGCTGTGGCTTGCCGCCGAGCAGATGCAGCTCGGCGATCTCGATCGACAGCGGGCCTTGCGCGACATCGCGGGCGCGAACCGCCAATTGGTGTTCGAGGAGGGCGGCGGCGCGGGCGTGCAATCCCTCGTGCTTCAGCCGCGCCGCGAGCTGGCGCACCAGCGCGTCGCCGCCGACGCCGCCCGGAAGAAGGTCGCGATGATCCCACATCAGCCCGGCAGCGAGCGGCAGCGGAACGCCGGAATCGAGCGCTAGCCAGCGCGAGAAGCTACCCGCGATGACCGGCAGGATCGTTGATAGGCGCGGTTCGGACGGATGGTAGCGCAATAGCGCCGCCGCCGCCGCCAGACCCGAGCGCGGACGGCGCGCTTCCAGCGACAGGTCCCAGCTCAGCAGCAGCAGCGCGCGCTCGGTCCGGTCGCCGCGCCAGCCGGTGCGCAATTGCTCGGCGCGGGCCAGGGCCGCGGCCGCGGCGAGCCGACCATGCGCGACCTCGGCTGCAAGACTGGCCGCCTGTGCCCGCGCGCGCACCGCGCCGGGCGGGGTGGAAGCGACCAAGGGCGCTAGCAGGGTCGCTGCCTCGCCGAAGCGACCAAGGCCAAGCAATGCTTCGCCGCGTACGACCTGCGTCTCGGGACCCGGTGCGGCGAAGTGCAGCCAGTGGAGTGCGGCATCGTGCCGTCCGGCGAGACTCGCCATCCTTGCCGCGGCATGAAGGAAGGGCGCGCGTTCGGCAGCGTTGCGGGCGACCAGCGCAGGCTTGGCGCAGGGCATCTGGACCAGTGCCGCGCCGGCCGCGCCCAGCCCGCCCAGCGCGCGCAGCCGCCAGGCACAGGCCTCTGCCTGCCCCGCCAGCGCGAAGTCGTCGAGCAGGGCGAGCGCATCGCTCATGCGCCCCGCCTCGACCGAGGCACGGCCCTTGGCGAGGCGAAACAAGGGCGTGAGACGAAGATCGGGCTCGTCCTGCGCCATGACCTCCAGCACCCCCAGCGCCACGTCGCCCCGCTGCTTGGCGAGCGCGGCGAGAGCATGGTTCCAGCGCAGGCGCTGTCGCTCGGCGGGGCGCGCCGCAGACAAGGCGGCGAGCGTCAGATCGAGGTCGAGCTTCGGCCAGCCGGTGCGACCGATCGGTAGCGGCTCGGCCGCAAGGGCCGCTGCGAGCGGGCGCAGTTGCGCGCGCGGAGTCGGCCCCGGCGCCGCAGTCGCGACCGCACTATAAGCCAACATCGAGCCGCCGAAAACCAGGCGCCAGCGCGTCATCGCAGCATCCATGCGGAAAGTGCGCCGCCGCTCAGGCCTGCGCCGGCAAACAGCAGCAGATTGGCGAGACTGATCCAATTCGGACCCGTCGTCGCCGATCCGCCTTCGCCCGCGCTATCGGCCTCCTCCGCCTTCGTGGACGGGGGAGCCGGGGGCGCCGCCGTGGTGACCAGCCGCGCCCGTTGCGCAGGGGGGGCAATGGTTGTGGGCCCGTTAAGCATCTCGTTCTTCCATATAGGGGAAAGCGCGTCCGGGCGGTCCGGAACATGCCATCGTCGATGAGGTTTTTTCGTGCCCAAGCGCCCCGTGTTTCTGACTGTTCTGCTGACTGCCCTGCTGGCCGGAAACGGGGTCGCCTGGGCCGATGGCGGGGGCCGGCCGGCCGCCCTCCCCCATCTTCTGACCCTCGCGCCGATCGCGGTTCCGATCGTCGATCATGGCGAGGTGATGGGCCGGCTCGAGCTGCGCGCGATGTGGCGGGCGCGCGACGCCGACGCGTTGGCCCGGGCCGAGGCCCAGGCGCCCCTGCTGCGCGAATTGCTGGTCGAAGCAGCCACCGAACATGCGCGGATCGACGCAGCCCCGGCCCTGGCGGTCGACCCCCGCGCGCTGGCCGAGCGCCTGCGCCAGGCGGCGGCAGCGGAGGGCTTCACCGGCGTGGTGGTGGTGCTCGAGGCACGGACGCGGCGGGGCTGAGCACGGTGTAACTCGTCTGGCGCTTGGCGATGGCCATGGTCAGCGTCGCCGCCGATTTGGGATCCATCGCCGCCAGCACCTGCGCCGCCGAGCGCTCGCGCATCCGACTCGCGACCTTGACCTGCACCTCGAGGCTCAACTGCTCGAAGATCGGCGCCGCCGACTTGGGCTTCATCGCCTGGTAGATGCGCGCCAATTCGTCGAGGCGCTGCGCCTCGGTCTGCTCGGGCTCGGGCGTCGCCGGTGCCACCGCACCCGGAATCGGCTGCGCTGCAGCCCCGCTTGCTCCCGGCGCTCCCGGCGATCCGGCCATGCGGCGCTCGGCCGCCTTGGTCGCCGCCTCGCGCAGGTCGAGCTGGCGTTGGCGCGCGGCGGTGGCGCGGTCGCGCTCGCTCATCTCCTGCCGGATGCCGGAGCCGAAGCGACCTTCGCCGGATTGCGCCTGCGCGAGCGTGCCCGCGACCACCGACAGCCCGGCCGCGCCGGCGGTGAGGGCGAGCAGGGACCAGCGGCGCATCAGCCGACCAGCTCGGCCTGGCGAGCCTGGCTCTTGCGCCCCCGGCCTGCTGGCGTTCGGCCGGTGGGTGCCTGTTCGGCAAGTGCCCGACCCTCGCGCGCGCTATCCAGCAGCCGGTCGGCGGTGGCATTGGCGATGCCGATCATCATGCCCAGTTCGTCGCCGACGCGCTCCGCCTCGCCGATCGCCTGCAGCTTGGGCTCGGCCTCGCGCGCCAGGACGTCGCGGATCCGGCCGAGCACGCCCTCCGCCTCGCGCGTGGCGCGGTCGAGCGCGGCGACCGTGCCGGGGAAATCGGCCTCGCGGAAGGCGGTGAGCGCGCGGGTCATCCGCCAGCACTGAACCAGCACTGCCGAACACAGCAGGATGGTGACGAGGTTGATGAAATTGGTCAGGGTCATGCCGCGATTTCCTCCGCTATGCCGGTGACGAGACGCAAGGCGGCCATGCCCTGGCGCCGCCCGATGGTCGCGCGGGCAAGCGCGACATCGCCATGCTTGAGCGTGGCCGGGGCCGGCCCTTCCGCCGCAAAGGTGAGCTGGTCGCCGATCTTGAGCGCCCTGATCTGGCTGAGCGTCAGTGCCTTGCGCCCGACCACCGCCGACACCGGCATGGGCATGCGCCGCAATTCGCGCTCGATCTCCCTGGCCCAGCTGTCGTCGGCCGCGCCCGACCGCTCGCCGGCGAAGCGCTGCATCAACGTGTCGCGCACGGGCTCGAGCGTGGTGCTGGGCAGCAGGATCGAGAAATGCCCGCCCCGCCCCTCCATCTCGATCCGGAATCGGCAATGGGCGGTGACGATCGACGGCCCGACTACAGTCGCGAAGCGCGGCGAGCTTTCGATCCGCTCGAGCCGTGCGCCGATCGGCGCGACCTGGGTGAAGGCGGCGCTGAAGTCGGTCAGCACCTGCTCCATCAGCCGCCCGACGAGATTGGTCTCGATACTCGTGAAGGCCCGCCCCTCAACCCGCGGCGCCACGCCCGCCCCCTGCCGCCCGCCGAGCAGACTGTCGACCGCGGTGTAGATCAGCCCGGGATCGATCGCGAGCACGCCATGACTGCCCCAGGGCTCGATCCGGAACACGCCGAACATGCCCGGCAGCGCGGCCCGGTTCATGAGGTCGCCGAAACGCCCGCCCGACACCCCGTCGAGGCTGACTTCCATCGGGTCGGCGGTCAGCGCGCGCATGCTGGTGGCGAGGCCGCGCAGCATCCGGTCGCAGATCACCTCCAGCATCGGCAGCCGCTGATGGTCGGCGACGTCGGTCTCGATCAGCGCCCGCATGCCCTCGCGGCATGTCGAGACGGGCGCCCCGACGTCGCCGAACAGCGCATCGATGTCGGCCTGGTCAAAGGCGCCCGGATCTTCGCTCATGCCAAATCCTCGCTCATGACTGATCCTCGCTCATGCCTGCATCAGATCCTGAATGAGGACGTCGCGCACCGCGCCCGTCCCAAGCGCCTGATTGGCGCGGATCAGCAATTCTTCCTTGACCCGGAAGGTCGCGGCGGAGCCCGCCATATCCTCGGGCCGCAGTTCGCGCAGGAAGGGTTGGAAGCGGTCGAGCAGCAGCGGCAGGCGCGCGGTCAGCACCTCGGGCTCGAGCGAGCCGGGCACCAGCATGACATGCAGCTTGAGCATCCGGCTGCTGCCGTCGGCGGCGCGCAGCGCGACCTGGATCGGGGGAACATCGACGAAGGTTTCCGGCGGCGCTTCCTCCTCGGTGAGGGCATCGGCCGGGGCGCGCCCGAACAGGAACCAGCCCCCGCCCGCCACGCCCGCGACCAGCAGGACGGCGGCGACGATCAGCAGCAGTCGTTTGCGACGATTGGGCGGAGCCGGGGCGACCGCCGCGACTTGCCCGTCTTCGCCGTCTTCGTCCGGATCCGGCTTTGGCCCCTCGCTCAAATCCCGCGCTCCCCTTCTTCGGCTTTGCCCGGCCTGCGACCGCGCCGCGGGCTCTTAACCTATCATAGAGGAATGGGGCCGGGTGCGGTCGCAGCTGACGAGGTCGACGGTGGACATTCCCGCTTACGTGCTGCTGAGCCACGAGACCGCGCTGCGGCGGCGGATGGACGTGGTCGCCAACAACCTCGCCAATGTCTCGACCACCGGCTTCAAGCGCGAGCAGCCGGTCTTCCAGGAAACGCTGCGGCGCAGCGACAGCGACATGCCCGCCGCCCGCGCGGTCAGCTTCGTGCTCGATTATGGCGCGGTCCACGACGCCGCCGAGGGGGCCTTTACCGCGACCGGCAATCCGCTGGATCTGGCGATCGAGGGCGCGGGCTATTTCTCGGTCGCTTTGCCCGGCGGCGGCACCGCTTACACCCGCGCGGGCAGCCTGGTGCTGCTCGACGACGGGCGGCTTGGCACGGCCGGGGGCGAGGCGGTGCTGGGCGACAGCGGCCAGCCGATCACCATCCCACCGGAGGCCCAGGGCCGTTTGACCGTAGGCCGCGACGGGACGATCGAGGGACCCGGCGGACCGCTTGGCCGGATTGCCGTCACAAATTTTGCCGACCCGCGCGCACTGACCGCGCTCGGCAATGGCCTCGCCACCGGCGAGGGCGGGCGCGTACTTGCCGCAACCGAGGCCCGGCTGCGCAGCGGCGGGCTCGAAGCGAGCAACGTCCAGCCGGTCGCCGAGACCACCGCCATGATCCAGATCCTGCGCGCCTATCAGTCGAGCCAGAAGCTCGGCGATGCGCTGAACGACCTTCGCAAAGGCGCCATCCAGCGCCTCGGCTCCTTCCGCAACTGACTTTTCGCAACCGGAGAAAAACCCATGCGCTCGCTATCGATCGCCGCCACCGGGATGCTCGCTCAGCAGACCAATGTCGATGTCATCTCCAACAATATCGCCAACATGAACACGTCCGCCTTCAAACGACAGCGGGCCGAGTTCCAGGACCTGCTCTACCAGCAGGTCGAGCGTCCGGGCGCCAGCACCGGCGGGGGCGATAGCCGCAGTCCTTCGGGCATCCAGATCGGCGCGGGCGTGCGCACCGCCGGCGTCTATCGCATCGCCGAGCAGGGGGCGATGACCACTACCGACAACCGCTACGACTTGGCGATCGAGGGCACCGGTTATTTCCAGGTGACCCTGCCCTCGGGGGAAACCGCCTACACCCGCGCCGGCTCGTTCCAGGTCAGCGACCAGGGCGAACTGGTCACCGCCGACGGCTACAAGCTCGAGCCCGGGATTACCGTCCCGGCCGAAGCGGTCGACGTTTCGATCGGGCGCACCGGCGTGGTTCAGGTCAAGCTCGACGGCCAGGCCGAGATGCAGGACGTCGGG
>JANPKL010000121.1:0-7469 GCA_031425975.1 Sphingomonas sp.
GCGCGATCCTCGACCAGGTCGACGAGGCCCTTGAAGCTGCCCTCGATGCCGATCGGCAGGTAAAGGACGGCCGGACGCGCGCCGAGGCGGTCCTTGATCATGTCGACGCAGCGCTCGAAGCTCGCGCCGGTGCGGTCGAGCTTGTTGACGAAGCACATCCGCGGGACCTTGTACTTCTCGGCCTGGCGCCAGACGGTCTCGGACTGCGGCTCGACGCCAGCGACGCCGTCGAAACAGGCGACCGCGCCGTCGAGGACGCGCAAGCTGCGCTCGACCTCGATGGTGAAGTCGACGTGGCCCGGGGTGTCGATGATGTTGATCCGGTGCTCGGGGCCATTGCCCTCTTGCGCCGACCAGAAACAGGTGGTCGCGGCGCTGGTGATCGTGATCCCGCGCTCCTGCTCCTGCTCCATCCAGTCCATCGTCGCGGTGCCCTCATGGACCTCGCCGATCTTGTAGGACTTGCCGGTGTAATAGAGGATCCGCTCGGTGGTCGTGGTCTTGCCGGCGTCGATGTGCGCCATGATTCCGATATTGCGGTAACGGTCGAGCGGATGGCTGCGGGCCATGATGGTCTAGCTCCTTGTTCCCCGGCAAGCGCCGGGGCCCAGTTTTCTGAAAGGCACTGGGCTCCCGCTTTCACGGGAGCACAGCGGTCGACTACCAGCGATAGTGCGAGAAGGCGCGGTTGGCTTCGGCCATGCGATGCGTGTCTTCGCGCTTCTTGACCGCGTTGCCGCGGTTCTGCGAGGCGTCCATCAGCTCACCCGACAGGCGGCCGGCCATGGTCTTCTCACTGCGCGAACGGGCGGCGGTGATCAGCCAGCGGATCGCCAGTGCCTGGGCGCGGACATCGCGGACCTCGACCGGCACCTGGTAGGTCGCACCACCGACGCGGCGGCTGCGGACCTCGATCCCCGGGCGGATATTGGCCAGCGCCTCGTGGAACACGCCGAGCGGCGCCTTCTTGAGGCGCGTCTCGACGGTGTCGAGGGCGGTATAGACGATGTTCTCGGCAACCGACTTCTTGCCGTCGAGCATGACCGAATTCATGAACTTCGACAGGGTGATGTCCCCGAACTTGGGATCGGGAAGGATCTCGCGCTTTTCTGGGCGACGACGACGGGACATGGAAAATTCCTTCTTGAGCGGCGCGCCAGCCCGGGGGCGGCGCGGCCAACAACCAGCTTATTTCGGGCGCTTGGCGCCGTATTTCGAACGCGACTGCCGGCGGTCCTTGACCCCCTGCGTGTCGAGCACCCCGCGCAGCACGTGATAGCGCACGCCCGGAAGATCGCGCACACGGCCGCCGCGGATCAGCACCACGCTATGCTCCTGGAGGTTATGACCCTCGCCCGGAATATAGCTGATGACTTCGCGCTGGTTGGTCAGGCGAACCTTGGCCACCTTGCGCAGCGCCGAGTTCGGCTTCTTGGGAGTGGTCGTGTAGACCCGGGTGCAAACACCGCGCTTCTGCGGATTCTGCTCCATCGCAGGGACCTTGGACTTGGCCTTCTGCGGCTCGCGACCCTTGCGGATCAGCTGGTTGATCGTTGGCATGAAGCCCTTCACCTTTGTGTTGCCGGAAAGCCGGCGGTTACTCTGGCCCTTCAAGCGAGTAGAGCCGGCCGACCCGAGGGTCGCCGGCCGTTCCGCCTGCAAGAACGCATTGTTCAGCTCTGCCCAGAGCGCCTTGGACACTCCCGGACGAGCGGCCCATTAGCGGGCCTGCCGCTTCCGGTCAACCGACCGAGCGCTTGCGCCCGAAGGCCGGACGGGCCGGAACGGCGACCGGCGGGGCCGCCGCGGGAGCCGCCGCTTCCGCCTTCTCGCGCCGTGCCATGTAGCGGGCAAGCGCCGCATCGGGGTCGAATTCGCCGCCCTTGTCACTCGCGGCCGGTGCCGCTCCACCGCCCAGGGACGCCGCCGAGTCCGCGCCCCAGCCTTTCGGCCCGGCGCCAGCCATCGCAACCCGCGCCTCGCCGACCGCGGCGACATGCGCGGCGTGCAACAGCGCCATCAATTGCGGAACGCCGCCCGCGGGCAGCGCGACCAGCTTGAGCGCCAGCCTCAGCCGCCGCGAGCCCACCAGCCCGCCGTCACAGCGCACCACTAGCGTCTCGTTCCTGGAGATGGGGATGAATCCCATGTAGCGGAGGGTCAGCACCTCGCAGTCGATCGCCTGCACCTGATCCCACGGCACCAGTGCCACCTGCCCCCAGGTCTTGCGGATCTTGAGGCCGTCGCGATCGACCGTCAGCGCGGGCACGTCGCTCATCGCATCGGCGGCGATCTTGGCCGCGCCGGCCGAAAACAGGACCAGTCCGGCAACCGCCCAGAAACCGCCGCCAGTGAGCCACAGCCCCCCACACGCCAACGCGAAGAAACCGCAAAACAAGGCCATGAAGGCCGATCTGCCCGCGCGATAATGGAATTTGTGCATGACCCGGACCCCCTTCGAGACCCGCGAGGCTAGCGTGACTAGCCTGCCATTTTCTTAATGCATTCCAGACCACGGGCGAAGGTATCACCGCTCCCCAGGCACGCGCCGCAATCGCAAAATGCCATGCGGTATCGTCGTTAACCGTCCTTCAACCACAGCCTGCGACACATTGCGCCATGGAGCAGCGATCAACTTCGTCGGTCATACGACCACTCATCTGTACGGCGCTGATCTATTTCGTATTATCGCCCATTTCCACGTCAGACATCTCGATGTCCTACGGACCGTGGCTCGAACAAATGGCGCGCCAGGGTCCGTTAGTAGCTTTGTCAGCACCCATCGGCGACTATTCCCCGCCTTATTATTACCTGCTGGGATTAGCTGCCGTCCTTCACGGATTAATCCCGACCATCTTGGTGGTGAAGCTCGTTAGCCTTGTCTCGACGCTGTTTATGGTTGGCGCGTTCCACACCTTGCTCAAGTCCCTCGATGTTCCGGATCGCGCTCGGTTGTCGGCTTGGCTGCTGCTGCTCCCAGGGGTCGCGATTAACACATCGATAACCGCCTCCAGCGACGGCCTATGGATCGCGCCGTGCTTGTTCGCCTTGGCCTGCGCGATCGGGCACCGTCATCGAACGATGCTCGTTTGGTGCGGCTTGGCGCTCGCGATCAAGATCCAGGCGGTGTTCATCGCGCCCTTCTTCCTTGGCCTGCTAATTGCCCGGCGCGTTCCCTTGATTCAGTGGGCGTGGATGCCAGCGGTTTTTTTCCTGGCTCATGTCCCTGCCCTGCTGTGCGGCTGGCCGCTTGGCGACATGCTCACTATCTACTTCCGGCAGACAGGGATGATGACCGCCTTGTCGCTCAAGGCGCCAAATTTGTGGTCGATCGTTCAAATGCTGCCGGGCGGCGACCAACCCTGGCTCGCCACGCTCGCACTGTTGGTCAGTGGCCTGGTCGCCCTTGGCTTTGTGGCCGTGACCGCGCGTCGCTTGCCCGCCGATCCGCGCCGCCTCATCCTGCTCGCAAGCCTGAGCCCGTTGCTGTTGGTGGGCCTGCTGCCCCGGATGCATGAGCGTTACTTCCTGCTGGCCGACGTGCTGACCTTCGCCTGGGCCGCGGCGGTGCGCAACCGCAACGCGTATGTCATTGCGTTTCTCGTCCAGGCCGGTTCTTCGCTGGCGCTGTTCAGCTACATTGCGGCCGACGTTAGGTTGGCGGCGATCGGCGCGCTACCGATGGTCGCTGCCACGATCCTGGCGTGGCGCGAGTTCCAGGCGTCGGATGTGGCTCACGCTCCGGCGGCCACGACGCCGCTGTCGCGCGCCGAGGGTACCCTGCTCGCTGCCGAATGATGGTCAGCGGAGCGCGACCACCGCGCCCCGCACCATGACGAAGCCGATCGATTTCAGCACCCTGACATCGGCCAGCGGGTCGCCCGCCACCGCGATCAGATCCGCGCTCTTGCCCGGTTCGATGGTGCCGATCTCGCTCGAAAGCCCGAGCAATTCGGCATTGTTGACGGTCGCGGCCTTGATCGCCTCCACAGGCGGCATGCCAAACTTCACCAACAGCTCGAACTCGTCCGCGTTGCGGCCGTGCTTGGAGACGCCGGCGTCGGTTCCGAAGCAGATCCGGACGCCGGCGGGATAGGCCTTGGCAACGCTCTGCCCGGTGATCCCGATCCGCCAGTCGATCTGCTTGCGAACCGCGGGCGCGTAGGCATTCGGATCCTTCGCCAGTCGCTCAAGATAGCCATTCACCGTCGACAACGTCGGGACATAGCAAGCGCCCGATTGCTTGAAGAGACGGATCACCTCGTCGTCCATCTCGGTGCCGTGCTCGATCGAGTCGACCCCGGCTCGAAGCGCCAGCTTGATGCCTTCCTTGCCATGGGCATGGACCGCGACCTTGCGGCGATAGGCGCGCGCGGTCTGGACCAAGGCGCGGGCCTCCTCCTCCTCCATACGAGTGAGGAGCCCGGTGCCGCTGTTGACTCCGCCAGTGGTCGCGAACTTGATCACGTCGGCGCCGCGGCTGACCTGCAGCCTGATCGCCCGGCGACAGCTTTCCGGGCCGTCGCACAGGTTGCTGGAATCGGTGTGCGCATCGGTCGCATCATTGAGCCCGTTGCGCGCGTCCATATGCCCGCCGCTGGTCGAGATCGACATGCCGCTGTCGATGATCCTGGGTCCCATTACCCAGCCGCGCGCCACCGCGTCCCGCAGGGCCATGGTCGTCCCACCTCGATCGCCGAGATTGCGGACGGTGGTGAAGCCTGCCCGCAATGTCTTCATGCCGTTCCACTGAGCCTCGAGTGCGCGCAGCGGCGCGTTCTCGGTGAACTCGGCCAATTGCCCCTCATTGCCCGCGCGGTCGCTGTCGAGATGGACGTGCGCGTCGATCAGCCCCGGCAGCACGATTCGGTCCCTGAGGTCGATCAGCGCGCCCGTCGCCGGCTGATAGCCCGCGCTGACGCTGACGATCCGCCCGCCGTCGACGACGATGGTCGAGGGGCCACGCACCGGCTGCCCGGGTATGGCCATGAGGCGCCCGGCGTGGATGGTGACCGGGGCGGCGGTGGCGGCGGTGCCGGCCAGCAGCGCGGCAAGCCCTAGCAATTGCTTCAAGACAAAATCCCCCGTCGCCCCCGCGAAGGCGGGGATCGCGCTTCCTCATGCTGGTCGCTGCGGACGCTGACAAGAAGGAAGAAGCGGGATCCCGCCTGCGCGGGGATGACGAGGTAAGGCGGGGGTAACGAGAGGGAGCGGCCTATTCCGTCGTCTTGCCGTCCCAGTGATCCTGTTCCTCGTCCGCCTCGGCCTGTTCCTTGGTCTTGTGGACGGTCTTGTCCTTATGTTCGGGCGGGCCGTAGAGGGTGTAGAATTGCAGCGGCTCATCGCTGCGGTTGATGACATTATGCTTCGACCCGGCGGGCACGATCACGGCGAAATCGGCGCTGACCTTGTTCTCGACGTCGTCGATGACCACGACCCCGTCGCCTTCCTCGAAGCGGAAGAACTGGTCACGGTCCTCATGGACTTCCTCGCCAATCTCCTCTCCCGGCGCGAGGCTCATCGCCACCAGCTGGATATGCTCGCCCGTGTAGATCACCCGGCGGAAGTCGTTGTTGGCGATGATCGCCTCTTCGATGTCGGCGCAATAACCCTTCTTGCTCACTTGATATTCTCCAGCAGATGCGGTGCTTCGGGCTGTGCAGGGACAAGTTCCTGCGCGGCACTCGGCGTTCCAATCCGCGGCATGATGTCGCGGTTCCATTGCGCGAACCGGCCGTTAACCATCCTCGGCTAGGCAGACAGATGCCGTGACGATAACTCCCCTCGACTCAGACCTCGCCTACTCGCCGACCGGGCGGAAATCGCAGGCATTCGGCGGCCTTGGCGAGCGCTGGACCGGTTTGTTGCCCGCGCTGCTCGTGATCTGCTGGACGGGCGTCTTCTGGAATGGCCCGCTGATCAACGATGTCGGCTGGCAGATGTGGATCGGCCGTCGGATGAGCGAGGGAGCTTCGCTCTACCGCGACATCCTCGAGATCAATCCGCCTTTGTGGTTCTGGCTCGGCGAAGGGCTGGTACGGGCCGGCGCTGCGACCGGAAACGCGCCCTCGTCGCTGCTGGTCGCGCTGATCGGGGGCACCGCGCTGGCTGCGCTGCAGCTGGTGCGGCTAGCGGGCGTCCCGCGCATCGATCGCCTGCTGCTTAGCCTCGGACTGGTCCTGACCCTGTTCCTCACCGCGCCCTTCGCCCTTGGCCAGCGCGAGCAATATGTGCTGGTTTCCACCTTGCCTTACGTGGTGCTGCTGGCCGCGCGGATGGAAGGCAGGCACGTGCCCACCGGAGTAGTCGCCGCGATCGCTTTGCTTGCGGCGTCGGGAATCGCGCTCAAACAATATTTCCTTCTGCTGCCCGCGCTGCTCGAACTGTGGCTGATCGTGCGTCGCCGCACGGTCTCGATCCGGCTCGAACATGGCGTTCTGGTGCTCGCCGGTGCCGCTTATCTCGCGGCCATCCTGCTGCTGACCCCCGACTATCTGCGCGTCATGGTGCCGCTGATCCGGACTGCTTATGGCGGCTTCGACATGCCGCTGATCGCACTGATCGGCAATCCCGCGATCCTCGTCGTGGGTGCGGCGAGCGGGCTTCTGCTACTCGGCCGGCCAGGAGCATTGGGGCAGGCAGCTGGCATTGCGGCTGCGGCCTTCGCGGCGGCGTTCATCGTCCAGGCCAAGAATTTCCCTTATCAGGCGATTCCGGCTTTGGGTTTCGCGATCGGAGCGGCCCTGCTCGCGGCCCGGCAGTCCGGAGGTCGCCGCCCGGCGCTCCTGCTGCTGATCGTCATCGCCTGCACCGCCGTGCCCTGGTGGGGCGGCGGAGGGCGATCCGACCAGCGTGCTGCCGAGGCCACCGCCGACCTCCCCCGGGGCAGCGCGATCATGGTGCTCACGTCCAGCGGCGCGGCGGCCTGGCCCTTGGTCGAGGAGCGCGGTTTCACCTGGCAGTCGCCGCACATGATGCTGTGGATGCTCGCGCCTCATTGGCAGGATGAGCTGACCGGCGCTCCGGACCGGAAGCGAAAGCAGCTGGCCGACGCCGTTCGCCTGCAGGTTGCCCGCGAACTCGCCTGCCAGCCACCCGCCCGGTTGCTCGTCGATCGCCGCTACGACGCGCTGCTGCCGGGGCTCGGAGTCCTCGGCTGGTTCCGCCAGGAGCCTGCCTTCGCCGCGGCCCTCACCGTCTACGAACGCGGCCCCGACAGCGGCCATGTCGAGGTCTGGAAACGCCGACCCGATACGCCCGCCGCGTGCCCGGCGATCAGGGCGTCGGTGCCTTTACCAGCACCCCGCCCTTGACCACCGCCTGCGGGGACGCGAGCACGGCGGGATCGCGTAAGGGGTCGCCGGACACCGCGACCAGGTCGCCGTAACGCCCGACCGCGATCGCGCCGACATCCTTCTCCCGGCCCAATGCCTGCGCGGCGTTGCGGGTGGCGGCCTGGATCGCCTCGA
>JANPKL010000122.1:0-22598 GCA_031425975.1 Sphingomonas sp.
TGGCGCTTGACCCCCCCGGCTTCGGCGATCTTGCGGAGGTAGCGGGCGTAGAGGCCGGCGTCGAAATGATAGGCGTAGTTGAGGCCGTTCAGCGGCGTGCGCTCGACCTTGGGCAGATGCCCGAACCGGCCCGCGCGCGCCGCCCGCTCGGCCAGCGAAAAGTCGCCCAGCCGATCGCTCGATCCGGCGGCAGTCGCGCGCAGGAAATAGTGGACGAAGGGCGACAGGCCGTGATGATGCCCGACATCGCCGAAAGCATGCATGTAGCGGTGCCCGAGCGTGCCCCAATTCTCGAACTCGATGCCCAGCTTGATGGTCCCGCGGGTCTCGCGCAGGAAGTCGGCCTCGTCGATCCCGAGCGCCTGGTTGAAGATGAGAATCGGCGGGATGGTCGCCTCGCCGACCCCGACGGTGCCGATCTCGTCGCTTTCGATGAGCGTGATCTCGAGCGTCGCGCCGAAGGTGCGGCCGAGCAGCGCCGCCGTCATCCAGCCGGCAGTCCCGCCGCCCACGATCACGAGCCTCTTAAGGCGCTGCACTTGTCCCGCCTCTCCGATCACCTTCAGGGGAGCAGGTTCGGCCGCCTTCCCGTGCGACCGAACCCCGCTCATTCGAGCGACCTAGAACTTGAAGGTCGCGCCGGCCAAGAAATTCCGGCCGTAGGTGTGAAAATTCCGGATACGACGCTCGTCGTCCCCGAAATACTGGATGAACGGCTCGTCGGTGAGGTTCGACCCCTGGACATATACGGTCAGGCCCTTCACCCCGACCCGCGACAGATCGTAGCTGAGCTGCGCGTCGATGACGGTCTCGGCCTTGGCGAAGCGCAGTTCGCTGGTCAGGCCGAGCGCGAAGCTTTCCGCCAAGAACTTCGAGCGGTGACGGGCACTGACACGCGCGCCGAAGCCCGCCTTGTCGTAATAGAGCGTCCCGTTGAGCACGGTGCGCGAGAGGCCTGGCAGATCCTCGGCCACCGACTGCTTCGTCCGCTTGACGCTGCTGCGGGTGAAGGAGGCACTGCCGATCGCGCCGAAGCCGTCGAGCATCGGCATGATCGTCCCGAACGGCACCGACGCCGATAGCTCGAGACCCTTGATCCAGCCGCCCTCGCCATTGTCGGGCGCACTGATGAAGCCCTGCTTCAGCGTCGGCTGGATCGGACCCGGCGCGGTAATCCCGCTGAAGTCGGTCAGCACATTGCTGGTGTAGATGTAGTTGAGCAGCTTCTTGTAGAAGGGCGCGATGGCGAAATAACCGCCCTGGCCGAAGTACATTTCGTAGCTCGCATCGACCTGCACGGCTTCCCACGGGCGAAGCTTGGGATTGCCGCCGCCGCCGCCCCAGGGCGAGGTGGCAAGGTTGGTCGACAGCGCATTGGCCGCATTGAAGCTGACGTCGCGGCTGCCGTTCATGTCGTCCATGCGGGGACGCGACAGCACCTTGGCGACGCCGAAGCGCAGCTTGTGGTTCTGCGCCAGGCCGAGGCTAAGGTTGAGGCTGGGCAGCACGTCCCAATATTTGTCGCCCTCGACCCGCTGCTGGACCACGATCCCGCCGGCGGTGTTGAAGCTGACCACATTGCCCTGGCTGCTCTGGTCGGTATGGACCAGTTGCACGCCGACATTGCCGTTGAGCGGCATTCCGCCGAGGTCGGCGTCGATATCGGCCATGACATAGCCGTTGAACACATTTTCCTCGACGTCCCAGCTGTTCTTCGCGCTTCCGAGAAGATCGTTGGGGGTGAAGAAGTAGAGGCCGTCCGCGATCAGCTTGCGCGCGTCATAGGCGATGCTGTCGCCGATGCCGAGGAAGCTGAGGTCGGCGGGCTTGACCAAAGCGTCGGCGGGGATCTTCACGATGGCCGGATAGGCATTGAGGGTCAGGAAATTGCCGTTCTTGTCCTGGCTCTTGCCGCGAACGGCATAGCGGGCACCGACCCGGAGCGTCGAGAATAGGCCGCCCAGTTCCTGCGCTGCTGCGACCTTGAGCGCGGTCAGATCGTCTTCCGAGCTTTCCTCGTTGATGTAGCCGTCCTGGCTGGCGCACTGCCAACCGAACTGCGGCTGGCAGAAGGGACCGCCCCAGCCCAGATTGTCGCCGAGCCGCCACAGATTGGGATCGGCATAATTGAGGCCGCTGGTGACGCTGATCCCGTTCGGGCCGCCCAGCGTATAGGTGATGTTGTCGGTGACGCCGGTCTGGCCGCGACCAGTGGAGGTGTAGGTTTCGGCCGACAGGAAGCTGCGAGTGGCGCGGCTGTGGCTGGCATCGATTTCGATGCTCAGCCTGTCGGTGGCATCGACGATCGTATTCACGCCAGCCGCAAAGGTCCGCACCTTGCGATCGGTGAAATCGTTGCGCGACTGGGTGCGGATGCCGTTGGCGCGGCCGCTGGTTACGAGGCCATCAGCGATCGTGATTGGGGTAAAGCTGCTTGCCGTGTAGCCGGCGATTTCCTGGCCGCGCAGCGTCTGTTCGTCGGTGAAGCGCGAGTAGAAGAGATCGATGCGGCTGCGCCAATTGTCGACGGGCTTGAATTCCAGGCTGCCGAAGAGGCCGTCGCGGACCAGCTCGTTGGATTTCACGTAGGGCTTGATGCCCTCGAGGTAAGCATTTCCATTGACGCTGTTGCCGTAGCCCCAGATCTGGATCCACTGTTCCTGGATCGGCTGCGACATCCGGGCGAAGCCGAGCGCATAGCCGATCGTGCCGGCGTCATTCTGGTCGACGTAGGCGATGTTGAAGCGATAGCCCTTGTCCTTGGTGTCGGCGTTGAGCTTGCCCTGGTCGTTCAGTTCGCCGCGGAAGCCGACGACGATCGTGCGCTGCTTCTGGCTCAGCGGACGGATGGTCAGCAGGTCGACGGTCCCGCCGATCGCCTGGTTGGTCAGCGCCGCGTCGGGCGTCTTGTAGACCACCGCGCCGTTCAGCAGCTCGGACGGAGATTGGTCGAATTCGACCGAGCGGTTGCTGTCCGAACTGACCTGCTCGCGCCCGTTCAGGGTGGTGGTGGTGAAGTCGGGCGCGAGGCCGCGGACGCTGAGCTTGTTGGCGCGGCCGTCGAACCGCTGGGTGGTGAGGCCCGGCAGGCGCGACAGGGCTTCGCCGATCGAGGCGTCGGGCAGCTTGCCAATGTCCTCGGCCGCGATGACCTCGACGATCGAGCTGTTGTTGCGCTTCTGGTTGACCGCGTTGCGGATCGAGGCGCGCAGGCCGGTGACGACGATGGCGTCGTCGCTCGCCTGGGCAGCGTCGGCCGCGACTTGCTGGGCGGCGGCCGCGGCGGCATCGGCTTCGGCCTGGGTCTGATCGGCAGTCGGCTGAGCGGCTTCCTGCGCGTGAGCGGGGCCTGCGATCAGCGCCAGGCCAAGCGCGAATGGGCTTGCGGCAAGTGCCAGCCGGCGCGCGAACAACGAAGTTTTCATGATCTCAGTCACCCCTCCACTGGCACTGGGAACGGCATTTGCCGCAAGCGCCACGTCTCCGAGATGAAAACTAACAGTCATTTCCAGAACGGATAGATGATGGCCCCGCTATACATACGTATTCAGGGCACTAAGCTGTGTCCGCAATGACGCAGCGGCGCCCGACTTCGTTCGATATCGCGGCTTTGGCGGGGGTTTCGCAGCCGACCGTCAGTCGCGCGCTGTCGGGCAATCCGGCGGTCAGCGCGGAAACCCGGGCGCGAGTCCTCGCGGCCGCCGAACAGCTCAGTTACAAGGTCGACAAGAATGCCAGCGGGCTGCGCCGCCAGCACAGCCGCACGCTCGCCTTATTGTTCTTCGAGGATCCGACCCCCGACGAAACGCTGATCAATCCCTTCTATCTGTCGATGCTCGGCGCGATGGTGCGGACTTGCGCGGCGCGGGGCTACGACCTCCTGATCAGCTTCCAGCAATTGTCCGACGACTGGCATGTCGATTACGAGGACAGCCGCAAGGCCGACGGGATCATCCTGCTCGGCTATGGCAATTACCTGCAATATCGGCCCCGGCTCGAGCAACTGGTACGGCGCGGCACGCATTTCGTGTGCTGGGGCAATCCGCGGGCGGCCGAATTCGGTGCGATCGTCGGGTCGGACAATGAGGCTGGCGGGCATGAGGCGACGCGCCATCTGCTGGGGCTCGGGCGGCGGCGGATCGCGTTCGTCGGCACCGCGACCGAGGCCTATCCCGAATTCCTCGACCGCTATCGCGGCTATGTCCGCGCCCATGACGAAGCTGCGCTGAGCGTGCTCGATGGCCTGCGCACCGATGCCGGCCCGAGCGAGGAAGAGGGCCGCGCCGCAGTCGCCGCGCTCGAACGACGCGGCGTCGCTTATGACGCGATCTTCGCCGCGTCGGACCTCGCCGGCATCGGCGCGATGCATGCGCTTCAGGAATGCGGACGGCGGGTGCCCGAAGACGTCGCGATCGTCGGCTTCGACGACCTCGCCGCCGCGGGCTACGCCACCCCGCCGCTGAGTACGGTGGCGCAGGATTCGCGCGCCGCCGGGACCGCGCTGGTCGAGGCCCTGCTCGAGCGGATCGAGGAGGGGGATGCGCCGCCCTTGCCGCCGGCCGAATGCCGGACGGCGCGGCTCTTGCCCGTCACCTTGAAGGTGCGCGGATCAAGCCTCGGCTGAGGCCGGCCGCCGCGCATAATAGCCGTAGCCCGCGATGATCGCGTAGCAGGCGGCGGGGAGCAGCAAGGCGATTCCCAGGCTGCCGGTCGCATCGGCCACCACGCCGGTCAGTAGCGGGATCACCGCACCGCCGAAGATGGCTATATTGATGATCCCCGACCCGTCCGCCGCGCGCGCGCCCAGCCGCTCGCAGGCCAGGCTGAAGATGGTCGGGAACATGATCGAGTTCATCAGTCCGATCGCCAGCAGGCTGTAGCCCGCGACATCGCCGGTGGTGGAGATGGAGATGAGGATCAGCGCGATCGCGCCGACCGACACGCCGGCCAGGATCAGCCCGGGGCTGAGGATGCGCAGGAACCAGCTGCCGATGAAGCGGCCGACCATCGCCCCGCCCCAGTAGATCGCGATCAGCGGTCCAGCGGCGCCTTCGCTCAGGCCCATCACGCGGGCTTCCTGCAGATAGTTGACGATCAGCGACCCGATGGCGACCTCGGCCCCGACGTAAAGGAAGATGCACAAAGCGCCGAAGCCGAAGCGCTTGCGGCTGAGGAGCGAGAAGCCGGCCAGCGGCGAACTACGCTCATGTTGCTCGTTCGGCAGGCGGTTGCGAAACAGGAACACCGCGCCAGCGATCACCAGCAAAGCGGCGGCAAGCCCGAGATAGGTGGAGACGATCGCGCGCGTCTCGGCGGTGCGATATTGCTCCAGCGCGGGGCCGGAAAGCTGGTCGGCGCTCATGGTGGCGAGGCCTCCGAGGATCAACGCCGAGCCGACCAGCGGGAAGACGGTGGTGCCGAGGCTGTTGAATGCCTGGGCGAAGGTCAGCCGGCTGTGCACGGTCTTGCTCGCGCCGAGCAGGCTGATTAGCGGATTGGCGACGACCTGGACGATCACCACGCCGCTCGCCAGCACGAACAAGGCGAACAGGAACAGGCTGTAAGTGGCGGTTCTCGAGGCGGGGATGAACAATAGGCAGCCGACCATCATCACCAGCAGCCCGGCCATTGCGCCGCGCATGTAGCCGATCCGCTTGACCAGTTGCGCGCCGGGAATTCCGATCACCAGATAGGCGGTGAAGAAGCAGAATTGGACGAGCATCGCCTGCGTGTAATTGAGCGTGAACAGCTCTTTGAGCTTGGGCAGGATGACGTCGTTGAGGCTGGTAATACCGCCGAAGATGAAGAACAGCGCGAAGACGAAATAGCGCAATTCGGGCGCGTCGACGCCTTCCTGTGCACCTTTCGGTTCGGTGACGGTCGGTGCGGCTACGGCCATGATCTCAACCCCGTTTGTGACCGTTCACTTGTGAGCATAAGAGCGGTTGCTGTCACCTGTGAATACCTATTCTGCTGCAGCGCACAAAGGATTGTTCCCGCGCACTTATCCTGCCAGCTTCGTCGTCATGGACCAGGTCAGAAGCATCACCACCAAGCCGCGCCAGAATATTGCGGGACTGTGGAATATCTCGTTCGGCTTTTTCGGCATCCAGATCGGCTTCGCTTTGCAGAATGCCAATATGAGCCGGGTCTTCCAATCGATGGGCGCAAGCCTCGACGATCTGCCGGCCTTGTGGGTGGCCGCGCCGCTGACGGGCTTGCTGGTGCAGCCGATCATCGGTTTTATGAGCGACCGCACCTGGCTCGGGCGCTTCGGGCGGCGGCGGCCCTATTTCGTGGCGGGTGCATTGCTCGCCGCGCTGTCGCTGTTCCTGATGCCGATCGCGCCCGTGCTGCTCGCCGCCGCCGCCTTGTTGTGGACGCTCGACGCCAGCCTCAATATCTCGATGGAGCCGTTCCGCGCCTTCGTCGGCGACCAGCTAAACAAGGACCAGCATACCGCCGGCTATGCCGTGCAGACCGCCTTCATCGGCGCGGGCGCGGTGGTCGGCTCGATCTTCCCCTATCTGCTCGAGTTATGGGGCGTCAGCAATGTCGCGGCTGGGGGCACCATCCCCGACACCGTCCGGTGGAGCTTCTGGGCAGGCGGCGCGGCCTTGTTCGCCGCGGTGATGTGGACCGTCCTCACCACCCGCGAATATTCCCCCGAGGAGATGCGGGCATTCGGCGAGGAAGCGGCGGCCGACGACGGCGGCACCATCCGTGCGCTCGCCGCGCGCAGCTTCGCCACCAGCCTGATGTGGGCCGGCCTGGGGGCGCTCGTCATCCTCGCCGTTGGCCAGTTCGGACTGGAGAAGGAAGTCTATCTGCTCGGCGGGCTGCTGGTCGCTTATGGCGCGCTTTCGGCCGTCGCGATCACGCTCGCCAAGCGCGGCGGCGGCGCGGGCATGCTCGGCAGCCTGGTCGGGGATTTCTCCGGCATGCCGCCCGTGATGAAGCAGCTGGCGCTCGTCCAGTTCTTCAGCTGGTCGGCGCTCTTCATCATGTGGATCAACACCACGCCCGTGGTCGCGCTCAATTTTTACGGTGCGAGCGACCCCGCAAGCCCCGCCTATCAGGAAGCGGGCAATTGGGTCGGTATCCTGTTCGGTGTCTACAATGGCGTCGCCGCCATTGCCGCGCTGACGTTGCTGCCGGTGCTCGCCAAACGCTTCGGCAAGTCGCGCACCCACGCGCTCTGCCTCCTTGCCGGCGCGCTCGGCTATGCCAGCTTCTTTTTGTTTCGCGATCCCCAGCATCTGCTGATCGCCGAAATCGGCGTCGGCATCGCCTGGGCCTCGATCCTGGCCATGCCCTATGCGATCCTGGCAAGCGCGCTGCCGCAGGCCAAGCTCGGCACCTACATGGGGCTGTTCAACATCTTCATCGTCGTGCCCCAATTGCTGGTGGCGACGGTGATGGGCTCGATCATGAAGGCGTTCTTCCCGGGCGAGCCGATCTGGACCATGGCCTTTGCCGCCGGGGTCATGGCGCTCGCCGCGCTCGCTACCCTCAGGGTGCGCGAGGCCTGATTATTCGGCCGCTTCCACGGCGACCGGTGCAAGTGAGATCCCGAGTTCCCGCGCGAAGTAGGGGATGGTCGAGACCAGACCCTGCTCGAGGTCAACCCGCGGCTGCCATTGCAGCAACGAGCGCGCGCGATCGATGTCGGGCTTGCGGCGGCGCGGGTCGTCGGTCGGCAGCGGAAGGTGGACGACCTGGCTGCGCGAATTCGTCAGTCGCACAACGCGCTCGACCAGCTCGATCATCGTCAGTTCGTGCGGATTGCCAAGGTTGACGGGCCCGGGTTGCGGGCCGTCATGCGCCATCATCCGCATCAGCCCGTCGACCAGATCGTCGACAAAGCAGAAGCTGCGGGTCTGCCGACCGTCGCCGTAAAGCGTGAGGGGCGCCCCCGCCAACGCCTGGCAGATGATGTTGCTGACGATGCGACCGTCGTCGGGGTCCATCCGCGGGCCATAGGTATTGAAGATCCGCACCACGCGCACCTTGGCCCGGCCGGCACGATCGAAATCGAAGCTCAGTGTCTCGGCGGCGCGCTTGCCCTCGTCATAGCAGGAGCGCGGGCCGGTGCAGTTGACGAAGCCGCGATAATCCTCGCGCTGGGGATGGATTTCAGGGTCACCATAGACCTCGCTCGTCGAGGTCAGCAGGAAGCGCGCGCTCTGTTTCTCGGCCAGCCGGAGGAGATGCCGCGTGCCGAGCACGTTGGTCAGCATCGTATGCTCGGGATCCTTCTGGTAATGCGGCGGGGAGGCCGGGCACGCCAGATTGTAGATGCGCGTGAAGCGCCCATCGCGGATCGCTGCCGGCAGGGGATCGACCACGTCGTGCTGGACGAAAGCATAGCCGCGGCGCTGCTCGAGATGCGCGAGATTCTCCCGCCGGCCGGTCAGCAGATTGTCGAGCACGACCACCTCGGCGCCGGTGTCGAGCAGGGCTTCGACCAGGTTCGAGCCGATGAAGCCCGCGCCTCCGGCAACGAGAATTCGCTCGGTTTCCACGGCAGCTAGCATGACAGCGGCGCCCCGCGGGACGACCAGTGGCAAGCCTCCGGACACGTCCGGTCAGCAACGAGAGAGCGGCGTTTCGACACTTGATGACGGTCGATAGCGTCATGATTTGGCTTGGCAATAGTGGCATCGACCAGCGAAGCCGCTAGACCGGTGCGCATGGCCGACCTTTTCCCGTTCCTTTGCGCGCTGTCGGATGCCGCGCGTGCAGTGACCTTCGGGGCCTCTGTCCCGGCCGCCGACAACAAGGCGGGAGAGGGACATTACGACCCCGTCACCGAGCTCGACCGCGCGGCCGAACGCGCGCTCCGGACCCTGATCGAGGAGCGCTTTCCCCACGACGGTATCGAGGGCGAGGAATATGGGCTGGCGCGCGCGGACGCCGCGCGCCGCTGGCTGCTCGATCCCGTGGACGGTACGCGCGCGCTGATCTGCGGCCTGCCGAGCTGGACCACGTTGGTGGCCCTGGTCCAGGATGGCGAGCCGACGCACGGCTTCATCGACGCGCCGGTGCTGGACGAATTGCTGGTCGGCCTGCCCGGCGAGACGCTGCGCAACGGTCGGCCTGTCCGCGTTTCGGGTTGCACGGCCTTGGCCGAGGCGCGGCTGTCGACCACCGATCCCTATCTTTTTGGCGGTCACGAAGCGGCGGGGTTCGAGCGTGTGCGCCGGGCGGCGCGCCTGACCCGCTATGGGCTCGACGCTTTGGCCTATGCGCGGGTGGCGACCGGAGACCTCGACTTGGTGATCGAAAGCGGATTGAAGCGGCACGACTGGGCGGCGCTGGTTCCGGTCGTGCGCGGGGCGGGCGGCGTAGTCGGTGACTGGCGGGGTGGTTCGGATTTCGAGCGCGGCGCAATCGTGGCCGCGGCGACCCCGGAACTGTTCGCGCAGGCGGTCGCACTGCTCGACGCAATGTGACAAGGCTGTTGCGCAACCGAAGCGCGCCGCTAAGCTCCCTTCTGTGGCGGGTCTAGAGCTCCGGGGCGTAACCAAATCCTTCAAGGGCACACCCGTGCTCGATGCGGTCGACCTCGCTGTCGGCGCGACCGAATTCATCGCCTTCCTCGGCCCCTCGGGCTCGGGCAAGACCACCTTGCTGCGGATCATCGCCGGGCTTGAAACCGCCGATGCGGGCGAAGTGCTGCTCGACGACCAGCGCATCGACCTGCTCGCACCCGGCGCGCGCCATGTCGCGATGGTGTTCCAGTCCTACGCGCTCTACCCGCACATGTCGGTGCGCGAAAACATGGCGTTCGGCTTACGCAACGCGAAGGTCGCGCCGGCCGAGATCGACCGCCTGATCGGTGACGCCGCCCGCGTGCTGGAGATCGAGCTGTTGCTCGACCGCAAGCCCGCGCAATTGTCTGGCGGCCAGCGCCAGCGGGTCGCGATCGGCCGCGCGATCGTCAAGCAGCCGCGATTGTTCCTGCTCGACGAACCGCTCAGCAATCTCGATGCCGCGCTGCGCCTGCGTACGCGGGTCGAACTCGCGCAGCTTCGCACTCGGGTCGAGGCCGGGGTGATCATGGTTACCCACGACCAGGCCGAGGCGATGACGCTGGCCGACCGGATCGTCGTGTTCCACGATCGCCGCATTCAGCAGGTCGCCGCGCCGATGGAAATCTACCTGCGCCCAGCCAACAAGTTCGTCGCGCAATTCGTCGGATCGCCCGCCATGACCATCCTGCCCGCGCGGCTTGCGGATGGCGGCGCGAATGCGGCGGTGACGCTCGGCAACGGCACGCGGATCGAGACACGGGTGCCGCGCGCCTCGCTGCCCGAAAGCGCCACGCTCGAACTCGGCCTGCGCCCCGAGCATGTCCGGGTCAGCTGCGGTGCCGAGGCTGCGATCGAGGCCAGGGTGTTGCTGGTCGAGCGCCTTGGCGAGCGCAGCCTCGTTTATGCGCAGCTTGCCGATGGCGCCGCAATCACCGCCGAGGATGCGGGCGAAACCGCGCTCAAGGCAGGGGACAATGTCGGGCTCGCGATCGACGGGCAGGCCGCACATCTGTTCGGTCCTGACGGCACGGGTTTCCACCGGGCCGCGCAGTGAGCGGCGCGGCCATAAGCCGCCGCGACCCCGGGCTGGCCTTCGTCGGCCCGTTCCTCCTCGTCTACACCGCGGTGCTGATCCTCCCGACCTTGCACGGCATCTGGCTGTCGCTGCACCGGATCGACATCTGGGGCGACGGGCGTTTCGCCGGGCTCGCCAATTACAGCCGGCTGCTGGCCGATCCAATCTTCTGGCAGAGCATGGCCAATACGATCCTCGTCACGCTGATGATCGTTCCGATCCTGACCGCGCTCGCGCTCGGCATCGCGCTGGCGCTCAATCGCGCCACCAGGGGCGCGGCGATATTGCGCGGCATCTTCTTTTCCTCGGCCATCCTTTCGGTGACCATCGTCACGCTCATCTGGCGCTTCATCCTGGCCCCCGACGCGGGCCTGCTGGGCGAGGTCTGGCAGGTCGCGGGCTGGACTCCGCTGCCGTTTCTCTCGGCCCCCGGCTTCGCGCTCTGGGCGCTGGCGCTGACCACTATCTGGTGGTCGATCGGCGTGCCGATGCTGCTGTTCCTCGCGGGTCTGCAGCAGATCCCGGGCGATCTTTACGAAGCCGCCGCGCTCGACCGCGCGACCCGCTGGCGGACCTTTACCCGCATCACTTTGCCCTCGCTGAAGCGCACCACCATCCTCGTCGTCATGCTGCAGACAGCAGCGCAATTGCAGATGTTCGGCCAGCCGCACCTGCTGACCGGAGGCGGCCCCAGCGGTGCCTCGCGCACTGTCGTCCTGTTCATCAACGAGACCGTCTTCGGGCGCTGGGAACTGGGCTATGCGCAAGCTGCGGCCGAAATGCTGTTCCTGCTGATCCTGGCCGTGACCCTGCTCCAATATTGGCTGACCGGACGGGCCGGGGAGGGGGAGGGCAATGACCGGTGATTCGGTCGCCTCTCGCACGCGCCTGCCGCTGCCTGCGACCATCGCCATCCTGCTTGGCGCAGCGGTCATGCTGACGCCTTTGTTGTGGACGCTGGCATTGAGCTTCAAGGCCAATGAGGCGCTAGTCGGCAACAGCGCCGCTGCGCTGAGCCCGCCGTGGACGCTGGAAAATTACGCCGCCATATTCGGCAATCGCCTGACCCTGCGCTGGCTGGTCAACAGTTTCATCGTCGCCTGCGGCACCACGCTCGGCGTGCTGATCTTGACCAGCCTCGCGGGCTATGGCTTTGCGCGGCTGGAGTTTGCGGGGCGGCGCGCGCTGTTCCTGCTGGTGCTGGTCGGGCTCGCCATTCCGGGGCAGGCGATCATCCTTTCGCAGCATCAATTGTTCGCCTTCGCCAACCTCCACAACAGCTATCCCGGGCTGATCCTGCCCGGGCTGACGACCAGCTTCGGGGTCTTCTTCATGACCCAATATATGCGCGCCATCCCGCGCGAGCTGGACGAGGCGGCGCTGCTCGACGGGGCCAGCCATTGGCGCATCTTCACCCGCGTCATCCTGCCCCTGACGATCCCCGCGCAATCGACGCTGGCGGTGTTCACCTTCCTCGCCTCGTGGAACGATTATTGGTGGCCATTGATCTCGGCCACGCGCAGCGAGATGTTCACTTTGACCGTCGGCCTGGCCGCCGCGCAGATGAATTACGCGCAGACCTCCGGCCTCGGCTATCTGATGGCCCAGGCCGTGTTCGCCTCGATCCCGATCTTCATCGTCTATCTGATCTTCCAGCGGCAGATCATCGCCGCCATGGCCGGGACCGCGCTCAAGTGAGGCGGTGGCTCGGCCTCGTCCTGCTGCTCGCGCTCGGCAGCTGTTCCGCCAATGAGGAGCGCGGCGACGGGCTCTACATCCAGCGCTTCTTCGGCGAGTGCACGCGCGAATTCGGCACCACCACCGACATCGCCAAGGCGACCGGCGAGTGCGGCATCGTCACGACCATGATCAACGCCTTCCGCGCCGCGCATCCGGAAACGCGGGTAAGCCAGAATGTAGTGGCCTGGCCGGGCTACAGCCAGCTGACCTCGCAGATCGCCGCGCGCCAGCCGCCCGACCTCGTCACCATGCACGGCGGGATCATTCCCGACTACGCCGGCAAGGGCCTGCTCGAACCGGTCGAGCCCTATCTCGCCGCCGCCGGCCTGGCGCCCGCCGCCTTTACCCCCGCCGCTCGGCAGGGCGTCACTTGGCGCGGGCAGATGTACGGGCTACCGTGGGACACGCATGGCGGGCTGTGGCACGTCAACAAGGCGCTGTTCGCCAAGGCCGGGTTGATGCGCGGCGACCAGCCGATCCTGCCGACCAGTCCCGAGGAACTGCTCGCCCACGGCCGCCAGTTCCGCGAGCGCACCGGCAAACCCTATCTGATCCAGAGCCTGGTCGGCGATCCCGCGGGCGCGGCGCGGACGCTCTACACCTACATGCTGGCGCAAGGCTCGCCGATCTTCCCGACCCCGCGCCGGATTGCGCTCGATACGCCCGAAGGTCGCCGCGTCGCGACCCTGTTCCGGCAGCTGACGGCGGAAGGGATCGGCACCAGCAACATGGACACGCCTGCCGCCATCGCCGCATTCATGAACGGCGAGGGCGGGGTCTATCCGACCGGCACCTGGATGATCGGGCAGTTCGAGACCGAGGCGGCGACCGCGGGCCGACCGCTGTACCGAAGTTATGGCGTCTATCCCTATCCGGCGCTCTACGGCGCGCCGGTGATGTTCGTCTCGGGCCACGCCTGGGTGGTGCCCAAGCGCGACCGCACGCCCGCCGAGCGCAAGGCCATCGCCGACTTCTTTCGCTTCATGGCGGCGCGCAACGGGGACTGGGCCCGCACCGGGCATCTGCCAGCGATGCAGCAGGTGATCGACAGCACCGCCTTCACGTCTCTGCCCCACCGCCGCGACATCGCGCCGGTCGCCACCACCGGTCGACCGCTGCCCGACGGCGTCATGCGCCAGGTCGCGATCGAGGGACTGGTCGGCGAGGAAATGGCGGCGGCGATGACCGGCCAGAAGCCGGTTGCCCAGGCGCTGCGCGACGCCGACCGGCGGGTGAACGAGTTCTTGGCCGAGGTCGAATAGTCACCGGACTGCCACAGAATGTCCGAGATCACCAAGAAACCGGGTTTTCGCGCCTTGCCGACTGCCCCCTCACAGGGGTAGCTTCTCTTTAACAGGGCGCTGAACAAGTTTCCTTCGGCGCCAGGTCGTCCCTGGGGAGGAAAAATATGCGTCTGAAATCTGCCGCACTTTGCACCGCATCGTTGGCCGCGCTGGCGCTCGCCACTCCCGCCTATGCGCAGGAAACGCCGGTCGATCCGGCAGTCGAGGCAGCTGCCGAGGCTCAGGCCGATGCCGCAGAGCCCGACGCCGAAGTCCCCGCCGACGACGCGATCGTCGTCACCGGGCTCCGCCGCTCGCTCCAGTCGGCGCAGAACATCAAGCGCAACAGCGATCAGATCGTCGACGCGATCGTCGCCGAAGATATCGGCAAGCTCCCCGACGTCACCGCCTCTGCGGCGCTGGCGCGCGTGACCGGCGTCCAGGTCCGCCGCTCCGCCGCCGAAGCCTCGGACGTCACGATCCGCGGTCTTCCCGACATCAGTACGACCTACAACGGCCGCGAAATCTTCACGGCCAACGACCGGTTCGTCGCAATCCAGGATTTTCCGGCCGGCAGTGTCGCCGCGCTGGAAGTGTTCAAGTCGAGCACCGCCAATCTGGTCGAAGGCGGTCTTGGCGGACAGATCAACGTCCGCTCGCGTCGGCCGTTCGACTTCCGTGGCTTCGAGCTGTCGGGATCGTTCAATACCGTTCGCTTCACCCAGGCCGACGATACCGACTGGAACGGCAACCTCCTCGTCAGCAACCGCTGGGAATTTGGCGACGGAGTGGAATTCGGCCTGCTGGGCAATGTCTCGATGTCCAACATCGACTTCCTCGATTCCACCCGCGAGGGCGCACGGGTGTTCCGCCAGCTGGATGCGACCACCTTCATTCCCGATATTGCGGGCCTGTTCTACGGCAGTGGCGACCGCTACCGGCCCTCGGGCAACTTCGCCGCGGAACTCCGGCTCTCGCCTGATTTTCGGGTCTATGTCGATGGCCTGTACCAGGGCTATCGCGGGCGCGATTCCAACCAGTTCCTGCTGGTGCCCCTGTTCGGCGGGACCGCCATCAGCAACGTGGTCAAGGCGCCCGACGGCACCGTCATCTCGGTTACCGGCACGGGGGGCAACAACCCCGACGGTTATTTCGAGCGCGTCAAATTCAATACCGACACCTATCAGATCGGTGCGGGGTTCAGCGCCGATCTTGGTGCCGTTAAGTGGACCGGCGATATTGCCGCCACCGACAGCCAGATCAAAAGGCGGCAGATCAACGTCGATTTTGCCTTTGCCAGCAGCCCGACGCGCAACGTCTTTTTCGATGCCCCCGGCTCGGTCGGCGGACCAGCGTTCGACTTCCAGAATTTCGATACGCTCAATCCCACCAATTACTTCTATCGCGGACTGTTCCTCAACAACGAGGAGCGCGGCGGCGAGGACCTGCAGATCCGAACTGACTTCGATGTCGAGACTGGTATCTCTTTCCTGCCCAAGGTCATGGTCGGGCTGCGCCAGGCCAATCGCGAGGCCAATTTCCAGGGCGTGGCCGACTATCGCGGTTCGCCGTTCCGCTCTTTCAATACCACGCCGTTCAGCCTGAGCCCTCAAGAGTGCGGGTTCGACTATGAGAATATCCAGAAGGAGGCCTGCTTCCTTTCCCCGACTTACGATAACGTCTTCGACAATGCCGAGGCCGCGGCGAAGGCCGCGGGCTTCTCGTCATCTCAGCCGGCGTTCGATCCACTCCGTGCCTACGACGCCCGCGAGCGGAGCAGCGCGGTTTATGGCCAAGTGCGCTACGAGTTCGATGTCGGCTTCCCGATCGACGGAGTGATCGGGCTGCGCGCGGTGCGTACCAAGTCCACGATCACCGGCATTCGGCGAACTTTCCCGAACGATGTGCGGACCCCCCTCACCGTCGACAACAGCTACACCGATTATCTTCCGAACGTCAGCGTGCGGCTGGGTTTCCGGCCCAATCTGCAGATGCGGCTCGCCTATACCGAAACCCGCACCAAGCCCAATTTCGGCGACCTTAACCCGGGTTCGACGCTCGATGCGCCGACGGGCGCTTGCGCCATCAGCGGGCCGACCAGCCCCCAGTGCTTCCGCACCGGTGGCGGCGGCAATCCCGACCTGCAGCCGATCGAGAGCCGCAACTACGACGCCACGCTGGAATATTACTTCGCGCGCCAGGGGCAGCTGAGCGTAGCCGCGTTCCGCCGCGACATCCGAAACTTCATCTTCGGCGGAACCCGCGATTTGCCCGAAGGGACGACGGTCAACTTCATCCGCTTCGGCAGCCCGGTCAACGGCGGAGAAGGCAAGATCAACGGGGTTGAGTTCGCTGGCACGACGTTCTTCGATTACGACTTCCTGCCTAAGTGGGCGCGCGGTTTCGGGGTCCAGGCCAATTACACATACATCGATGGTACGACCGAATTGGCGCCTCAGTTCCGGAACAATTTCCCGGGCCAGCAGCGCTTCCCCGGTCTCTCCAAGCATTCCGGGAACCTGATCGGGCTGTACGAGCAGGGTCCGCTATCGGCACGTCTCGCCTATAATTGGCGGTCGAAATTCGTCACCGAATACTTCGACAATTTCCAGGCGCAGGGCTTCGTGACCGAGAAGTCGCGCGGACAACTCGACTTCTCGACCAGCTATACGCCATTTCGTAACGTGACGGTCGCGTTCGACGCGTTGAATCTGCTTGCCGGAAGTCAGCCGATCCGGACCGACGTCTATCAATTGTTCGCTCGCCAGACCTATCCTTGGCAGGTCAAGTATCTCGAGCGCGTCTTCTCGCTCGGCGTTCGCTTCCGCTACTAGCGGTTGCGGCGCTAGTAACAAAAAGGGCGGCTTCCTCAGGAAGCCGCCCTTTTTGCATCGCAGCGCCGCGGCCGCTCGGAGCGGCGTCGGAGGGCTAAGGCTGAACCGGGCGCAGACTCGGCGCGATTGCCGGCGCGCCGTTTTCCCAGCCGAACGGCGCGACGTAGAGGAAGCGCTTGTCCTCTGCCTTGCGACAGCCGCGCGTCGTCGACCAGCCGTGAAACGTGATGAAGGTCCCGCCGTTGGCGCGGAATACCGACTGGTGGCCAGGGCCAGACAGGCAACCCAACCCCTTGGGATTGTTGTAGCTGGCAAGCAGCGGTCGTGCCCGCGCATCCTTGCACGGACCCAGCGGCCCCGTGCAGCGTGCCCAGTTCATCGCATAAGGCGACAGCCGCTGGTCCGGGTTCCAGCCGAAATAACCCCCCGAATAGAGCATCGCATAACCTTCGGGCACGCGGATCATGGTCGGCGCCTCGATCACGCGCTGCTCCCACGCGTCCTCGTCGGTTAGCCCGATGTCCTTGGGCGCTCCCACCAGCTTCAGCCCGTCGGCGGTCATCTGCGCCCCCCACAGGCGGCTACGCTTGCCGATCCGGTTGCCGTCGGCCTTCCAGTAGAGATAGAGCTTGCCGTCGCGGTCGCGGAACGGATTGGCGTCGATCGACCCGCCGAGTTCGAACTGACAGACCATCGGCTCGGCCGAGCGATCGACGAATGGCCCGCGCGGGCTTGGCGACACCGCCGCGCCCAGACATTGTTTGTCCTGAGCGCGGTGGTTGGCGGTATAGTAGAGCACATAATTCGCCCCGACCTTCATCACTTCGGGCGCCCAAGTAAATCCCGGCTTCACCCACGGTGCGAGCGTCGGCATGGCGTCGATCTTCTTGCCCCTGGCGTCGCGCAGCAATTGCCAGTTGGAAAGGTCGCGGCTGACCGCCATCGGCACATTCTCGCCGTCGTTGGTGGCATAGCCGATGAAGCTGCCTTTGCCCTCGGCCATGACGAAGGGGTCCGGGAAATTCTCGCGCAGCACGGGCGCGAACACCGGCTGCTTCTGCGCCGAGACGGGGACAGCCCCGACCAGCAGAGCTGCTACAAACGCGACTCGCAGCATCTCATCTTCTCCTCGCTTAAGGGACCAGTTCGACCGTCTCGCCCGTAAATGCGAGGCCGACGGTCATCAACGCCCGGAACACGTTATATCCGCCGGTTCCCGGATGATAGGCATGGAAGAACAGCCGCGGCTCGCCGTCGCTGCCGACCGACACCGAGGCATGGCCCGGCGCCGACCAATTGGGGTGCGAGCGAAGCAGCGGCTCCTGCCGCTTCCGGTAAGGCCCGGTGAGCCGATCGGCGACGGCGTAGCCGATGCCGTAGCTCGGGCTGGTGAAGTCGTTGCCGGCGTAAAAGAGAAAGTATTTCCCATCCTGGCGCGTCAGATAGGGCCCCTCGATCAAATGGCCTTCCCAATCAAGGTCGTTTTCGAGCAGGAGGTGCGCCTCGCCGATCAAGCTGCAGCCGTCGGCGGACAGGCGCTGCGCCATGATCGGCGTCGCCATATTATCGACCACATGCTCCGCGACACCGCTCTCCTCGAGCAGGCGCCTGACCCGCCGCCAATCGTCGAGCACCGCGCGGATCAGCGGCTGCATCAGGAAGAAGCGCTCCATTGGCCGGCGCGTATTCGCGAAGGGCTGCATTGCGGCGCAGAAGGCGGCAGTGCTGCGGTCGATCTCGCTGTCGAACAGCGCAGCGATCAGATCCGGATGCGCGCGGAGCAGAGCGGCCAGCGGGCGGGGCCAGTGGCTGTTGCTGTCCTTCTTCCACAGCAGCCACGGCGTCCCGTCGGCATCGACATGGACGTGGCTGTCGATCACCGTGCCGGTCAACAGCGGAGTGCCATTGTCGATCCACGGCCCGCCCGGATGATCGGCCCGCGCGAGCCCGATCGACAAGGTTCGGTCGGCCGCGCGGGCGGTGTAGGTGAGCCAATATTCATCGCCGACGCGGGCGATCTCGGGGGCCCAGAAATCGCCGTGCCGAATCCCCGCCGCGGTCCAGCCCGGGGTCTCGCCCTCGGCAAAGGCAAAGCCCCTCGGCGTCCAGGTCGCAAGGTCAGGCGAATAGAGGATCGGAAAGGCATCGGGCGCATCGTTGGAAGTCGCCACCAGCCACCAGCCTTCATCGGTGTGAAGGACCGCCGGATCGCCATAGCCAGACAGGATTCGGGGCGAAAGATTGTCGGTGATCAGCGGCCGCCATGGTGGTTCAGGCGAGTCCGGGACGGGCTCGGCATGATGCGGCCTGCGGGTTCCGTAGACCTCGTGCAGCGCGTCGAAGAAAGCCGCGAAATGCTCGGGATCGGGGCCCTCGATGCGAAAGCGGCGCGGCGCGCTGTCGTCGCTCGGGCGGACTTCCAGCAGGATCGCCTCGCCCTCGGCGCGGGCGTCGACATCGAAGGACAGATGCGCGGTTTCGGTCATCACTGTGCAGCCTAGTCCCGCAGCGCGCGTGGACAAGCCCGAAGGGCGCGCTACACATCGGGAATGCGAAACAAATTCACCGTGCCGGCGCTCGCCGGTCTCGCCGCCGCTTGCGCCACTCCCGCCACGCAGCAGGCGCAGACTTATGCAAATCCGGTGATCGACCAGAATTTCCCCGACCCCGCGATCGTCCGTGCCGAGGATGGTAGCTTTTACCTCTTCGCCACCCAGGGCGGTGAGCCCAATCGCAACATCCAGGTCGCGCGCTCGACCAACCTCGTCAACTGGACCCTGCTGCCCGACGCGCTGCCGGTAAAGCCCGCCTGGGCGAGCAAGACGCAGGATTTCTGGGCGCCCGACGTCCAGCGCTTCGGCAGCACTTACTATCTCTATTATTCGGCCAAGCCCGATGCCGCGCTGACCGACGACAAGCGCGGCCTGTGCCTGGCGGTCGCGACCGCATCCTCGCCCGCCGGCCCGTTCACCGACAGCGGCCGCCCGCTGCAATGCGGGGAGAGCTTCGTCAACATCGACCCCTTCGCATATGACGACCCCGCGACCGGCAGGAAATTGCTCTACTGGGGCTCGGGCTTCGGCGCGATCAAGGTCCAGGAACTGGCCGACGACCGCATCTCGTTCAAGCCGGGCAGCGCGCCGACCGACCTCGTGCCCGTCATCAAGACCGAGGACAAGGCGGAGTATCAACGGCTGGTCGAAGGCGTCTGGGTGATCCGTCGCGAGGGCTATTATTACCTCTTTTATTCGGGCGACAATTGCTGCGGGCCCAATGCCCATTATGCGGTGATGGTCGCGCGCTCGCGCTCCGCCACCGGCCCGTTCGAGCTGCGGGGACGCCCGGATTATCTGGTGGTCGAGGCCAATGACCGCTGGCTCGGCCCGGGCCATAATGCGATCGTGCGCGACGATGCCGGGACCGACTGGATCCTCTACCACGGCGTCGATCGCCTGCGCTCGCGCGACAAGCCGGCCGACGACGTCAATTCGCGCCGCGTGCTGCTGCTTGACCGGCTCGAGTGGGTCGACGGCTGGCCCCGCGTCCGCAACCTCGCCCCGACCAGCGGCTCGCAAGACGGGCCGGTGGTGCGCTAGGTCAGACCGTCACCGCTTCGACTTCCTCGCGGCGCGCCACCAGCAAGCAATCCGCCACCAGTCGCAGCGGCTCGGCATCGACCTCGCTTTCCCGGCAGTCGATCAGCGCTGCAAAGCGTGCATAGAGTCCGGGATATTCCCCGACATCGTCCCCCGGCATCTCCTGCCCGTCGAGCAGCAGCTTCGCCCCGCCGTCGCGCAATTCGATCCGTGCGCCGTCGCCGGTCTCGATTGCGACCGTCCACTCCTCGCCATCGGTCTTGCGCCAGTCGAAACTGGCGCTGAGCGGGCCTTCGGCGGCGGGGCTGTCGAACGTCAGTTCGGCGGCGATTGGCGTGTGAGCGCCGCGCGGAAAGGACAGTATGCCTTCGCGCACGAACAATGGCGCGGGCAGGATCGCGGTCGCGACCGAGAAGGCGTTGATTCCCGGATCGAATACCCCGAAGCCGCCCGGCTCGAACACCCATTGCTGGCCGGGATGCCATTTGTGGACGTCCTCGTGCCAGGTGATGGCCATGCTGCGGATGCGCTGCCCGGCGAGCAGTTTGCGCGCCGCCGCGACCCCGGCATTATGCTGCGCGTGCCAGGTGGTGAACAGGGTCACGCCCTTCGCCTGCGCCAAGCGGCGCAGCTCCTCCACCTCGCCAAGCGTCGCCGCCGGCGGCTTTTCGAGCAGGCAGTGCAGCCCGGCGGCAATGCAGTCGCGGGTGATTGCGAAGCGCGGCCCGGGCGGCGTGGTGATCGCCACCGCCTGAAGATCGCAGCCCGCTGCAAGCAGCGCGGCCGTATCGCGGAAATTGCGCGACGGCCCCTTGCCCTGGCGGCTGACGCTGGCCGCCACTTCGAACCGCCCGCTGGCCTCGATCGCAGGGATATGCTGGTCCTCGGCGATCTTGCCATAGCCGATGATCGCGGTGCGGATCGGCTTCATCGCGCCACCCCCGCGACATAGTCCCTGGCGCGGGCGTGGACCTCGTCGGCGCTGCGGCCGGGGGTGTAGAGCCCCGAGCCGAGCCCGAAGCCGCTCGCCCCCGCCGCGCGCCACGGGGTCATGCCGTCGGGCTGCACCCCGCCGACCACCAGCACGGGCACATCGGGGCCCAGCACCGCGCGCTGCGCCTTCAGCACCGCGGGCGAGGCCGCCTCGGCAGGGAATAATTTGAGTGCCTGGGCCCCCGCGCCGAGCGCCGCAAAGGCCTCGGTCGGAGTGAAATAGCCGGGCGCCGCGACCAGTCCCGCGCCGACCGCCGCGCCGATCACTTGCACATCGCTGTTGGGCGAGACGATCAGCCGCCCGCCCGCATCCGCCACCCGTGCGACATTGATCGGGTCGAGCACCGTGCCCGCGCCGATCAGCGCGCGGTCGCCCAGCGCATCGGCGAGCAAGCGGATCGAGTGAAACGGCTCGGGGCTGTTCAAAGGCACCTCGATGATCCGAATGCCCGCCGCCAGCAGCGCTTCGCCCACCGCGACCGCTTCGCCCGGGGTCAGCCCGCGCAGGATCGCGACCAGCGGGCAGTCTTCGAGATAGCGGGTGAAATCCTGCTCGGCGCTCATCTTACAGTCGCTCCATGATGGCATTCACGCCGGCGAGGAAGGCGTCTTCCCCGTCGACCTGACGGTTGGCGCGGCCGATTTGGTCAAGCGCCGAGGAAAACAGCCGGGTCAGCGATCCCCGGCCCATGACGATGACTTCCCCATCGCCAGTGACCCCATCGTCGGCGCCGAGATCGCCGAGCCCGGTCCTGAGGTCGGCCCCGATCAGCAGTCCGCTGACGTAGCTGGATACCTGATCCTCCGCGAGCGTGCCGAGCAGCACCCGCGCCCGCGCGCCGAACAGGTCGGCAGTGAGCGCGCGGCCTTCATAACCCTCGGCAACGCCATCGGCAAAGGAGGCACCGGGCTCGGCCGGGCGATCGAGCCAGGCCTTCAGCAGACTGTGCTTGTGCAGCAGAGCGAACATCTCGCCGGTCATGACCGTGCGGAAGCGGGTCAACCGCCCGCCTTCGATCCGCGCCCATTTGTTGTGTGTGCCGGGATGGCAGATCAGTGAGTCGGGCCGGCACAAGCCAGCCCCGACCGCACCGAAGAATTGCGTTTCCTCGCCGCGCATCACGTCGGCTCGTTCGCCTTCGCGAAGGCAGGCGCCGGGGACGATCCAGGTTCGCTCGCCCGGCACGGGAACCAGCGCGGCGGCCAGCGTGTCGAGGTCGAGCGGGCAGGGGAGATAAGGGGCCGGAACCCAGCCGCCGCGCGCGCCCGCCATGCCCGCAACCAGCATCGGCAGATCGCCAAGCTTCGCGCGCAACGTCGCGGCAGCCTGCGCGAAGCCGCCCGCGGGCACGCTGCCAAAACCAATGTCGTCCTCGTGGCAGTCCTCGGCGACCCCGCCGACCACCCGCCAGGCGCGTCGGTTGGTGGTCCCCCAGTCGACTGCGATTAATCCGTTCGTCCACATCCCAGCGTTCATGCCAAGAAAAGTGCCGACATGCGAATAGGCTCCTATCGATTTTGCGCGCAGCCGTTATTTTGTC
>JANPKL010000123.1:0-10068 GCA_031425975.1 Sphingomonas sp.
CGCCAAGGGCAATCTTGTCGCGGTCATCTCCAACGGCACCGCCATTCTCGGGCTCGGCAACCTCGGCGCGCTCGCCGCCAAGCCGGTGATGGAAGGCAAGGCGGTGCTGTTCAAGCGCTTCGCCGATGTTGATTCGATCGACCTCGAACTCGACACCGAGGATGCCCAGAAGTTCATCGACGCGGTTGCCCTGCTCGAACCCAGCTTCGGCGGGATCAACCTCGAGGATATCGCCGCGCCCGACTGCTTCGTGATCGAGCAGACCCTGCGCGAACGAATGAACATCCCGGTGTTCCACGACGACCAGCATGGCACTGCGATCATCACCGCCGCCGGGCTCATCAACGCCTGCCTGCTGACCGGCCGCCGGCTCGAAGAATTGCGCGTGGTGGTCAATGGCGCGGGCGCGGCGGCGATCGCCTGCACCGCGCTGATCAAGGCGATGGGGGTGCGCGGCGACCATGTGCTGATGTGCGACCGCACTGGCGTCATCCACCAGGACCGCACCGACCTCGATCAGTGGAAGAGCGCGCATGCCGCGGTCACCGACCGGCGGACGCTGGCCGAGGCGCTGGTCGGCGCCGACGTATTTCTGGGTTTGAGCGCAGCGGGCGCGCTCAAGCCCGAATGGGTGATGGAGATGGCGCCGCGGCCGATCATCTTCGCCATGGCCAATCCCGATCCCGAAATCACCCCGCCCGAAGCGCGCGCGGCCCGGCCCGATGCGATCATCGCCACTGGCCGCTCGGACTATCCCAACCAGGTCAACAATGTGCTCGGCTTCCCGTTCATCTTCCGCGGCGCGCTCGACGTCCGCGCGACTGCGATCAACGACGAGATGAAGATTGCCGCCGCTAACGCGCTGGCCGAACTCGCACGCGAGGCCGTGCCCGACGAGGTCGCGGCGGCCTATGGTGGTCGCAGCCAGCATTTCGGGGCCGATTACATCATTCCCGCCCCGTTCGACCCGCGGCTGATGGAGGTCGTGCCGGCGGCGGTCGCGCAGGCGGCAATGGACAGCGGCGTGGCGCGCAAACCGATCGCCAACATGGCAGTCTATCGCCAGTCGCTCCGCGCGCGGCTCAATCCCACCGTCAGTGTGCTCAGCCTCGCCTATGAAGCGGCCAAGACCAATCCCAAGCGTGTGCTGTTCGCGGAAGGCGAGGAGCAGGTCGTGCTGCGCGCCGCCATCGCCTTTCGGGAGGGCGGCTATGGCACGCCCGTGCTGGTCGGGCGCGAGGAGGTGCACGCCAAATTGCGCGAGTTGGGGGTCGACGATCCGACGAGCTTTGAAGTGCTCAATAGCCGCAATTCGCCACCGGTCGGGCGCGCGGTCGATCACCTTTACGGCAGGTTGCAGCGCAAGGGCATGCTCCGGCGCGAGATCGAACGCATGGTCAAGCAGGACCGCAACACCTTCGCCGCCGCCATGCTCGCCTTGGGCGAGGCCGATGCCATGATTACCGGGGTCACCCGCCCCTTCAGCCAGTCCCTCCGCCAAGTCGCCGAAGTCATTGACCATGACGACGGCGCGCCGCCGTTCGGGATCAACATCGTCGTCGGGCAGAATCACACCGTGCTCATCGCCGATACTGCGGTGACCGAGCGCCCGAGCGCCGAGGAACTGGCCGCGATCGCAATCCGCTCCGCCGCCTTCGCCCGCCGCATGGGCCAAGAGCCGCGGGTTGCGTTCGTCAGCTACACCAGCTTCGGCAATCCCCCCGGCGCCTATGTCGGCAACCTGCGCGAGGCGGTGGCGCTGCTCGACCAGGGCAGCCACGACTTCGAATATGAAGGCGAAATGGCCCCCGATCTCGCCCTGAACCATGAAATGCAGCGGCGCTTCTATCCCTTCAGCCGCCTGTCAGGCCCGGCCAACATCCTGATCATGCCCGGTCTGCACTCGGCCAGCCTGTCGGCCAAATTGCTGCGCGCATTGGGCGGCGAGAATGTGCTCGGGCCGTTCCTGCTGGGGATGAAGCTGCCGGTCCAGATCGCCCCGATGACTGCCAGCGCGAGCGACTTGGTAACGCTTGCGGTGCTTGCGGCAGGCGGGGTGGAGCTGGCGCGGCGGGGCTAGACCCGCTCGACGCTCGAAATGGCGTCAGCTGCGCGCAGCGCCGCCATGATCGCGTGCAGATGCGCGAGGTCATGGACCTCGACGTCGACGTGGAAAGTGTGGAAGCTGCCGTCGCGGTGGAGCATGTGTAGGTTGACGATGTTGGCACCCTTCGCGCCAAGCGTCGTGGCCATCGTCCCGAGCGCGCCCGCGACATCGCGCAGGATCACGCACAGCCGCGCCGCTGCTCCGTCCGAATCGTCGCTCCAGCTGAGGTCGAGCCAGTCGGCGTCGATCCCGCTCGCCAAGATGTCGCAGCCGATCGCATGAACCTCGATTTCCTCGTCCTCGCGGCGCAGGCCGACGATGCGGTCGCCCGGGATCGGGTGGCAGCAGGGGGCGAGGTGGAAGGCGACCCCGGCGGTCAATCCGCGGATCGAGATAGCGCGGCGCTGGGCGGCCGGACGCGGCGCGACATCGCCACCGGTCGAGCCCGGCATCAGCGCCTCCATCAGCGCCTCGTCGCCGACCCGCTTGCGGGCGATGGCGATCATCAGCGCGTCCTCGTCCTCGATCTTGAGCTTCTTCAAGGCCCGCGCGAGCGCCTCTTTGGGCAAGGGCATTGGCAGGCGCGCGACAATCTCGTCGTATATCTTGCCACCCAGCTCGACCGTCTCGTCGCGCTCCTTGTGGCGGACGAAGCGGCGGATCGCCGAACGCGCCTTGCCGGTCGCGACGAACCGCAGCCACGACGGCTGCGGCGTCTGCGTGTCGCTGATCAGGATTTCGACCTGATCGCCATTGTCGAGCAGGGTGCGGAGCGGAACCACCCGGCTATTCACCTTCGCCCCGACGGTCTTGTCGCCGAGCCGCGTGTGCACCGCATAAGCGAAATCGACCGGGGTCGCGCCCTTGGGCAGCTGGATCAGTTCTCCCTTGGGCGTGAAGGCGAAGATGCGATCCTGGTACATCGCCATCCGGGTATGCTCGAGCAGCTCCTCGGGGCTGTCGGCATGGTCGAGGATCTCGACCAGGTCGTCGATCCACGGCACGTGGATGTCGGCGACCGGCTTGCCCTCCTTATACGCCCAGTGGGCGGCAAGGCCCTTTTCGGCCTGGAGATGCATTTCGCGGGTCCGGATCTGCACCTCGATCCGCATCTTCGAATCGTGGATCACGGAGGTGTGGATGCTCCGATAACCGTTGCGCTTGGGCGTCGAGATAAAGTCCTTGAATCGCCCCGGCACCATCGGCCAGCGGCGCTGGATCAAGCCCAAAGCGCGATAGCAATGCTCCTCGTCGGTCACGATCACTCGAAACGCCATGACATCGGACAATTGCTCGAAACTGATGTGGCGCTCGGCCATCTTGCGCCAGATCGAGAAGGGATGCTTTTCACGCCCGGTGACTTCGGCTTCCAGCCCGTTGTCGGCCAGATGCAGCTGCAGGCCAAGCCCGATCCGGCTGACCAGGTCGCCGCCTTCCGCATGCAGCTGCGACAGTCGCCGGGTAATCGAAGCGTGGGCGTCAGGCTCGAGCTGGCGGAAAGCTAGGCTCTGCATCTCGTTCATAATTTCGTACATGCCGATCCGCTCGGCCAGCGGCGCGTAGATATCCATCGTCTCGCGTGCGATCCGGCGCCGCTTCTCCTCGCTCGGCACATGATGGAGGGTGCGCATGTTGTGCAACCGGTCGGCGAGCTTGACCAACAGCACGCGGATGTCGCCCGACAGCGCGAGCAGGAACTTGCGGAGGTTCTCGGCGGCTCGCTCATTCTCCGACTGAGCCTCGATCTTGCTGAGCTTGGTCACCCCGTCGACCAGCCGCGCGACGCTCGCCCCGAACAGCTTTTCAATCTCTTCCGGGGTGGCGACCGTATCCTCGATCGTGTCGTGAAGGATGCCGGTGACGATCGTCTCGTCGTCGAGCTTCAGGTCGGTGAGGATCCCTGCCACTTCGATCGGATGGCTGAAATAAGGATCGCCGCTGGCCCGGGTCTGCGAGCCATGCGCCTTCATCGAAAAGACGTAGGCGCGATTGATCAGCCCCTCGTCCGCATCGGGGTCGTAGGCGCGGATCCGCTCGACCAGTTCATATTGGCGCAGCACGCGGCTACTGTGGCCAGAGGCAAGCCCTTGTTGCAAGTGCGAACTGGTGCAGCTTTGGCGCAACGCTGGCGTGAGCTTGCCACAGCTGACTGGCATTCCCGCGCGATTCATGCTCATTCTTCCGCCAGCCAGACGCGGGGAGTGCAAGTATATGGCGCGTAATGCCGGGCACATCGTAGCTTTTCGACAATCGTCCGATGCCTGTCCGATTCCCGCGGCGATCGCCCTGATCGGCGAACGCTGGACGTTCCTGCTGCTGCGCGGCACGCTGCTCGGGTTGCAGCATTTCGAGGAATATCAGGCCTGCCTCGGCATCGCCCGCAATATCCTGTCGGATCGCCTGCAGCGGTTGGTTTCGGCCGGGATTCTCGCGCGGACCGCCGATCCCCACGATCGACGCAAGGTCGTCTACGCTTTGACCGAGCGGGGCGTGTCCTTGCTTCCGGTGCTGGTCGCCTTGCGGCAATGGGGGCTCGACGCGGGGCTCGGGACCGCCAACCACCCGATGCTGGCCGATCGCCGCGACCGTCGGCCGGTGGCGCGGCTCGAGGTCCAATCGCATGACGGCCGCACGCTCGCTCTCAACGAACTGATGTGGGTGGGACCCGACGGGGAGGAACTGGCACTGCCCCATGCGCCGCGGGTTGCCGCAGTCGCCGCCGCCTGAGCGCCAGGCTCGGCAGCGGAACATCCTGTTTGCCGCAAATCCTGACCCAGAGGGCCCAGGCGCTTACTCCCAGTCGTTGCCCGACGGGGTCGGGCGCTTACTCGTAGTCGTTGCCCGACGGGGTCGGGCGGGGCGGCGCGGCGGCGGTCAGGCGAAGCGCCTCGGCCGAAACGCTCAGGCTCGCCAGCTCGTCGGTGGCGTCCTCCTCGTCGATCTGAACCTTCTGCAGGCTCGAGACGACAGCTTCCTTCAATTCGCGCGGACGCACCGTCTCCTCGGCGATCTCACGCAGCGCGACGACCGGATTCTTGTCGCGATCGCGGTCGATCGTCAGGTCGGCGCCGCCCGAGATCTGCCGCGCACGCTGCGCTGCAAACAGGACGAGATCGAACCGATTGGGAATCTTGTCGACGCAATCTTCGACGGTGACGCGTGCCATGAGGGCGTGGCCTTTGAATATCTGGGCTCTGACGAGAAGGTCGCGGCACTAAGCCGCGCGCGTTGGCAAGTCAAGGAATGCGACGCCGATTGCCCGCCGGACGTTGCCGCCATCGATGCTTGCGCTCTTCCCCCGCTCGGCTAGGTCAGCAGCCATGACCTCCGAGGTCTCCGCTCCGCCCAGCCCGGCCTCGCCGATAACCGCCGACATCGCCGGGACCCGCCTGACTTTGCTCGAAAGCGGTGAGGAACGGCTGCGCGCCCTGCTGATGATGATCGACGGCGCGAAAACGTCGGTCCGCCTGCTGTTCTACATGCTCGACGGCGATGCGGCGGGGGAGGCCGTGCGCGACGCTTTGGTGCGCGCAGTGGGCCGCGGGTGCTCGGTCACGGTCATCCTCGACGGCTTCGGCTCCGACGTACCGAGCGGCTTCTTCGATCCCGTGGAGGCGGCAGGGGGCTCGAGCTGCCTGTTCCACCCGCGGCTCGGGGTCCGCTACCTCCTGCGCAACCACCAGAAGCTCGTCGTCGTCGACGATCGCCTCGCCCTGACCGGCGGCGCGAACATCACGGTCGATTATATGAGCGACAAGGCCGAAACCCGGTGGCGCGACCTGTGGCTGCAGCTCGACGGTGCGGCGGTGCGGGCAGCGGCGCGTTATTTCGATGCGCTGCACCGCTGGACCACCAGCCCCAAGCCTCGGCTGCGCGCGCTGCGCCGCTTGCTCCACCGTCATACCCAGACCAAGGGCGCACTGCGGTGGCAGTATTCGGGACCGGTGCGGCGCGGCCATCCGTGGACCGTCAACCTGGCGCGCGACCTCGCCGAGGCCGACAGCCTCGACATGATCTCGGCCTATTTCTCGCCGCCTTTCGCCATGCTGCGGCGGCTGTGGCGGTTGGGCGACCGGGGCAAGGTGCGGATCATCACCGCCGGGCGCTCGGATAATAACGCCACCATCGCGGCCGCGCGCCACACCTATCGCCGCCTGCTGCGCCACCGCGTCCGAATGTTCGAATATCTGCCCGCCAAGCTCCACACCAAGCTGCTCGTGATAGGCGACGTGGTACACATCGGCTCGGCCAATTTCGATTTCCGCAGCCTCTACCTCAATCTCGAGATGATGCTGCGGATCGAGGATGCGGGCTTTGCCGCCCAGATGCGCGCCTATTTCGAGCGCGAGTTGGCGCAGAGCCTCGAGGTGACGCCGGCGCTTCACCGCAAGCGCTCGACCTGGTGGCGGCGACTCAAATGGGCGTTGAGCCATTTCCTGGTCACCGCCGTGGATTATACGGTGACGCGGCGGCTCAATTTCGGGCCTGAGGGCTGATCAATCCTCCTCGCGCCACGCCCAGAAGAGGGTCGCGGGCGGCACATTGATCCATTCGAAGCCGCGCTCGATCCGCTCGAACACGGGGGCGATGAAGTCGCGCACCTTGGGGCTGAACTGATAGACCAGGAAGGCCCCGCCCGGGCGGATGGCGCGCGAGGTGGCCGCACCGATCGCCTCGCCGACGCCGGGCGGCAGGGTCGAAAAGGGCAGTCCCGAGAGGATATAGTCGGCCTTGCCGAGGTTGCGGTCGGCCAGCACCTTCTCGATATCGGCGGCGCTGGCGGTCACAGGCACCAGCCGCTCGTCGTCGATGCTTTCCTTGAGAAAGGCAGTAAATTCGGGATTGGTGTCGATCGTCACCAGCCTGGCGTCCTCGGGCAGCCGGTCGAGGATTACGCGGGTGAAGGTTCCGACGCCGGGACCATATTCGACGAACAGCCGCGTCTTGGCCCAGTCGACGGGGCCGAGCATGCGATCGATCAGCCGCTGCGAGCTTGGCACAACCGAGCCGACCATGACCGGATTCTTGAGGAATCCGCGCAGGAAAGCGAGCCGTTCGGAGCCGCTGCGGCCCCGTCGGGCGTGGCGGCGCCGTTCTTTGAGGGCGCGGGCAGTCGTGGCTTGCATGGGGGCTCCGGCTAGGGCGTCGGTTGAGGCGAGGCAACCGCAAAGCAAATGCCCGCCGCCTTGGCAAGTTCCGCGCTTGCGCTAGGAGGCGCCATGGCGGTGCGCGGACAGACGAGACGAAAGGTCGGCGGGTCGGCACTGACCACCCCTCACTTCCTGTTGCTCTATTCGGCGATGCTGGTCGCGGCGGCCGGGAACACGGCGCTGCAATCGGTCATGCCGGCGATCGGCCGAGCCACCGGAATCGCCGATTTCTGGGTCGCGATCGCTTATACGTGGAGCGCGGTGCTGTGGGTCTGGCTCGCCCCTTTCTGGGCCGAGAAGAGCGACCGCCACGGCCGCAAGGCGCTCACCCTGCTGGGGATGGGCGGGTTCATCGTCTCGATGACCCTGTGCGGCATGGTGCTGGTTGCCGGGCTGAACGGTTGGATGGGCACGGCGCTGACCTTCGTCCTGTTCGGCCTGTTCCGGGGCATTTACGGCGCCCTGGGCTGCGCGACGCCGAGCGCGGTGCAGGCCTATCTTGCCAGCCGCACGCGCCGCGCCGCCCGCACTGCCCAGCTTTCGGCCTTGTCCTCATCCTTCGGCCTCGGGACCATCGTCGGACCCGCATTGGCCCCCTTGTTCGTGCTGCCGTTCATTGGCTTGCCCGGCCCTTTGTTCGCCTTCGCGCTGATCGCAATCATCGTCTATGCTGCGATCCACTTCGGGCTGCCCGAGGACCGGCGCGGACCCGGCCAGGGGCGCGGCGCGGCGATGAGCTATCCCAGCATCGCCTCGATGATCACCGGCGCGAGCGTGCGCGCGGCGACCGCGCCGACGCGGCAGAAGCGCCTGTCATGGCGCGATCCGCGCATCCGCGACTGGGTGCTTGCCGGGGTCGTCGCGGGCCACGCTCAGGCCGCGACGCTGACCTGCCTCGGTTTCTTCATTATCGATGTGCTCGACGTGCCGCCGTTGCGTTCGGCGGAACCGATCGCGATCGTGATGATGGCCGGGGCCGGGGGCACGCTCGCCGCGCAATGGGGACTGATCCCCAAGTTGAATCTGTCACCGCGCGCGCTGATCGTGTGGGGGTCGCTGATCTCCGGGCTCGGGCTCGGGGTGACTGCGCTGGCGGGCGACCTATACGGACTGGTGCTCGGTTTCGGGGTCGCCTCGATCGGATTTGGCTTCACTCGCCCCGGCTTCACCGCCGGATCGAGCCTGGCGGTGCCGCTCGCCGAGCAGGGCGCGGTCGCCGGCGTGATCACCAGCGCCAACGGCATCGCCTACATCGCCGCGCCCGCCATCGGCATGCTGCTCTATGCGGTCGACCCCCATCTGCCGTTCGCGGTCGCGGTCTTGGTGGTGCTGGCGCTGGCCTGGTGGGGCCGGAGCCTCGAGTGAAGTCTGAACGGGACAGTTGCGAAACTGTCTCCTTCTTCCGCCTTAATCCTTTCCGCCGGTCCTCGGCGTTAGCATGCCCGGCGAGACAAAGCCGATTCCGCCCCGGTCGGGCCGTACCGCGTCGCTCTTGAGCGTATCTTGGATGCGCTCATATTCGGTCAGCATCTCGGGCGTGACCGAGGCGCGGGTCTCCATGAGCGCCGTTTCGAAATCGATCATCGCCACTTCGATATTGGCGAGGTCCCGACGTAGCGCGGTGAGGCCGGCGCGGCGGGTCAGATCCTCGAGGTCGGCGCCGGTGAAGCGCTCAGTGCGCTTGGCGAGGCTCTCGAGGTCCACATCGGCGGCAAGCGGCATCGACTTGGTGTGGATCGCCAGGATGCGGCGGCGGCCGGCTACATCGGGGGGCCCGACATACACGAGTTCGTCGAGCCGTCCCGGCCGTAGCAGCGCGGGGTCGATCAGGTTCGGGCGGTTGGTGGCGCCGATCAGGACCACGCCCTGCAATTCCTCCAGTCCGTCCATTTCCGCGAGGATGGTATTGACCACCCGCTCGGTCACCTGCGGCTCGCCCATGCCCCCGCCGCGCGCGGGCACCAGGCTGTCGAGCTCGTCGATGAAGATGATCGCAGGCGCGACCTGGCGGGCACGGGCGAACAACCGCGCGATCTGCTGCTCGCTCTCGCCATACCATTTGGAGAGCAAATCCGAGCTCTTGATCGAGATGAAATTGGCCTGGCTCTCGCGCGCCGCGGCCTTGGCCAGCAGGGTCTTGCCGGTCCCGGGCGGGCCATAGAGCAGGAAGCCCTTGGCCGGGCGGATGCCGAGCCGCTTGAAGGCTTCCGGATGCTTGAGGGGAAGCTCGACCCCTTCCTTCAATTTGGCGGCGGGGGCGTCGAGGCCGCCAACATCGTCCCATCCCACCGTCGGGACCTGCACCATCACCTCGCGCATCGCGCTTGGCTGGACGCGCTTCAAGGCATTGTCGAAGTCGGACGCGACCACGCTCAGCCGATCGAGCACTTCGTTGGGGATGCTCGCGCCTTCGGAAAGGTCGAGCTCGGGCAGGATCCGGCGCACGGTCTCGAGCGCCGCCTCGCGCGTCAGTGCGCCCAGGTCCGCGCCGACGAAGCCGTGGGTGCGCTTGGCCAATTGATCGAGGTCGACGTCCTCGGCCAGCGGCATGCCGCGGGTGTGGATCCCCAGGATCTCGCGGCGGCCGGTCTCGTCGGGCACCCCCACCACAATCTCGCGGTCGAACCGGCCGGGCCGGCGCAGCGCCTCGTCGATCGCATCGGGCCGGTTGGTGGCCGCGATGACCACCAGATTCTGGCGCGGCTCCAACCCGTCCATCAGCGTCAGCAACTGCGCGACCAGGCGCTTTTCCGCCTCGCCGCTAACCTTGTCGCGCTTGGGCGCGATCGAATCGATCTCGTCGATGAAGAT
>JANPKL010000124.1:0-6581 GCA_031425975.1 Sphingomonas sp.
TCGGTCAGCGTCATCGAGATCATGATCGGCGCGAGGTCGAGCACCGCATGGACCGCGGCCTTGCAATTGAGCGTGTCGAACACGGTTTCGATCAGGATGAAGTCCGCCCCACCCTCCAGCAACGCTTCGGCCTGCTCGCAATAAATGGCCCGGACGTGGTCGAAGTCGACTTCGCGGAAACCGGGATCGTTGACGTCGGGCGAAAGCGACAAGGTCTTGTTGGTTGGGCCGAGCGCGCCGGCGACGAAGCGCTTTCGCCCATCGCGTGCCTCGGCCTCATCGGCCACTTCGCGGATGATCCGGGCCGCCGCGCGGTTCATCTCGGGGACCAGGTCCTCGGCGCCATAATCGGCCTGGCTGATACGATTGGCGTTGAAGCTGTTGGTCCCCAGCACGTCCGCCCCCGCCTGCGCATAGCCCATCGCGATCTCCCGGATCAGCGCCGGCCGGGTCAGGTTCAACAGGTCGTTATTGCCCTTCTGGTCGTGGTTGAGAGTCAGCTCGCCGCGATAGCAGGCTTCTTTCAGCCCGGCATTCTGGATCGCGGTTCCGAACGCCCCGTCCTTGACCAGGATACGGGTGGCGGCGGCGGCCCGAAAATCGTCGGCGGCGCTCATTTCAGCGCTTCCGCGGCTTCGCAGGGGGCGCGGACGCCGAGCAGGTGGCAGATGGCATAAGCAAGTTCGGCCCGGTTGAGGGTGTAGAAATGAAAGTGGCGGACCCCACCGGCGTAAAGCTGCCCGCAGAGTTCGGCGGCGACGGTCGCGGCGATCAGCTGGCGCGCGCCAGGCAGCGCATCGAGCCCCTCGAACATTGCGTCCATCCAGCCGGGGATCTCGGCCCCGCACAGCCCGGCGAACTTGCGGGTCTGGGCGACATTGCTGACCGGCAGGATGCCCGGCACGATTTCGCAATCGATGCCCGCCGCCGCCGCGCGGTCGCGGAAGCGGAAGAATGCCTCGGGCGAGAAGAAGAACTGGCTGATCGCGCGATCGGCCCCCGCGTCGACCTTGCGCTTGAGGTTGTCGAGGTCGCTGTCGGGACAATCTGCCTGCGGGTGAACCTCGGGATAGCAGGCGACCGAAATCTCGAACGGCGCGATGGCCTTCAATCCAGACACCAGGGCGGCGGCATCGGCATAGCCGTCGGCCCGCGCGGCATAGTCGCGCCCTTCTTCGGGCGGATCGCCGCGCAGCGCCACGATATGCCGCACCCCCGCTTCCCAATAAGCCCGCGCGATGTCGTCGATCTCGGCCCGCGAGGCATCGACGCAGGTCAGATGCGCGGCGGCCGGAAGCCCGGTCTCGCTGACGATCCGGGCGACGGTCTGGTGGGTCCGCTCGCGGGTCGATCCGCCAGCACCATAGGTCACCGAAACGAAGCGCGGGCCCAGCGGCGCGAGCATCTGGATCGAGCGCCATAGTGTCTCGTTCATCGCGTCGGTCTTGGGCGGGAAGAATTCGAAGCTGACGTCGATGTCGCCCCGGGCATGGGCGAACAAGGGCGGCGGATCGCTCGCCGGCAGCTGTGGCACCACCGCGCTCATGCCGCGCACCGCTGGTTGCGCTGCGGCGCCGCGCTCCGCTCGCCCGCCCACAAGGTCACGGTCAGCTCCCCGCCCGCCAGATGACGCACCACGCGTCCCTCCAGCCCGGCCTCGGCCAGCCAGCCGAGCACCGCTTCGTCGGCAAAGCCCAGCCGGGCATGCTGATCGCGCATCCGCAATTCCTCGCGTTCATGGGGGGCAAAATCGATGATCAGCAGCCGCCCGCCGTCGCCGAGCAGCCGAGCCCCCTCACGGATCGCGGCCGCCGGGGCCTCGGCATAATGCAGCACCTGGTGGAGCAGCACGACATCGGCGGCGGCATCGGGCAGCGGCAGCGCATACATGTCGCCCTGGCGCAGCGAGACCGCCTGGACCCCGGCCGCCTCCAGCTTGACCCGCGCCAACCGCAGCATCTCGGTCGATCGGTCGATGCCGATGCTTTGATTGGCCTGGCTGCCGAATAGCTCGATCATCCGTCCGGTGCCGGTACCGATATCCACCAGCCGCCCGATCGCACCGTCGCCAAGCGCCTCGCGAATCGCGGCCTCGACCTCGCTTTCGGCGATGTGGAGCGAGCGAATCTGGTCCCAGCCCGCCGCATTGGCCGCGAAATAGCGCGCCGCCGCTTCCGCCCGATCGGCCCGCACCGCCGCCAGCCGCCGCACATCGGCCTCGAACTGCGCCTCTGCCGCCGAGTCGGCGACCGCCTCGATCAGGGCGAACAGCGGCGCGACCACCGGCTCCGGCCCCAGTTCGAGGAATACCCAGCTGCCTTCCTTGCGGCGGTCGATCAGCCCGGCGTCGGCGAGGATCTTCAAATGTCGGCTGACGCGCGGCTGGCTCTGCCCCAGAACCTGCGCCAGCTCGCCAACCGACAATTCCATTTCCCGCAGCAGCATCAGCAGCCGCAGGCGGGATGGGTCAGCGAGTGCCTGGAACAGGTCGGCAAGAAGAAGGGGCGCAGTCATCGGCATAAGGATATAAAGATATCTTTATATCTACAAGCGGCGTCTCGTGGTTTTTCGCCGGTCGGAGCCCGACTTCGATTCGTCGCAAAGCATGATTGCGCTGTCGCCGCGCTTCACCTAAAGCCGCCCGCTGGCCACACCCAAATATGGGGTGGTCGCTTGAGCGACCCTTCCTTCTCAAGGGGAGGGCGACTTAAAAAATCTAGGGATGGAAACCATTATGAAGAAGTTCGCTCTCGTCGCCGTTGCGGCTCTGGGTCTGGTTGCTTGCCAGGACAATGCCGCCGACAACAACGTCTCGGCCACCAACACCATCGAAGCGGAAGCCGCTGCCGACACCAACTCTGCGCTGAACGGCGTCGACAACCTCGGTGCCGCTGCCGACAACGCGCTCGACGCGGCCGGCAACAGCGTCTCGAACGCGGGTAACGCCGTCGAGAGCGCCGCCGAGGACGTCGCCAACGGCCAGGACAACGTCGCCGGCCGCTAAGCCGAACGACGTTCGTCACTGACGAATGACGGAAGGGCCGTCCGGAGCAATCCGGGCGGCCCTTTTGCTGTAATGGTCAGGCGGCCTTGTTGGCCCGTGCCTGCTTCAACGCCGCCAGTTCGCGGTCGAGAGCGTCGTCCGCCTGCAGCGCGGCGATCTCTGCGGCCAATCCCGGATTATTGCCGAGGGCTAGCGCTTCGGCCTGCCCCTCGCGATAATCGGCCGTCCGCTCGACCTGGTCGAGCCCGGCCAGCGCCGCCGCGGTTCGTTCGCCGTGTACGAGGTCGCGGGCACGTACGCTGTCGTCGGCGCTCTTCAGCCGGCTCGACGCGATCAGCGCACGGCGGCGGCTGTCGTCGAGCTTGCCCTCGAGCGCGGCGACATCGCGGCGATAGCCCGCAAGCACCCCTTCGAGCCGGGTCAGATCGGCGCGCATGTCGTCCGCCCGCTTGTCCAGCTTCTGGCGTTCCTGAAGCGCCGACTTGGCGAGCATGTCGCGCCCCTTGTCGAGCGCGACCCCGGCCCGAGTCGTCCAGTCATCGCGCATGGCGTCGATCGCCGCCAGATCCTTCCGGAAACGCGCGACATTGCCCTCGACCTCGGACGCATTGGTCAGCATGCGCGACAGTTCGCGCTCCATTTCGGCGACGATCGCATCGGCGCTGATCGGCTGGTTGGTCGAAAGCTTGCGCCCGAACCCGCGCTGCTCGGCATTGGTCCAGATGGGCTCGGGGTCGGCGGGGAGGATGAGCTGCCCGAAGCGCGACGGCTGCGAGGAGCTGAACGACGTTTCCCAGCCCGAGAAGCTGCCCCCCAGAAAGCCAAAGATCCGCCGCCCCACGGCGCGAAAGCCGGCGACGATGACCCACAGCCAGAACAGGGCGAAAGCGAGACCGAAAAGCGTGTCCATGCCCAGGGCATTAACGCCAAACGGCTAACGATTGGTTTGCGTGGGGCTCAGCCGCCGTCGAGCCGGACGCGAAGCATGAAGTTGGCGTAGAACAGCAATCCGAATAGCAGGGCGAGGATATTGAACCAGCGGGCCCTGACGATGATCAGCGACAGGTAGAGCACGGGATACAGGAGCCACTCGGTCAGCACCCAAAGCGTGATCCGCGCCGGCAGGTCGCCATTGATTACATCGGCAACCTCGAACAGCGCATAGGAGACAATCAGCGCCCCAAACGACAGACGTCGCGTGCGATCGTAATAAGCGAACATGTCGACCGGCGCCTGGTCATTGTCGACCTCGGGCAGACACGAAGCGGCGGCGATATAGAGGATCAGCAATTTCACCACCGTCAGCAGGATCCAGCCAACGGACACGGACGCCTCGGCCCGATCGAACCACTGACCGAGCCACACGGCCACGATCACCAGCAGGACGATCAGGGTCAGCAGGACGGGCTCCGCCGCCCATGTCACCCGCCGCCCGGCCAGCAGCAATTTGTGAACGTCGCTCGCGATCTGGGTCAAGGCGAGACCGAGTATGACTGCGCTGAGCGCGAAGGTGAATTCGAACAGGCTCATGATGTTCCCCCCGACACAGTGTCGCAAGGGTCGCGGCCATGATGCAAGCTGCTACTTGCGCGCCTTGCGCGCGGCGTAACGCGCGTCTCGTGCCGCCTTCATTTCCGCCGGGCTGGCGGGCTTCAGCCGAGCCGCCTTCAGCTCGGCGGCGGCCCTCGCCTCCTCGGCGTCGGCCGCCTTTTGCGCGGCCTTTTCGGCCTTGGCGCGGGCGGCGGCTTCCTTCTTGGCGGTGCGCTCGGCGATCAGGGTCCGTTGCTCGGCCTCCCACGCCTCGCGCTGTGCGGCGACCTGCGCCGGATCGGCCGCAGGCTTGGCCTTCAACCGATCGAGCGCCTTCTGCTTGGCAAGCCCGGCCGCAGCCACACGATCCTGAAACGAAGGGTCTTTGAACGAAGCCACGAAATATCCTTAAGGCGGGAAACGAGTGTCCCCTAGTTTCGAATGGCCGTTTAGGGAAGGCCGAACGTTTGCACAGGGTTGCAAGCAGACACGAGAAAAGGGGTCCCGGCACTTGGCCGAGACCCCTTTCTCTTTCCGGCGTGGCCGTCACGGGGATGAACCCCGTCACGTCGGTCCTGTCCGCTGGTGCGGCAGGCCGTCCGGCCTTCGGCGAGTCCGGGACGAAGCGATCGCTTCGCCCCGGCCGCCTCAGGCTTAGAAGTCCATGCCGCCCATACCGCCCATGCCGCCGCCGGGCATGCCGCCCATGCCGCCGGACGACTTGTCCTCCGGCGCGTCGCTGATCGCCGCTTCGGTGGTGATCAGCAGGCCGGCGACCGAAGCCGCATCCTGCAGCGCGGTGCGGACGACCTTGGTCGGGTCGATCACGCCGGCTGCGACCAGGTTCTCGTAGACGTCGGTCTGGGCGTTGAAGCCCATCGTCGGGTCATTGCCCTCGAGCAGCTTGCCCGAGATGACCGCGCCGTCGTGACCGGCATTGCTGGCGATCTGGCGAACGGGAGCATAGAGCGCCTTGCGGACGATATCGACGCCGCGAGTCTGGTCGTCATTGGCACCCTTGAGACCCTCAAGCGCCTTGGTGGCGTAGAGGAGAGCGGTACCGCCGCCGGGGACGATGCCCTCTTCGACTGCAGCGCGGGTCGCGTGAAGCGCGTCGTCGACGCGGTCCTTGCGCTCCTTGACCTCGACCTCGGTCGAGCCGCCGACCTTGATCACGGCGACGCCGCCGGCCAGCTTGGCCAGCCGCTCCTGCAGCTTCTCGCGGTCGTAGTCGCTGGTGGTGTTCTCGATTTGCTGGCGGATCGCGGCGACGCGGCCCTCGATGCCGGACTTGTCACCCGCGCCATCGACGATGATGGTGTTGTCCTTGTCGATGGTGACGCGCTTGGCGGTGCCGAGCATACCGACGGTTACGCTCTCGAGCTTGATCCCGAGGTCCTCGGAGATCATTTCGCCGCCGGTCAGGATCGCGATATCCTCGAGCATCGCCTTGCGACGATCACCAAAGCCAGGAGCCTTGACCGCCGCGACCTTGAGTCCGCCGCGCAGCTTGTTGACCACCAGGGTGGCGAGCGCTTCGCCCTCGATGTCCTCGGCGATGATCAGCAGCGGACGACCGCTCTGGACCACGGCTTCCAGGATCGGCAGCATCGCCTGCAGGTTCGACAGCTTCTTCTCGTGGATCAGGATGTAGGGATCGGCCAGTTCGACCGACATCTTCTCCGGATTGGTGATGAAGTAGGGCGACAGATATCCGCGATCGAATTGCATGCCTTCGACGACGTCGAGCTCGAACTCGAGACCCTTGGCCTCCTCGACGGTGATCACGCCTTCCTTGCCGACCTTCTCCATCGCCTCGGCGATTTTCTCGCCGACGACGGTGTCGCCGTTGGCCGAGATGATGCCGACCTGGGCGATTTCGTTCGAACCCGAGACGGGCTTGGAACGCGACTTGAGATCCTCGACCACCTTGAGCACGGCGAGATCGATGCCGCGCTTCAGGTCCATCGGGTTCATGCCGGCCGAGACCGACTTCATGCCTTCGCGGACGATCGCCTGGGCGAGCACGGTGGCGGTGGTGGTGCCG
>JANPKL010000125.1:0-9909 GCA_031425975.1 Sphingomonas sp.
GACATGACTCGTGAGCCGATCCCGGTCACCCCGACGGTCCACTATAACATGGGGGGAATACCGACCAATTATCACGGCGAGGTCGTCACCCTGAAGGATGGCGAGCCCGATCACGTCGTCCCCGGCCTGTTCGCGGTCGGCGAGGCCGCCTGCGTGAGCGTCCACGGCGCCAACCGCCTCGGCTCCAACAGCCTGATCGACCTGGTCGTCTTCGGCCGCGCCGCCGGCCTTCGCCTCGGCGAAATCCTGACCCCCGGCGCGGCGCAGAAGCCACTTCCCGCCGACAGCGCCGAACTATCGCTCGGCCGGCTCGACCATTTCCGCAATGCCGATGGTGCGACCCCGACCGCCAGGCTCCGGGGCGACATGCAGCGTGTCATGCAGGCCGATTGCGCGGTCTTCCGCACCGAGCGCACTTTGGCCGAGGGCGTCGCCAAGATCGACGCGGTCTATCAGGGCCTGAACGACGTCAAGGTGACCGACCGCAGCCTGATCTGGAACACCGACTTGGTCGAGACCATGGAGCTCGACAATATGCTGAGCCAGGCTGTCGTCACCATGCACAGCGCCGCCAACCGCAAGGAAAGCCGGGGCGCCCACATGCACGAGGATTATGCCGACCGCGACGACGCCAAGTGGATGAAGCACTCGATCGCATGGTTCGACGGCTGGGGCGGCAAGGGCGGCACCGTCCGCCTCGATACCCGCCCGGTCCACGAATACACCCTCACCGACGAGGTCGGCTACATTAAGCCGAAGGCGCGGGTGTATTGATTACCCTTTCCTCCCCGTTGCGCAGCAATGGGGAGGGGGACCGCTCGCAAAGCGAGTGGTGGAGGGGCCAAGCGTCCCGCCTCAATCCATCTCCAGCATCAGCCTCGCCGCCTTCTCCGGCTCGTCCCACATCGGAAAATGGCCACTGTGCGCGAACCATTCGAGCCGCGCGCCCGGGAAGGCGGATCGCGCCCGCTCAGCCTGGGCCGGCAGGCACAGACGGTCGTGGCGGCCCCACGCGATGGTCACCGGGCCGCTCGCCGCCGGCCCTTGCTGCATCGGCTCGCCCGCAAGGTCGTCGATCAGGCTGTCGACCGTCGGAGTCTTTGCCAACCCGACCAGTTCGCCCGCGACGAAGTCGCCGTCGAGCTTCCACGGCCGCGCCGACAATTGCGCCAGCAGCGCGCTTCTGCTCACCGCATTGCGTGCCAGCGTCGGGACCGCCGAGCCGAGCAGGCGCAATAGTCTTGTCGAGGCCGTCAGGGTGGTCTTGAACATGGTCCGCTCCCAGCCCTGCCAGAAGCCGCCCGGGTCGAACGCCGTGACCGGCCCGGTCGCGCCGCGCCGCGCCATCTCGAGCACCAGCCGCGCGCCGAGCGAACTCCCGGCCATTTGCACACCCTGCAGTCCCTCGCTCGACAGCCACAGACCGAAGCTCCGCGCCAAACCCGCAAACGTACCCGAGTCGGGCTCGGCAGGACTTGCCCCATGTCCGGGCAGATCCAGCAGGATGAGTTGCCGCTGCTTTTCCAGCATCGGGATCACGGGTTTCCAGGCGGCCCGGCTGCTGCCGAGGCCATGGACGAGAAGAAGCGGCGTGCCGCTTCCCCGGCGCTCAAATGAGATGGTCATTCTGCAGCAACGAACGACACTCTATTTCGTACCCTGCACTCTCGCCCGACGCCGCGTCGGCTGATACCGCCGCTTCGGAATTCATCATGCCCATCGATACCCCTCCCGAAATCGTCATCACCGCTCAGCCGCTTCGTCCCGCGCGCGCCGAAGCCCCGCTCTCCGTGACAGTGATTACCGCGGGGGATTTGCGCGGGGCGGGGGCAGCAGGGCTCGACCAAATCCTCCAGCAGGTCGCCGGGCTGCAGCTGTTTCGCCGCTCCGACGCGCGCAGCGCCAATCCCACCAGCCAGGGCGTGACCCTGCGCGCGCTCGGCGGCAATGCCTCGAGCCGCGCACTGCTGCTCCTCGACGGCGTGCCCCAGACCGATCCCTTCGGCGGCTGGATCAACTGGCCCGCCTACGACCCGCTCGCACTTGCCGAGGTGCGGGTCACGCGCGGTGGCGGCAGCGTCGCCAACGGCCCTGGTGCCTTGGCCGGCACGATCGCGCTTGCCAGCGCCGACCAGCCGGGCATCGTCGCGGACACGGCAGCCGGCAGTCGCGGCTCTGCGGAAGGCCGGCTCATGATCACGCGGCAGCTCGGCCCAGGTCGTGCCTCCATCGCCCTCCACGCCGCTCGCGGTGACGGCTTCCGCCCGATCGTCGCGGCCGATCGCGGCCCGGTCGACGGCGCCGCGCCCTATCGCAACGCCACGGGCCGAATGCGCTGGACCGGGCCGCTGACTGCCGGGATCGCGCTGGAGGTCGCAGCCAGCGCCTTCACCGACGAGCGCAGCCGCGGCCTGCCGTTCAGCGACATTGCCAGCCGCGGCACCGACGCCTCGCTGCGCCTCGTCGGGCGCGGCGCCTGGCAATGGACCGCGCTCGGCTACGTCCAACGCCGCGACTTCGAGAGCGCCTTCGCCGCCACCGACGCCGCCCGCACCACCGCCCGGCTGACCAGTTTGCAATATGACGTGCCGGGCCGTTCGCTCGGCTGGAGCGTCGAGGTCCGCCCGCCCTTGGGCGACAATCGAGAAGTTCGCCTCGGCGCCGATGGCCGCCACATGCAAGGCCGCTCGGACGAACTCGGCTCCTATGTCGCGGGGCTGGCCACCCGCGATCGCAGCGCAGGTGGCCGGACCGCCCATGCCGGCGTCTTCGCCGAGGCGAGCTGGGACTGCGGCCCGCTGCTGCTGACCGGCGGGGCGCGCCTCGACCGTTTCGCAGTCGTCAACGGTCGCTTTTCCGAGCGCGACCTGGCGAGCGGCTTCCTCACCCGCGACATTCTCTACGCCGACCGCTCCCAATGGCTCGGCTCGGCCCGAGCGGGAGGAGAAGTCGCTCTCTCCCCCCGAACCTCGCTCCGCACCGCCGCCTACACCGGCTGGCGCCCACCGACCCTCAACGAGCTGTTCCGCCCGTTCCGCCTCGGCAGCGACGCCACCGCCGCCAACGCCGAGCTCGATCCCGAGCGCCTGGCCGGGATCGAGGCCGGCCTCGACCATCGCGCCGCCTCCTCGCGACTGCAGCTGACCCTCTTCCGCAACGGCCTGTCCGACGCCATCGCCAACGTCACGCTTGGCGCGGGACCGGGGCGATTCCCGCAGGTCGGCTTCGTTCCCGCCGGCGGCCAATTTCGCCAGCGCCAGAACCTGCGCGCGATCGACGTCACCGGGGTCGAGGCAGGGGCAAGCTGGAGCCGAGGCCCCTGGCGTCTCTCGGCGGAGGGCAGCTGGACCCGCGCCCGCATCGCCGACGACGGCCTCGGCCGGGCGCTCGCGGGGCTGCGGCCGGCGCAGACGCCCGCGCTCTCCGCCAGTGCCAGCCTCGCCTGGTCGGGCGACCCGATCGAAGCCGGTCTCCAACTGCGCGCGGTCGGATCGCAATTTGAAGACGACCTCAATCGCGAGCGCTTGCCTGCCGCAGCGACCCTCGACGCCAGTCTCGGGCTCCGCCTCGGCAAGCGCTTCCGCTTCGTCGCTCGCGCGGAGAACCTCCTCGATGCCACCGTCATCGCCGGCCGCTCCGGCAACGGTATCGAGGAACGCTCCACCCCGCGCACATTGTGGCTTGGGCTCCATTTCCTTGGTGGCCCGGCCTGAACCTCTCGCCGGGCACGGGCGATTTGGGAAACCGCCCGGCCTCGGCTAAGCGGCGCCACCTATGACCGATCCCATCCCCCCCAAATCGATCTTCGCCAACGCCAAGGTCGACGCCGAGGCCGCCAAGCACATCCCGTCGAGCCCGCAGACCGAACATCCGGCCTATGACCTCGCCTTTCAGGACAAGGATTTCCTCCTCCGTCCGGACTTGCGCCCCGTCCGCTTCCAGCTCGAACTGCTCAAGCCCGAGCTGTTCCTCGACGAACAGCAGATTGGCTCGACCTTCGTCTTCTACGGCTCCGCCCGCATTCCCGAGCCGAGCAAGGCCAAAGACCTGCTCGCCGCCGCCAGGACCGACAAGGATCGCCTGATCGCCGAGCGGATGATCGCCAAGGCGCCTTACTACGATGTCGCGCGTCAACTCGCGCAGCTTGCCAGCAAGACCGACCGCGATCCCGAGGGCAAGCGCCATTTCGTGGTCTGTTCGGGCGGCGGGCCGTCGTTCATGGAGGCCGCCAATCGCGGCGCTCAGGATGTCGGCGCGGAGTCGATCGGGCTCAACATCGTGCTCCCGCACGAACAATTGCCCAATCCCTACGTGACCCCGTCGCTTTGCTTCCAGTTCCACTATTTCGCGCTGCGGAAGATGCACTTCCTGCTGCGCGCGCGCGCGGTCGCGGTGTTCCCGGGCGGTTTCGGCACCTTCGACGAGATGTTCGAGCTGCTGACCCTCATCCAGACCGGCAAGGTCCGGCCGCTGCCGATCCTCCTCTACGGCCGCGAATTCTGGGAGCGGGTGGTGAATTTCGAGGCGCTGGTCGAAGAAGGCGTCATTTCCGAACGCGACCTCGACCTCATCACCTGGTGCGAAACGGCGGAAGTGGGCTGGGCCAAGGTCTGCGACTATTATGCTGAGGAAACCGCCCCGCAGCGCGCCGCCGAGTAGAGCGCGATAAAGCCCACGACGTCGAGCGAGATAGCGTCGCGGATCGCCTCGTCGACCAAACCGGCGCGGCGTTTGAAGCGGACGCAGCCCTTACCCATGTCGAGCTTCACGCCAGCCGCGGCATAGGCCTGGTGGAACGCCGCCGAGCTCGGCGCATCCATGTAGAGCGCAGGTAAATGCAGCGCATTATTGCCCTTGGTCGCGGCCAGCGCGACCGCCATCAACGGTTGCTTGTTGTAGGTCTTGGGAAAGGTCGAGAGCGGGACGATCCAAGCGATCATCCGTCCCGAGACGACCTCCGCATAGCCCGGCGGAATCGACCCAGCGACCAAGCCATGGGCATACCGCAAAGCCTCGGCCCGGTCGGGCGTCAGCCCGGCGCACAGTTCCTGGAGCAAGCTGGCGGGAGTGGTCGCCCCCGCCATCGCTTTACTGCTTGGTCGCGGGGGTCGCCGTCGTGCCGGGCGCGGTGACCTTCGGCGCGCCCTCGCCGCGGATGTTGGCGGCACCGCCCTTGGCAGCTTCCTGCTCGGTCAGCACCGGCTCGTTCTCGGCCTTGGCCGCGCCCGCATCATCGGCTTCCGAAGCGGCCTTGTCCTCGGCGGCGCCTGGGGTCGAGGCGACCGGAGCGGCGGGCAGCGGCATCGGCGCGTCACTCTTGGAGTTCATATAGGCCATGACATTGGCCCGATCCTCCGGCTTGCTCAGACCGGCAAAGGTCATCTTGGTGCCCGGCGCATATTTCTTGGGATTGGCGAGCCAGTCGTTCATGCCCTTCCAGTCCCAATTGCCCGGAATGCCCTTCAGGGCATCGGAATAAGCGAAGCCCGGGACATGGCCATGCGCCTTGCCGAACGCGCTCCACAAATTCGGACCGAGACCGTTCGCCCCGCCCTTGTCAACCGTGTGGCAGGCCTGGCACTTCTTGAACACGTCGGCGCCCTTGGCGGCGTCCGCGCTGGCGAGATAGAATTCGATCGGCTGCTCGGCCTCTGCGGATTTGCCTTCGACCTCGACGCCCTCGATCGGATAGCCCATCGTCTCGGGTCGTTCGGCGTGAAACACCTGGCCCGCGACCAGGCTTCCGCCAAGCGCGACGATGCCCGCGAACAGCACCCAGCCGGCGATGGTATTGTTATTGTCCTGCATGGGTGTCGTCACGTCCGAATGAAGGGGAAAACTGGCGCTCCTTTAAGCGCCGTCCGGGCTTTCTTCAAGCATTAGCCAATGCGCCAAAAGGCTATGCGCGATGGCGAAGTGCGGCGGGGCGATGAAGCTGGCCTCGGGCGCGCCCGCCATCGCCGCCGCGACCTGGGCCCGGCTGAACCAGCGCGCATCCTCCAGCTCGTTGCGGTCGATGGTCAGCGCCGTATCGTCGCAAGCCGCAATCGCCGCGATCATCAGCGAGGAGGGGAAGGGCCAAGCTTGGCTCGCGATGTAGCGCACATCGTGCACCCGCACGCCCGCCTCCTCGAACAACTCGCGCGCCACCGCATCCTCCAGTGCCTCGCCGACCTCGACGAAGCCGGCCAGCGCCGAATAGCGGCGGGGCGGAAAACGCGGCTGGCGGCCGAGCAGCACGCGGCCCTGATGCACCGCCAGCATGATCACCACCGGGTCGACCCGCGGGAAATGCTCGGCGGCGCACGTGCCACAGCGCCGCGACCAGCCACCCCGGACAATCGCGCTTGCCGCGCCGCAGACCGCGCAAAAGCCGTGGCGGCGATGCCAGGCCGACAGGCTGAGCGCGGCGGCAAAGGTTGGCGCATCCACCGCCGATAGATGCGCCAGCGCGCCGAATTGTACGCGCGGGTCGCCGCCCGCGGCCCCGATCGCCGAGAAGCGCCCGGCCTCCTCGTCGCGGCCGAGAAACAAAGCGGGATCGCTCACGGGTCCCCACGTCAGCCGGCCACCAGCATCCAGCAGCGGCAGGATCCCGTCCCACACCAATTGTCGCGCCTCGGGAGCCTCAGCGAGGGATGCGAGCGCGTCGGGATCACCCCGCAGCGCATCGGAACGATCGAGGCCCGGCCCGGCAAAGAAGATTTCAGGCGGCTTCAAGTCTGGGCTCCCGTTCCGCCGCCAGCGCCGCCTCGGCCGCACGCCGGTAAAGCGTCGGCAATCCGGCTTCGGCCAGCGCGCCCAGCTGCTGCCACCAGCCCTCACCGGGCAGCGGCTCCGCGCGGGGCACGACCAGCAGGTCGAGCGTGAAATGCGTGAAGCCGTGGCGATGGATCGCCAGCGCATTGGCGGCGGGTCGCTGATCCTGCCATTCGGGCCCCGGCAGGGCCGCCATCCCGCCCAGCAGCCCTTTCTCCGGGCGTTGTACCAGCCAGACCGCATCGCCCTCCCGGACCCACCAGGCGATCCCGAAGCGATGCGGGCGCTCCTTCCGGACCTTCGGCGCGGGAAACTCCTCGGGTGTCCCACTCGCCGCCGCCCTGCAATGCAGCCGAAGCGGGCACTCCCCGCACTTCGGAGCCTTGGTCCGGCAGATCGCCGCCCCCAAATCCATCAATGCCTGCGCAAAGTCGCCGCAATGCCCCGCCGGGAACCAGCCCCGCGCCGCCGCCGCCGCATCGCTCCGCCGCTTCAACCCGAACACCCGCGCCACCACGCGCTCGACATTGGTGTCGACCGGCACCGCATCTTCTCCGAAGGCAATCGCAGCTACCGCTGCCGCCGTATACGCGCCGAGCCCCGGTAATTCCCGCAACCCCGCCTCGGTCCTGGGAAAGCCGCCCGCCGCCGCCACCGTTCGCGCGCAGGCAATCAGGTTGCGCGCACGGGCGTAATAGCCGAGCCCCGCCCACTCGCCGAGAATATCCTCGTCGGGCGCCGCCGCAAGCGCCTCCACCGTCGGCCAGCGCTCAAGGAACCGCCGGTAGCGCGGCGCGACCGTCGCCACCGTCGTCTGCTGCAGCATTACCTCGCTCAGCCACACCCGATAGGGATCGCCGCCGGCCGCCCGCCACGGCAGGTCGCGCCGGGTCCGGCGATAATGGTCGAGCAGCGCGTCGGCCGCGGTAGCGTCCATGCCGCGCCTATGGCATGGCTTGCCCGCATGTCGAAGAAAAAGCCCGACCAGAGCGCCAAGCGCGACCGGGAGGTCCCGCGTCAGGGCCGGGCCCGCGCCGCGGGCGAGCTTGCGCTCGACATTGGCGGCATGGCCTTCAAGCGCTTCGGCTTCGTCCAAGGCGCAGTGGTCGCGCGCTGGGCAGAGATCGTCGGGACACGCTACGCCACGGTCTCGACCCCCGAATCGATCCGCTTCCCCGCCGGCAAGAAGAGCGGCGGCACGCTGACCCTGACCGTCACCGGCGCCCACGCCCCTTTGCTCCAACATCTCGCCCCGATGATCATCGAGCGGGTCAATCTGTTCTTCGGCTACGAAGCAGTGGTGAAGGTCGTCTTCCGCCACGGCGCCCCCGCCGCCGCCCGCTCCGCAACTATCCGGCCCGCTCTCGCCCCCGTGCCGCGCGCATTGGGCGACGGCCTGCGCGAGATCGCCGATCCCGAACTTCGCACCATGCTTGAGAATCTCGGCGCGCGCATCGCGGCGGCCGAGGGACCCCCGGTGATTGTGCCCGCCCCCTTCAGCCTCAAGCCATCCGCCCTAAATTCTCAGACACCCAGGAGTGATCAGGACGTATGAAGCAGTTTCTCGCCGCCGCCGCGCTGACCGTGACATTGGCCGCCTGCAACCAGCAGCCCGCCGCCAACGAGCAGGGCTCGGCCACCACCGCCGCCCCGGTCACCGCTCCCAATGGCGACTGGAGCCAGGCCGTCACGCAGACGCCTGAGGGCGGGATGCTCATGGGCAACCCCAACGCCAAGGTGAAACTGGTCGAATTCGCGTCGATGACCTGCGGCCACTGCGCGACCTTCTCCGCCGTCGACAAGCCCAAGCTGGTCGAGCAATATGTGAAGACCGGCAACGTCAGCTTCGAATTCCGCAACTTCGTCGCCAACGGCCTCGACATCACTGCCTCGCTCGTCGCCCGCTGCGCCGGCGCGTCGCCGCAATTCTTTGCGCTGACCGACGGCATCTTTGCCGACCAGAAGACCATGTTCGACCGCTTCGGCGCGGTGCCGCAGGCGCAGTTGCAAGCTCTCGCGAGCCTGCAGCCGGCGCAGCAGTTCCAGAAGACCGCCGAATATAGCGGGCTGCAGGAATGGGCGGCGCAGCGCGGCCTGCCTTCCGCCAAGACCGGCCAGTGCCTCGCCAACCAGGCCGAGATCGACCGGCTGGTGCAGATGAACAGCGATGCGTCGAGCCAATATGAGATCCCCGGCACGCCGAGCTTCCTGATCAACGGCGAATTGGTCGACATCAAGCCGGGCCAGACCAATTGGGGCCGGGTCGAGGAAGAGATCAAGAAAGCGCTCTGACCGCGAACATGCGCTTCCGTCGGCTGAGGTTGACCGGCTTCAAGAGCTTCGTCGAACCCGCCGACATCCGGATTGAGCCGGGCCTGACCGGGGTGGTCGGGCCCAATGGCTGCGGCAAGTCCAACCTCCTCGAGGCCCTGCGCTGGGTGATGGGGGAGGGGAGCCCGCGCTCGCTTCGGGGCGGTGGGATGGACGACGTCATCTTCGCTGGCACAGCCACCCGCCCGGCGCGCGACTTCGCCGAAGTTTCGTTGCTGCTCGACGATGCCGACGGCGCCGAGCATGAGGTAAGCCGCCGGATCGATCGCGGCGAAGGCTCGACCTACCGGATCGATGGCCGCGACGTGCGTCAGCGCGACGTCGCCTTGCTATTCGCCGACGCCGCCACCGGCGCGCATTCGCCCGCCTTGGTCAGCCAGGGGCGAATCGCGGCGGTGATCGCCGCCCGCCCGGCCGAGCGCCGCTTATTGCTCGAGGAGGCCGCCGGGATCGCCGGCCTCCACGTCCGCCGCAAGGACGCCGAGCAGAAATTGCGCGCGACCGAACTCAATCTCGAGCGACTCGACGAGACATTGGGCCAGCAGGAGCAACGCGCCAATGCCCTGCGCCGCCAAGCTCGCGCCGCCGCCCGCTACACCGCGCTCACCAGCGAAATCAGGCTGGCCGAAGCGAAACTGCTTCACGCGCGCTGGGCAGAGGCCGCAGCGGCCGCCGAAACCGCCGCCGCCGCGACCGATGCGGCGGGCGCAATCGTCGATCGACTGGCCGGGGAGCGTCAGACCGCACGGGACGTCGAGGCTGTAGCCGCCGAGATCGCCGCCCGGCGCCGCCGCGACGCCGGCGATAGTCGCGACGAAG
>JANPKL010000126.1:0-5869 GCA_031425975.1 Sphingomonas sp.
CGCCTGTTCCGGCTCAGCGACGGCGCGACCCAGCTCGGCCTCGCCTTCCGCGAAGTGATCGACCTTGCTTCCATCGCCGAGGAGATCATCCCGGCCGAGGGCGCCGGCGAGGTCGAAGGGGTGACCCTCATCGCCGGCGAACCGGCCGAGCTGATCGACGCCCATTGGCTGTTTTCCGAAATTGCCGACGGGCGCGGCGGCGCGGCGGCATTCCCCTTGCTCTGCCGCCTCGATCTCGACGATCCCTGGACCCGCAACATGCTGCGCCCGATCGTCGAGGCTGCGGGCTATCGCGTCGCCGGGCTGGACAGCGAAGAGGCCGCCGACCTGACCATCATGAACAGCGGCGGCGAGACCGCGCCCGAGCGGGAAGGGCGGCATCTGTGGCTCAGCCCACACCCCGTTCCGTCCGCCACCGAGGATGAAATCTATCGCTACGACCGCGCCGGCCTGCTGGTGGCGTTGCGCGCGGCGGCCAAGGCCGGGGGTGCCCAATGAACCAACTATTGCTCGTCGTCCGCATCGCCGGTCAGCGCGTCGCCTTGCCCGCCGCCCGGGTCGAAAGCGTAGTGGAGCTCGACACGCTCATCCCGGTCCCCCGCGCGGCCTATCACATCGCCGGCCTGTCGGCCCTGCGCAGCCGCGTCCTGACCGTGATCTGCTGCCGCCGCTCGCTCGGCCTGCCGCCCTCCGAGGTGCAGGGCGCGCTGCTCGAAGCCGCGGTGACCGAGCAGGATGGCCATCATTATGCGCTGATCGTCGACGGGGTCGAGGACGTCATCCTCGCGACCAGCGACCCGATCCCCGTCCGGGCCGCGATGGGGGAGGGGTGGGAGCGCGCATCGAGCGGAATGATCGAAACCGAGGAGGGCGCATTGCTGCTGGTCGACGTCGCCGCCCTGCTCGCCGGGCCAGACCCGGTTCGGGCGGCAGCTTAACGCCTTCGTTACCTCAGCGCCCTAAAGTTCACCCATCTGCTCCCCGAGCTTCGAAAGTCCTTTCATGAAGACCTGCCTGATCGTCGACGACTCCAAGGTCATCCGCAAGGTTGCCCGCCACATCCTCGAGACGCTCGAATTCACCGTCGACGAGGCCGGTGACGGCCGCGAGGCACTTGAGCGGTGCGAGGCGAACATGCCCGACGTCGTCCTGCTTGACTGGAACATGCCGGTGATGAGCGGAATGGAATTCTTGAAGCTGCTGCGCCAGCGCGGCCACGAAGACCAGCCCAAGGTCGTCTTCTGCACCACCGAGAACGACATGGCGCACATCCGCGCCGCGCTTGAGGCGGGCGCCGACGAATATGTGATGAAGCCCTTCGACCGCGAGACGCTGCACATCAAGCTTCAGCTCGTCGGCGTCGCCTGAACTTTGCAATGAGCGCGCTCCTTGCCCGGAGAAGCGCACCGCCTTCGCAGGCGGGAGCGCCGCCGATACGGCTGATGATCGTCGATGATTCGATGGTCGCCCGGGCGGTCCTGTCGCGCATGGTCGAGGTCGGCGGCGGGATCGAGATCGCGGCCGTCGCCGGGACCGCCGAGGACGCCATCGATGCGCTCGGCCATGTCGTGGTCGACGTCATCCTGCTCGACCTCGAAATGCCGGGCGCGGGCGGTCTCTCCAAGCTCCCCGAAATCTTGCGCGCGGCCCGCGGCGCGCGCGTCCTGATCGTCTCCAGCCTCGCCGACGAAGGCGCGGCGGAAACCGTTGCCGCGCTTGCCCTGGGCGCTGCCGACACCTTGCCCAAGCCTGGAACCGGTCGTTTCCAGGGCCGCTTCGCCGATGTCCTGATCGCCAAGATCCGCGCTCTGGGCGTGGTCGAGGGGGCAGGGACCTCGGCCGAAGCTGCGCCGCCCTACGCAACCCCGCTGCGCGCCATGCCGCATGACCCGCTGGCGTTGCTCGCGGTCGGTGCGTCGACCGGCGGCATCCACGCCCTCGGCCGGTTCTTCGCCGGCCTCCCCGCGATCCTCGGCGCGCCGATCCTGGTCACCCAGCATCTGCCGGTGCCCTTCATGGACGTATTCGCGCGCCAGCTCGCCACGGCCGCCAGGCGCCCCGTCACCATCGCCCGCGACGGCCAGTTGCTGGAGAATGATGCGATCGTCATCGCGCCGGGCGACTCCCATCTCACCGTCGAGCCGCGCCGCGGAAGTCTGAGCGTGCGTCTCGAACAGGGCCGCTCCGCCAGTGGCTGCCTGCCGAGCGTCGACACCATGCTCGCCAGCGTGGCCGCGCTCGGCCGCTCCGGCTCGGTCGCAATCATCCTCTCGGGCATGGGCCGCGACGGGCTCGAAGGCGCCGCGGCGCTGGTCCGCGCTGGCGGCTGCTGCCTGGTCCAGGACGAAGCCTCGAGCGCGGTCTGGGGCATGCCGCGCGCGGTCGCGGAGGCCGGGCTCGCGTCGGCCATCCTGCCCCCCGAAAAGCTCGCCCGCCGTGTTGCGTCCCGGGTCGGCGACCGCGCATGCAGATAAGCGACAGCAGTTCCCGTATCCTCGCCGGTCTGCTCGAAGCACGGACCGGCCAGCAACTGACCATGAGCCGGCGCTGGCGGCTCGAGACCGCGCTTTCGCAATTGCTGCGCGAACGCTCGATCGCCAGCATCGACGAACTGATCACCATCCTCGTCATGGGCCGCGAGCCCAGCCTGTCGACCCGCGTGGTGGAGGCCCTGTTGAACAACGAAACCTATTTCTTCCGCGATCGCGCGCCCTTCGACCTGTTGAAGACCGCCGCCTTGCCTGAACTGGCCAAGCGCCGCGCCTCGAGCCGCAGCCTGCGCATCTGGTCGGCCGGCTGCTCGGCGGGGCAGGAGGCCTATAGCCTCGCCATGCTGTTCGCCGAGGATCCCGCGCGCTGGGCCGGCTGGAATATCGACATCCTCGCCACCGACGTCAGCGAGAGCATCGTCGCCCGCGCCCGCGAAGGCATATACACCCAGTTCGAGGTCCAGCGCGGGCTCGGCATTCAGCAGATGATCCGCTGGTTCGAGGAAACGCCCGCCGGCTGGCGCACTGCCGAGCACTTGCGCAGGCCGGTACGCTTCCAGGTTCACAATATCCTCGAAACCGCTCCGCATCCGGGCCAGTTTGACCTCATATTGTGCCGCAACGTCATGCTGTATCTCAGTGAGGCGACGCGGAAAAAAGCGTTCGAGCGCCTGTCCTCCGCGCTTCGCCTCGACGGCTGGCTGATGCTCGGCGCGGGCGAGACGGTGATCGGACAGTCCCCCACGCTCGAAATCGACCGCACCATGCGCGGTCTCTACCAGCATAAGGTGCAGGAGCAGCGCGCGGCTTGACCGACGCCATGCGGCATGGCCCATTGCCAGCGCCCATGGACCTCATCAACCGACCCTCGCCCAATCACGACGCGCGCGCCGCGCCCATCTCCATGATCGTGCTCCATTATACCGGCATGCCCGACTGCCAGGGCGCGCTCGACCGCCTGTGCAGCCCCGAGGCCAAGGTCTCGGCCCATTATTGCATCGACGAGGACGGCACGACCTATGCCCTGGTCGACGAGGAACGCCGTGCCTGGCACGCGGGCAAGAGCTATTGGCGGGGCACGCGCGACATCAACAGCGCGTCGGTCGGGATCGAGATCGTCAATCCCGGCCACGAATTCGGCTACCGCGCCTTTCCCGACGAGCAGATCGCCGCGCTCATTCCGCTCGTCGCGCGGATCAAGGAGCGCCACGGCATCGGTCGCGGCAATGTCGTCGCCCACAGCGACATCGCCCCGACCCGCAAGGAAGATCCCGGCGAACTCTTCCCGTGGGAAGCGCTGGCCAAGCGCCGCCTCGCGCTGCCCAGCCCGACCCGTAATCTGATCGACCCCTTCTGGTCCGACGCCGCCTTCCACCTCGCGCTCGAACGCTTCGGCTACGACCTCGCCGATCCGTGGAAGGCCACCATCGCCTTCCAACGCCGCTTCCGCCCCGATCGCATCGACGGCATCGTCGACGGCGAATGCCGCGCCAAACTGCTCGCGCTGCTGCTGCCGAGGCCCCTGGGCGAGCCGTAACCGCCTGTTCTCCCGCGAAAGCGGGAGCCCAGTGCCTTCTTCCTTGTTTGCCTGAGTAGGCAGCTGCGGCCTTCGCCGGAGCACAACTAGGCAAGTGCCGCACGATCCCCTATCTGGCGCGGCAACCTCTCACCCTTCCAGCAAGTAAGAAAGCGACCCCATGGCCGCCCAATATGCCTTCGTCATGAAGGACATGACCAAGACCTTCCCCGGCGCGCCCAAGCCGGTGCTGAGCCGTATCAACCTGCAATTCTACCACGGTGCCAAGATCGGCATCGTCGGTCCCAATGGCGCGGGCAAGTCGACCTTGATCAAGATCATGGCCGGCCTCGACACCGATTACACCGGCGAGGCCTGGCCGGGCGAGAACATCACCGTCGGCTATCTGGCGCAGGAGCCACAGCTCGACGAGAGCAAGACCGTGCTCGAAAACGTCAAGGACGGCGCGCGCGAGACCGCCGACATGGTCGACCGCTTCAATGCGATCTCGACCGAAATGGGCGACCCCCAGGACGATACCGATTTCGACGCGCTGATGGCCGAGATGGGCGAACTTCAGGAGAAGATCGACGCCGTCGACGGCTGGACGCTCGACAACCAGCTCGAGATCGCGATGGAAGCGCTGCGATGTCCGCCTTCGGACAGTCCGGTGACGGACCTGTCGGGCGGTGAAAAGCGCCGCGTCGCGCTCACCCGCCTGCTGATTCAGAAGCCCTCGATCCTGCTCCTCGACGAGCCGACCAACCACCTCGACGCCGAGAGCGTCCAGTGGCTCGAAAACCATCTCAAGGAATATGTCGGCGCGGTGCTGATGATCACCCACGACCGCTATTTCCTCGACAATGTCGTCGAATGGATCCTCGAACTCGATCGCGGAAGCTATTATCCGTACGAAGGAAACTACTCCACCTATCTGGAAAAGAAGGCAAAACGCCTCGAACAGGAATCACGCGAGGAGAGCGGGAAGCAAAAGGCCCTGACCCGCGAGCTCGAGTGGATCCGGCAGACACCGGCCGCGCGCCAGTCCAAGTCCAAGGCCCGGATCCGCAAGTTCGAGGCGCTCCAGGACGCGCAGGACGACCGCCGCATCGGCAAGGCGCAGATCGTCATCCAGGTGCCCGAGCGGCTCGGCGGCAAGGTCATCGAAGTCGAGAACATCTCCAAGGCCTATGGCGACAAGATCCTGTTCGAGGATCTGTCCTTCACCCTTCCGCCAGGCGGCATCGTCGGCGTGATCGGGCCCAATGGCGCGGGTAAATCGACCCTGTTCAAGCTGCTCACGGGCAAGGAAACCCCTGACAGCGGAACAGTCGATCTGGGCGAAACCGTCCGCCTCGGCTTCGTCGACCAGAGCCGCGACCATCTCGATCCCAAGAAGAACGTCTGGGAGGAGATCAGCGACGGTCTCGATTACATGAAGGTCAACGGCCAGGACGCGAGCACGCGGGCCTATGTCGGCGCGTTCAACTTCAAGGGCCAGGACCAGCAGAAGAACGTCGGCAAGCTATCGGGCGGCGAGCGCAACCGCGTCCACATGGCCAAGATGCTCAAGACCGGCGGCAACGTCCTGCTGCTCGACGAGCCGACCAACGACCTCGACGTCGAGACTTTGGGCGCGCTTGAGGAAGCGATCGAGAATTTCGCCGGCTGCGCCGTGGTCATCAGCCACGACCGCTTCTTCCTCGACCGGCTGGCGACGCACATCCTGGCATTCGAAGGCGACAGCCACGTCGAGTGGTTCGAAGGCAATTTCGAGGCGTATGAGGAAGACAAGCGCCGCCGCCTCGGCCCGGAGGCGGACCGCCCGCATCGGACCAGCTACAAGAAACTTGCGCGGTAGCCA
>JANPKL010000127.1:0-3858 GCA_031425975.1 Sphingomonas sp.
CCCCGCGACCCCGCCGGTCGCAGCCTCACCCCGACCATGCTCGTCACCGACGCGCATCGCGCGGGTCTCATGATCCACCCCTGGACCTTCCGGCCCGAAAATCTCTTCTTGCCGCTCGAACGCCGGATGGGCTCCGATCCCGCCGCGCATGGCGACATGGCGGGCGAGATCGCTGACTTCGTCAAATTGGGGATCGACGCACTCTTTACCGACGCACCGGCTTTGGCGAGGGCTCGGCCCTAGCCCTCGAGCTGGCGGGTCAACAACCGCACGGCGGCGTCGATATCGGGATCGCTCGCGCGCAATTTCTCGATCTGCTTGACCGCGTGGATCACCGTCGTGTGGTCGCGCCCGCCGAAGCGGCGACCGATATCGGGCAGCGACTTGGGCGTCAGCTGCTTCGACAGGTACATGGCGACCTGGCGCGGACGGGCGACCTCGCGGGCGCGGCGGGCCGAGACCATCTCGGCCTTGCGGATGCAATAATGTTCGGCGACCCGTGTCTGGATCTCGTCGATGCTGATCCGCCGCTGATTGGCGCGCAGCACATTGGCCAGCACCTCCTCGACGAACGGCAGGTCGATCGCGCGCCCGGTCATCAGCGCATAGGCGCCGATGCGGTTCAAGGCGCCTTCCAGCTCGCGGATCGAATTGGTCAGTCGGCGGGCGAGGAAATCGACCACGGGGTCGGGCATGGCGACGCCTGGCAGCAGCGCCAGTTTGGCCAGCAGGATATTGTAGCGCAGCTCGAGGTCGGCGGCGTTGATGTCGGCGACCAGGCCCCAGCTCAGCCGCGAGAGGATACGCGGCGCGATCCCGTCGAGGTCCTGCGGCGCGCGGTCCGAAGTGATCACCAGCCGCTTACCGGCGCTGATGATCTCATTCATCGTGTGGAAGAATTCTTCCTGGGTCGATTCCTTGCCGGCGATGAACTGGACGTCGTCGATCAGCAGCAGGTCGGCCCCGCGCAGCCGACTCTTGAAGCCGATCGTGTCATTCTCGCGGATCGCGCGGACGAACTCGACCATGAACTTTTCGGCGCTCATCATCACCACCTGCGCATCGGGGTGACGCTCCAGGAAGCGCTGGCCGAGCGCGTGCAGCAAGTGGGTCTTGCCACGCCCGGTGCCGCCATGGATGAACAAGGGGTTGAAGGTCACCGCCGGGGCCTCGGACAACGTCCTGGCGGCGGTCGCGGCGACCTCATTGGCCTTGCCGACGACGAAGCTTGCAAAACTGTAGCGCGGATCGAAGGCGGGCCGGGGATGCGGCGCGGCGGCAGCGACGCGCTCGGCCGGGGTCGGCGCGTCGTCGAGGATCAGCAGCGGCGCTGGCCGGGGTCCGCCCTCGCAGGCGACGATCCGCACTTCGCGCACGATCGGCAGCGTGGTGCGCCAGGCCAGCTGCAACCGCTCGCCAAAGTGGCTCTTGACCCAATCGGCCATGAACTGGCTCGGCATGATCAATTCGAGGCTGCCGGTGTCGGGATTGAAGTCGCCAAGTTCGGCGGGCTTGAGCCAGCCGTCGAAGGTCCGCGCGCCGCAGTCACGGCGCAGGCCGGAACGAATCGCACTCCAGGCCGCCCCCAGGGGCGAGGATTCGGGGCCGGACTCGACCCCGTCGGTCGCGCCCAGTCCATCCCACCCTTGTTGCCGACTGATTTCGTTCACTTCTAACCCCGAGCTTCTCGTATCGCAGTGGCAGTTTCTCAAGGCACAGACCAGCACTCGCGCCGAACCATGGTCGACGCGCCGAATCTCTGCCTCGCTTTAGATTCCCCCAGTGGAATCACTGCCGGAAGGGTTTTCTGGGCAAGCGCGCGGCAATTGCCAAGCAGCTTTTTTCACAGAAACGAAATATTGCGGCTTGACAGCCGCTTTCCCCTTAGAGGGTCCGTAAATAGCAGAAATCCGGGAATAATTTGTCACATTGGCTGCGATCCGCCGACGAATCGCGCAATCTCAATGGCTTTGCCGAAGGCCACGAAAAAGGGCCGCCGGATCATCTCCGACGGCCCTCCCGAAATGAGACGGTGAGCGTTGGCTTAGCCGAGCGCCGACACCCGCTTGGTCAGGCGCGAGAATTTCCGCGAGGCGGTGTTCTTGTGGATCACGCCACGGGCAACGCCGCGCGCCAGCTCGGGCTGGGCCTGCTTGAGCGCATCGGAGGCGGCGCTCTTGTCGCCCGTCACCAGCGCCGATTCGACCGCCTTGATGAAGGTCCGGATGCGGCTCACGCGCGCCCCGTTGATTTCGGCCCGGCGCGTGTTGCGGCGGATGCGCTTCTTGGCTTGCGGCGTGTTCGCCATTGCTGAGTCAAATCCCTAAGCTGACAAAAGAAAAGCGGCGCCAGCCCGTAGGCTTGGGCGGCACCGGTTGCCGGTTCCCTAGACAAAAGGTCCGGGGCGGTCAACCGATGTCAGCGCTGGCAGGCCGGGCAATGGAAGGTCGACCGACCACCCTGGGCGAAGCGGCGAACGGCCCCGCCGCAACCGCAGGGCTGGCCCTCGCGGTCATAGACATCGAAGCTCTTCGAAAAATAGCCCAGTTCGCCGTCGGGATGCGCAAAATCGCGCAGACTCGAGCCACCCGCCGCGATCGCCTCGATCAGCACCGCGCGAATCGCCTCGACCAGCCGCCGCAACCGATCGAGGCCGATCCGCCCGCCCGCGCGGCGCGGCGAGATGCCGGCGCGGTACAGCGCCTCGCAGACGTAGATATTGCCGAGTCCGGCGACGATTCTTTGGTCGAGCAGCAGCAGCTTGATCGCCGCGCTCCGGCCCGTGAGGCGGCGTTGCAACTCCTGCGCAGTCAAATCGAACGGCTCGGGCCCCATCACGACGAACGCAGGAAAGCCAGGCAGGTCGGCGGTCGGAATGAGATCGAGGCTGCCGAACCGGCGCGGATCGTTGAGCGCCAGCCGCCGTCCCTCTTCGGTCGCCATCAGCAAATGGTCGTGCTTGCCGAGCTCGGCCGGGTCGATCCGCCAGCGCCCGCTCATCCCAAGGTGGAAAATCAGCGTATCGCCGCGGTCGGTCGCGATCAGCCCATATTTGGCGCGCCGCGACAGCCCCGTCACGCGCGCGCCCGTCAGTCGCTGGCCCAGATCCACCGGAAACGCGCGGCGCAGATCGGGTCGACGCACTTCGATGCTTGCAAGGCGGCGTCCGTCGAGCACATGGGCCAGCCCGCGGACAGTGGTTTCGACTTCGGGAAGTTCGGGCATCGCAAGGCCGTATGGCGCGCCCCGCCCCACGCCGCTAGAGCCGCCTTCATGGACCCCCAAGTCAATTTCGGCGACCGCCTCGTCTCTCCCGAAGAAAAGACCCGCAAGGTCGGCGAGGTCTTCTCCTCGGTCGCGCGCAAATATGATGTGATGAACGACCTGATGAGCGTCGGCATGCACCGCTTGTGGAAGGACCGCTTCGTTGCGCGGGTGAAGCCGCAGCCGCATGAAGCGATCCTCGACATGGCTGGCGGCACCGGCGACATCGCCTTCCGCATGGCCGCCCGCGGCGCTGCGGTGACGGTCAGCGACATCAATGCCGACATGCTCGGTGTCGGCGAGGAGCGCGCGGCGAAAAAGGGCATGGCCGGGCTCAGCTGGTCGGTCCAGAATGCCGAAACTTTGTCCTTCGCCGACCGCAGTTTCGACGCTTACACCATTGCTTTCGGCGTCCGGAACGTGACCGACATCCCCAGGGCCTTGCGCGAGGCACACCGCGTCCTCAAGTTCGGCGGCCGCCTGTTCGTGCTCGAATTCTCGACCAGCGACTGGCCCGGCTTCGGCGAGGCCTATGACCTGTGGGCCGACAAGGCGATCCCGAAGATCGGCAAGGCGGTGGCCGGCGACGAGGAG
>JANPKL010000128.1:0-3619 GCA_031425975.1 Sphingomonas sp.
TGGACGGTTCTAAAAACCTCGCCATTCATCCCCGATTTTGATTCAATGCGCCCTGTGATCGTTGATCGGAGGGCGCGATGCGGGGCCAGCCTGGATTTTTCGACATTGATGAGCGGCTGAAGCGGCTGAGCGATCTCGGCGATCAGCTCGAGGCTTTCGCCGGCGCCGTCGACTTCGATGTCTTCCGCGCCGATCTCACGAAGGCGCTGTCCTATTCGGACGGCTCACAGGGCGGTCGACCGCCCTTTGATCCGGTAATGATGTTCAAGGTGCTGGTGATCCAGGCCGCCAACAACCTCTCGGACGAGCGGACGGAGTTCCTGATCAGCGACCGGCTGTCCTTCATGCGCTTCCTGGGCCTCGGGCTGTCGGATCGCGTGCCGGATGCGCGCACGATCTGGCTGTTCCGGGAGAAGCTCACGAAGACCGGCGCGATCAAGCCGTTGTTCGACCGGTTCGACGCCACGCTCCGCGCTGCAGGCTACATCGCGATGGGCGGCCAGATCGTCGATGCGAGCCTGATCGCGGCGCCGAAGCAGCGCAACACCGAGGATGAGAAGAAGGATCTGAAGGAGGGCCGCGTTCCCGAGCAGTGGAAGGCCAGGCCCGCCAGGCTCCGGCAGAAGGACCGTGACGCCAGATGGACCGTCAAGTTCAGCAAAGCAAAGGAGCGGCCCGACGGCACGAAGCCGCCGGTCGATATCGCGATCCCGACCTTCGGCTATCAGAACCACATCGCCATCGACCGGCGCTTCGGACTGATCCGCAAATGGCAGGCGACGGATGCTGCTGCCTACGAGGGAGCGCGGCTGCGCGAGGGCCTGCTCGACAAGTCCAACACCGCCAGCAGCGTCTGGGCCGATACGGCCTATCGCTCGAAAGCCAACGAGGCCTTCATGCAGGCCAATGGCTTCGTCTCCAGGGTCCATCGCAAGAAGCCGAAGGGCAAGCCCATGTCCGAGGCGAGGCGGCGGGCCAACAGCGTCAAATCGAAGGTGCGCTCCTGCGTCGAGCATGTCTTCGCCGCGCAGAAGGACCGGATGGATCTCTTCATCCGAACGATCGGCATCGCGCGGGCAACGACGAAGATCGGCATGGCCAACCTCGTCTACAACATCAAGCGCCTGCTCTTCCTGCAACGAACCGCTGCCGCCTGAGGGGTGCCTGGCAAAAAAAGAACCTCGCGTCAGTCGTCAGCCGACGAGCGCAGCCCGCACAGGGGCGGAAATCCGCGCCGCGCTCATCAGCACAGGGCTCGCCGCGCCGTAAATAGAAGCGTCCACATGCATCCTCTCCATCGCGAAACCCATCTTGTCACCCGCATCGGCTGGTTGCGGGCTGCCGTGCTCGGTGCCAATGACGGCATCATCTCAACCGCAAGCCTGATCGTTGGCGTCGCCGCTGCGGCAACCTCCGCGCAGGATATTCTTGTGGCAGGCGCTGCAGGCCTTGTGGCGGGTGCTATGTCGATGGCGGCGGGTGAGTATGTATCCGTGAGTTCCCAGGCCGACACCGAGCAGGCGGACCTGGCGCGTGAGCGTCGCGAGCTTGCAGAGCAGCCGGAGATGGAGCTCTCAGAACTGACCAATATCTACGTCGGCCGTGGGCTTGATCCGGCGCTTGCGCATCAGGTTGCCGTTCAGCTGACGGCGAAGGACGCATATGCCACACATGTGCGGGACGAACTGGGATTGTCCGAGCACATGACGGCGCGACCTGTTCAGGCGGCGCTGACGTCGTCCGTCACATTTTCATGCGGCGCTGTCATTCCGCTCCTGATCGCGCTGGCGTCGCCTGCCAACGCGCTTGCCGCACTCGTTTCCGGAGGATCGCTGCTGAGCCTTGCCATACTGGGGGCGGTCGGTGCCCGCGTGGGTGGCGCGCCCATTCTCAAACCGACGTTGCGTGTGACATTCTGGGGGGCCTTGGCCATGGCCGCGACGGCGCTGATCGGATCGCTGGTTGGCCGAGCGGTGTAGCGGCTGTTCAGAACCAGATCAGAACATGGGCGCCGAGGCCTGCCGCGATAGCGGCGATTGTCGTCACGCCAAATGAAAACGCGAAGGATCGGGAGCCAAAGACTGCGGCGTAGACGCCTTTGGTCAGGGCATTGACTGCAAGGGTGAGAAGAATGGCGGAGACCATTGTCGCCGTCGGAAGTGTCGTACCGGCCAGTCTCAGCACCGCAAGCGCGGCTGCATCGACATCGGCAATGGCGGCGATTGTCACCGTCGCGAAAAGTCCGCGAGCGCCGAACTGCTCAAGGAGAACCGCTGTGGCGAAGGCGACAAGCGCAAACACGGCAGCGAAGCCGAGGATCGTGAGAATATCGAAGGGATCTCCCGGCGAAATGCCTGCGCTTTCATCCCGGGCCGATCGCCACAACATGATGGTGCCAACGATCGCGAAAACAGCAGCTGCCGTCAATGCCCCTGGTGCCAGCGGTGCCAGCAGCGATGGCCGCAAGATGGTCACCAGCGCCAGTACGCGCAGGATGAAGACGGTGCCGGTAACACAGGCTCCTCCGACAAACCCGAGGATCGCGTCCGCCTTCTTTGAGCGCCGGGCGAGGTCCATCGTGACGACGGTCGAGGATATCATTGCACCCGTGATCGAGGCCGCTGCTATGCCATGCTGTGGCGGAAAAATCCTGATTGCCAGGTAGCCGATATAAGAAATGGATGCAGCAAGGATCGCAAACAGCCAGATCTCGTAAAGATTGATTCCCCCAAACGGATCGAGGGCACGGTTCGGCAGGAGCGGCAGAACGATGGCGGTCATTCCCAAGATCATCAATGCCGATCGCAGCTCGACCCATGACAGCCGCGCAATTAGACCGTGCAGGAACTCGCGACTGGCAAGAACGACCGCCAATGCCGCTCCGGCACCCGCCGCGATCTGGAAGTTGCCAACGACGGAATAGGCACCGAGTATAAAAACCGTGAAAGCTGCGACAACGCCAGTGACGCTGAAATCGCCATCGTGGACGGCCTCGCGGAGCTTGAACAGGGTGAAGGCGAAAGCAAACCCCATGAACCCAAACCCGATGAGCCACGGGGTCTGCAAGGAATGTGAAAGCGCGCCAAAGGTGCCACCAAGGAGTCCCGACAGCGTGTAGGTTCGGATGCCGGCCGTCCGGCTCCCCGCCGCAGCGGTCCGTTCCCGCCAGCCGCGTTCGACGCCCACCACTAATCCGATGGCAAGGGCCGTGCCCAGTCGCGCAGCAAGCTCGATGTCCGAGAGGTCAGCCATAGTGAGATCGTTTCACGTCAACCGCTCCGGAGATCGTCGGGCCGGGCCATGCAACAGGTTCTCCCCACGATGAAACACGCACCCTTCGGTTCATACAGCTTACGGTCGCCTCAAGTGACGCTCTCTTGATGGCATCGGATGGCTCACGCGTATTGATGTAGCTCAGCGAAATGGCGGCTCGACCGTGGCTCAATGCAGGGGTGGACGCACGCAACGCCAGTCAGAGCCATCCTTGTGGGCTGTCCGGGAGATTAACAGGATGCCATTCATACACGCCGGACAGAATGCCTCGCGCAAATGATTGTCGGGGACCAACATGAGGCAATCGCCTTCCTGCAGGGCGAAACGGGCGGCCTGGGCATCACCG
>JANPKL010000129.1:0-6051 GCA_031425975.1 Sphingomonas sp.
GATGCGACCGTGCGCTCACTAAGCGGGGATGACGTCGCCATTCGTCTTGCCCGGATGGCCCGGACCCTGCCGCTCAACCTGCGCAGTGGCCGGTTTGCACGGCGGCGCCTGTTCGTGCTCGATCGCGGACGACTCCGCGAATTGCTTGCGCTTGCTTGCCTTATTCCGCTGGTCGGCTTCGTCATGGCCATGGTCATGATCGCCCGGCTTGAGCAGGCGAGCAACCGACTGGAGGCAGAGACTGCACGCCTGAGCTCGGCTGCTGTCGGTCGTGAGGTCAGCGCCGCCGACGCCGGGTCGGCGCTGGACATGCGCATCGGCAGCCTGCCCGGCGCGAGCGGATCGCCCTTCGGGCCGCTGACGGCCGTCTATCAGCAGATGCAGCAGGTCCCCGGTGTCGCCGCGACTAATGTCCAATGGCGAGCCGACGGGACCTTGGTCCTGGAACTCGCCGCGACTCGCCTGGAGGACGTCAACCGGCTCCTCATAGGGTTGCAGCGCGCGGGCTACCGGGTGACCGCCACCAACCGGGCGAGCCCGAACGGGGCAACCCTTGCCAACATCACGGTCAGGAGCAGTTTGTGATGCGCTTCGAGGCCTTTACGACATGGCTGTCCGGCCGCTCGATCCGGGAACGCTGGCTGCTCGCGCTGATGCTGGCGATTGCAGTGCCCCTGCTGGTCGTTTTGCTGATCTACCAGCCGACGATTGAGCGGCTCGAACAGGCCAAACAGCGTCACGCTGCCGCCGTCCTGCAGCATGGGCAGGTCCTGGCCCAGCTTGCGCAGCTCAAGTCCGTGGCGGTGGGTGGGCCAACCCCGTCGACAGCGCCGCTGGCGATCCGCGTGACCGATCTGGCCGCCCAGGCCGGGATACGCTTGTCCGCCAGCGAGCCGCGCGGCACCGACCGCCTGTCCATTTCACTGGCGCCGCTGTCGCCGACGGCCGGGTTGCGCTGGCTGCGTCAACTGGAGTCGGCGGGGATCCGCATCCAGGATCTGGGTATCAGCCCGCAGGGCCAGGGTCTCGTCACCATCAACGCGATCCTGGCGCACGGGAGCGCGTCATGAGCTGGCGCTGGATGGTCTGGAGCCTCGGCATCCTGTTCCTCGCACTCGTCCTTCTCATGCCGCTGCGTATCGTCGTGTCGGCAACGGATCTGGCGCAGGTCGGGCTCAGCGCCAGGCAGGTTGCCGGAACGATCTGGGGCGGGCGGATCGGCGATCTCATGTTGAGTCGGCAGCTGCTCGGCACCTTCGATGTCCGCCTCAGTCCGGGCGATCTGGTGCTGGGCAGGATCGCGATGCCGTTCGAGCGGCTTGCCTCCCCCGACGGACCCTTGACCGGCGTGCTTCGCGCCGGTGGCAGCCTTCGCGGTGTCGAGCGCCTGACCGGCACGCTGGCCATCGGGCATTTGCTCGGGGCCGCGCCTGTCCAGTCGCTCGACCTGAGGCAGGTCACCATCCTGTTCGCCGACGGACGCTGCCGGCGCGCGGAAGGTCGGATTGCGGCCAATCTCGCAATCTCTCTGGGTCCGCTGCCGCTCGATCGGGGATTTTCCGGAACGCTTGCTTGCGAAGGCGAGCGAGTGCGGGCGCGGCTGGCCAGTCCCGGGGGCAGCGAGCGAATCGAATTCTACGTCAATCACCAAGGCCTCGTTCGTGGGTGGATCACTGTCCGCACGAACCTGCCCGGGCTCGACGGGCTGCTCGCGGGCTACGGCTTCACCGCGGTGCCGGAAGGCTTCAGCCTCCCCTTCGAGACCCGTCTGTGACGATGATTGCGCTGACGATTGCCGGCCTGCTGGTTGGCGGGATCGTCGGCAGTTTCATAGCCACGCTCTGCCTTCGCTGGCCCGAGGGTCGCAGCGTCGTCGCAGGCCGCTCGTCGTGTGACGGCTGCGGCACGACGCTCGGCGCGATCGACCTCATCCCGCTGGTCGGAATTGCCTCGCGCCGGGCCCGTTGCTGCGGTGGGGCGATCGATCCCTTTCACTGGCAGGTCGAGTGGGCAGCCGCCCTGCTCGGTGCCGGGGCGCTGGTGATTGGCGGCCTCGACCAGGGTCCGGTTCTCGCCCTGTTCGCGTGGCTGTTGCTCCCACTTGCCCTGCTCGATGCGCGTCACTTCTGGCTTCCTGACCGCCTGACATTGCTGCTCGCCCTGAGCGGCCTGTTGCTGGGCGGCATGCTGACGCAAGAGACCTTGCTCGCGCGAGTGTTCACCGGAGTAGCAGCCGCTACCGGCCTTGCGCTCCTTGCCTTTGCCTATCGCCTGCTGCGCGGCCGCGACGGGATCGGCGGGGGCGATCCCAAGCTGCTCGGCGCGCTCGGCTTTTGGCTCGGGCCCTGGCTGACCCTGAGCACCGTGATCGCTGCAGCGCTGATCGGCATTGCCGAGGCGGTGATCCGGAAGCGGCAGCGGACCGATGCGCAGGCGTTCGGAACGCTCCTGTCGGTGGCGGCCTGGCTCGTCGCCGCAACCTCGGTGGTGCGCGCGTGACGGTCACGCATTGGTCTTGGGCGGGGTCTAGAGTGCGACCATGTTGTGGGTGGACCCCGCTGGCGTCGATGCGCTGGTCCGGCACGGACCCCTCACGCTTGACCTGCAGCGCTACAAACTACTGTTCGATGATCGCACCGAATTGCTCACGCCTTCTCAGATGCGCGTGCTCGAGGCGCTCATGCGGCAACCGAGCAACGTGCATTCGCTCCAGGCCCTGTTCGTGACGATGGGGGGAAAGTCGGCAGCTTCGGCAGAAGCGCTCAAGGTCTGCGTCTCGCGCTTGCGCGGCTGCTTGCGGCGCCTCGGCTGCGATCGGAAGCTTTTGTGCTCGGTCCGCGGGATCGGGTACATCTTCGATCCGTCACCCTGGCAGCAATCCTGATCCGGTCCCGTTGGGGCCGGTGCCGCCTCCCGTCGCCGACACCCAAACTTCCTTCACCAAATGCAGGTGCTTGGACCGTCCCGGCGCCAGCCCCTCCTATGATGCGGGAAAGGAGCGGCGAGGCCTATCATGCGGACCAGCATTTCCCCCCATGAGCTGCCGCACGCGCTCGACGGCTCGGACGCGACGATCCTGTCGCTCGACTGCTTCGATACATTGCTGTGGCGGCTGAGCCATGCGCCGCGCTGCATATTCGGCGATATCGGCCCGGCAGCGCCCGAAGCCGACCAGCGCCGCCGCGCCGAGGGGCTGGCCCGCGCCCATGCCGTCCTGACCCGCAACAGCAACGAGGCGACGCTCACCGAAATCTACGATTTCCTCCTTCCCGGGGCATCAGCTGCGGAGCGCAAGGCGGCGATCGCGGCCGAACTGGAGGCCGAAGCACGCGCCTGCTTCGCCTTCGCGCCGACCGTCGCGCTGATGCGGGAGGCGCGTCGCCGCGGGCTCACCATCGTCATCGTCAGCGACACCTATCTCGATGCCGACCAGCTCCGCGCGCTTATCGCCGCCAGCGCGGGGGCGGAAGTCGCCGGCCTGATCGACCGGGTGTTCGCGTCGTCCGACCATGGCCGGTCCAAGGGCGAGGGGCTGTTCAGGGATGTGCTCCGGGCGCTTGGGGCCCGGCCCGCCGACCTCCTTCACCTCGGCGACAATCCCAAGGCCGATGCGGAGGCCCCTGCCCGGCTCGGCATCCCCTGTCGTCACTTGCAGCAATTCCTGCCCGAGACCGAGCAGCGCCTGCGGCTCGAGGCCGCGACTTCCGCCATGCTCCACGGTGGTGGTCGCGCCGGTCCCGCCTGGCAATTTCATCGCGCCGCCACCGCCATCGCCGAGCCCCAGTTCGACCATGATGCGCTGCGGCTCGGGCACTCGGTCCTCGGGCCCTTGTTCACCGCCTTCGACCTGTGGCTCAAGGCCGAGGCCGCGCGGCTGGCCACCAAGACTTCAGGCAAGGTCCATGCCCTGTTCCTGCTTCGCGACGGGCATTTGCCCCACGCCTTGTGGGAAGCGCGCGGCGGCTCGCCGCATGCTGCCGCGGTGCGGGTGGAGATCAGCCGTTTCTGTGCCACCGCCGCCAGCTTCCGGGACCCGGCCGACATTGACGCCTATCTGGTCCGCGACGGCGGTGCCGAGCCCGCGCAGGTCGCCCGGCAGCTGCTCGCCGATCGCCCTCAGACCGTCGTAGGCAAGGGCGGCCATCCCCTGTCCCCCTGGCGCCGTCCGCGTGAGGTGCGCGACACGATCAAGCGCAGCCAGGCCTTCGCCAGGCGCCTGATCGCGCACGTCCGCGCGGCCTGCGATCCTCGGCCGGGCGACACCCTCATGCTGGTCGACCTGGGCTATAACGGCACCGTCCAGAACGGCATCGACGGCCTCCTCGCCGAGGCGTTCGAGGTCGCCGTCGCCGGACGCTACCTGCTGCTGCGCGAGGATCTGCCGAGCGGCCTCGATAAAGCCGGCATGATCGATCACCTTCATTATGATATGCCCGCGCTTTCGACGCTGTGCGACAATATCGCGGCGGTCGAACAGCTGGCGACCATCGCACAGGGAAGCGTGGTCGATTACCGGCCCGACGGCACCCCGATCCGCTCCGCCGCCGCAGTCGCAGCGCAGCAAAGCGTCGTGCGTGACGGGGTCCAGGCCGCCGCGATCGAATTTGCCCGCGCCCATGCCACCGCCTGGGACCATGCGCCCGCCCGCGACGACGCGGACAGTCGCCGCGAAGCCGCCGCCGCCATCCTCGCCCGCTTCCTGTTCCTGCCGCTGCCGAGCGAACTCGCCGTGCTGGAACGCTTCGAACATGACGTCAATCTGGGCGGCAAGGCGATGGTTCCCCTGTTCGACCGCGCGGCCGGAGCGCAGGAATTGCGTCGCCGCGGCATCTTCTATCTCAAGGACGGCATTCGCATGTGCCTGCCCGCCGAGCTGCGCGGCCAGGGCCTGCCACTCAGCCTCGCCTTGCTCGCCCAGCGCCGCTTCGGACTCGACCTCCGCAAGGCCGATTTTGACGAGACCGGCTTCGACCTCCCGATTTTGCTCGCCGACGGCAATGATGTCGCGGCTGAGAGCGTTCCTGCCACGCGCACCCACGACGGTTATTTCTCGATCACCATTCCCGTCGGCGAAATGCGTTATTCGGTCGGGCTGCAGCTCGGCCGCCTGTTCGAATGGGTGCAATTGGAAGCGGCCCATTTCCTGCCCCTGCACCTGATTACCGCGACCGCCGATGAGCAGGCGCGGCAACGGGTCGGGGCGCAGCTCAACCTCGAACATGTCGAGCAGGTCGCGCCGGGGCTGCTGCGCTGCCAGCCCGCTGGTTTCGTCATGATCCCGCCGGTTTCCATGCCCACGAAAAGCACGGCCCAGATGGTGCTGGTGGTCGTGTTCCGCCCCCTGCTCGCCCGCAGCGAAGAGCCCGCGATCACGCTCGCTCCGACCCTGGAGCAGGTCGCGGCATGACCCTCCTCATCCACAGCATGGCCGAATTTGCAGACGACCTGATCCTCCCGGTGCTAGCAGCCGCAGGCGCGCGCAAGCTTGCCGAGATCGGGGCCGAATTCGGCGGCATGAGCGCGGTCCTCGCCGATCATGCCGAGCGTCACGGTGGATCGCTCACCAGCATCGATCCCGCCGCCAAGCCCGAATTCGCCGAATGGCTGGCCGCCAACCCGCACGTGACGCACATCGCCGCCCCCAGCCTCGACACGATCGACGAGTTGAGCGACGTCGATGCCTGGATCGTCGACGGCGACCATAATTTCTACACTGTCCGCAACGAACTCGACCGCATCGCCGGGCGCTGCCGGGCCGACTCAAAGCCCCTTCTCGTCCTCCTTCACGACGTCGCCTGGCCCTGCGCCCGCCGCGATTGCTATTATGCCCCCGATCGAATCCCCGAAGACTGGCGCCACGCCCACGACTGGGACGGCGGAGTCGTTCCCGGCCGCGCGCCCCTCCTTGCAGGGGGCGGCTTTCGCGGGATGGGGCAATTCGCCTGGGCGCTGCACGAGGGCGGGCCCGCCAATGGCGTCCTGACCGCGATCGAGGACTTCATCACCGCCGAGGAAGCGGGCGGCGCGAGTCTTGCCTTCGCGCAGATTCCG
>JANPKL010000130.1:0-8166 GCA_031425975.1 Sphingomonas sp.
GGCTCGCTCAGCAATTGCTCCATCCGCTTCCACCGCGCGGCCTCATCGGGGAAGCGCTCGATATCGCGCGCCACCATCTCGCGGCCGATCGTATAGTTGATGACGTAGCTGCGATATTGGCGGGTGAAGGCGATCGACTGCCGCGCCCGCGCTTCGCTTACCAACTGGTAGCGCTGGGTCAAACGGATCGCCTCGGCCTCGTCGATTGCTCCGTCGAGGAACTGCTGCGCGATGGTGTTGCGTGCGGTGCCCAGCGCCTGGATCGCATCGAGCAGCCGGTCGTAGCGCGCGACATCCGCGCCTGCCAGGCCCGCCAGCGGCGCCAGCACAGCAGCCTCATAGCGCGTCTTGCGCTCCCCAGGAAAGGCGAGATCAATGCCGTAATTGGCCGAGCCTTCCGACAGGATCGACTGCGGCGAATAGAGCGGCTGCACGGTGAATTCGGCCCAGCCCTTGCCCCTTGCCAACCGCTCCTCGAGCAACACGTTCAGCACATGGTGTCCGGGATAGCCCTCGTGGCAGCCAAGGTCGATCGCACGGCTGAGGCGGATCGGCAGGTCGGTGTTGATCTCGATCCGGCTCTTATAGTCGCCGAGATAGTAATTATAGCCCGACCAGCTCTTGCCGTTGACGAAGGCGAGATCGAAGCGTTCGGTCGGCGGCAGGGTGATGAAGCGCCCGCTGGCGGTCCGGCAGGCGGCAATGGCATTGCGAAACACCGCGTCCAGCCTGTCGCGCGGGATGGTGAAGCGGTTCTGATAGGCCTCGACCCGGTCGGCCAGCGTGCCCGGCCCCGGCACCAGCGCCTCGATCCGCGCCAGCAGGGGGTCGTAGGAGGCCAGCGGGCGGATGTCGGGCCGAACACCGAACAGGCCCTCGGCCTCATCCGCAAAGCGTAATTGCTCGCCCTGCAGCATTCGCAGCCGGGTAGCGGCAGCGGTCAGCTGCGCAGAAAGGAATTTTGCGCGGCGCGGCTCCTCCGAGGCGAGGCCCCCAATCCGTCCCTGCAGAGTTCGTGCCGTATTTGCTAGCGTGGGGAGGTCGCTCGCCTTGGCCAGACTCAATGCCTCGGCCTTGAGCTTATCGTCGCCGTAAAATGCGTCGATATAGCCCTCTTCCTTCTCGCCGATGGCGAGCTGGAGCACGACATAGTCGCGGGCGGCGGCGGACAGGCTGTCGCGCGGGGCCGAAATGGTGGCGCAGCCCGCGAGGCTCAGCGCAACAGCGGCGGCGAATAGGGGTCGTTGCATATGGTCGGGTCCTCGTCGGCATCTTCGCCGAAGATCTCGGCGGCCTCGTCACAATCTTCGTCGCTGCATGTCTGCACCGGCGCGCCGCGCAGCACAAGAAAGCCGATGATGCCCGCGACCGCCGATCCGGCGAGCGTGCCGACCTTGGCGGCCTCGATCAGCGCCGCATCGGCAAAGGCGAGATTGCCGATAAACAGGCTCATCGTGAAGCCGATCCCGCAGAGGAGTGCGGCACCGTAGATATGCCGCCAGCCGAGTGACGCGGGCTTTGGCGCAAGGCCGAGCCGGTCGGCGGCCCAGATGGTGCCGAATACGCCCACCTGCTTGCCGATCAGCAGGCCGGCCGCGACGGCCCACGGCAGTGCGCCAGAGAGCAATTCAGGACGCAGCGTCACCCCCGCCTTGGCCAGCCCGAACAGGGGCACGATGCCGAGCATCACGACCGGATGAAGGAGATGCTCGAGCCGCTTGACCGGCGACATCGGCTCGCCCCGACCGAGTGGAATGGCGATGGCGGCGAGGATCCCCGCGATGGTCGCATGCACCCCCGACTGGAACACCGCCAGCCACAGCAGCGGGAACAGCGCGAGATAGGGCCACAGCCGCCGCACCCCGAACAGATTTAGCCCGCCCATCCCCGCCAGCACGCCGACCGCGGCGAGCAGCGCCGGACCGTTCAGCTCGGCGGTGTAGAAGGTGGCGATGATAAGCACCGCACCGACATCGTCGACGATCGCGATGGTCACGAGCAGCAGCTTGAGCGCGGGCGGAGCGCGGGTGCCGAGCAGGGCGAGCAACCCGAGCGCAAAGGCGATGTCGGTCGCCGCCGGGATCGCCCAGCCGCGGGTCAGCGCCGGATCGCCGCCCGCGACCGCGAGGTAGACCAGGGCCGGGACCGCCATGCCCCCCGCCGCCGCGAGCATCGGCAGGCGGCGCTGCTCGGGGGTCGACAGCCGCCCGTCATACCACTCGCGCTTCACCTCGAGGCCGACCAGCAGGAAGAACAGGGCCATCAGCCCGTCGGCGATCCAGTAGGCGATGGTCAGCGGGCCGAGGTAGCTGCCGAGCAGGGCGTGATAGCCTGGCCCCAGCGGCGAATTGGCGATGGCCAGCGCAAGCGCGGCGGCGGCCATGAGGAGCAGGCCGGCGGTGCGGTCGGTGTCGTTCGGGGTGGCGGCCATGGGGTGGAGTTTGGACTGGGATGGGTCGCGGAGCAACTCTGCCGCATCCTCCCCGTCGCGTCAGCGATGGGGAGGGGGACCGCCGCCGCAGGCGGTGGTGGAGGGGCCAGCAACACCCGTGCCGGCCCCTCCGTCAGCGCTTCGCGCTGCCACCTCCCCATTGCTTCGCAACGGGGAGGAAGCTCAGCCTATCACGACTTCCAGCGTCATCTCGACATTCAGCGCCTTCGAAATCGGACAATTGGCCTTCGCCTCTTCGGCCAGCCGCTTGAGTTCGGATTCCTCGATCCCCGCTACCGCTGCGGTCAGGCGCAAGTCCGAGCGGCTGACCTTGAAGCCCGCGCCATCCTGTTCGAGCTTGACCCGGGCCTCGGTCTCGAGCTGGCCCTGCTCATGCCCCGCGCCCGCGAGCGCGAAGCTTAGCGCCATGGTGAAGCAGCCGGCGTGCGCCGCTGCGATGAGTTCCTCGGGGTTGGTCCCGGGCTCGTTTTCGAAGCGCGTGTTGAAGCCGTAGCGACTGTCCTTGAGCACGCCCGACTGGGTCGAAACCCAGCCCTTGCCGGCCTTGCCCATGCCTTCGTAGCGCGCGGTGGCGGTGCGGGTGATCATCGGGATGCTCCTGTTTGTGCGGGAAATCGAAGGCTCAACCCCGCTCGCCCGTCCGCGGTTGCGCCTGGCCGTCGCGGCGCAGGCCCGGCTGGTCGAGCGACAGTTCGGGCAAGGGGATGACGATCACCTCGCCGAACCGCTGGCGCAGCGCCGGGGCGAAGAGCTTGGCGTCGCCCACGATCACGGTGGTGCTCCCGGCCGGGGCGAGCAATCCGCGCGCCGCCTCGCCAGCCGCGACCGGGGTCACGGCGCGGATCTTGTCCATGTAGGTGCCGATCTCGGCCGGATCGACGCCGCTCGCGATATAGCCCGCGACGATGTCGCCGAGGCCCTCGACCGTTTCAAGCTGACGCCCGAAGCCGCCGGTGATGAAGGCCTGGCGAGTGCCCATTTCGACCGCCGGGATCGGCTCGGCGCCCAGCCGCCGCATCTCCTCGAGAATGATGCCAAGCACTTCGGGGGCAGTGGCGTTCTTGGTCTGCGTGGCGGCGGTCACCGCACCGGCGCGCCGCCCCGCCGACAAGCCGCTCGAAGCGCCGTAGGAAAGGCCGCGCTTGATCCGGATCTCGCGGTTCAGCCGTGCGCTGTAACCGCCGCCCAGAACGGCATTGGCGATCAACGTCTGATAGTAGCGCGGGTCCGAGCGGACGAGGGTCTCGCGCGTCACCGCCATCGCCGCCTGGCTGCTGCCGGGCATGTCGATCACGATCACCTTGCCTTTGAGCGGGGCCATGCCCGCCGCCGGACGGGCAGCGACGGCAAGGCGGGGCGCGGAAGGCTGCCACGAACCGAACGCCTGCTGGGCCAGGGCCTGCGCCCGCGCAGGGCTGATGTCGCCGCTCAGCACCAGCACGCTGCCCTCGGGCCGCATGGTCTGCGAGGCGGCCGCGACGATGTCGGCGCGGTCGATCCCCGGCAGCGAGGCGGTGGTGCCCGCGGCGGGGGCGCCATAGGCCCCGCTGCCGTAGAGCGCGCGTGCCGCCGCGAGCCGCGACAGCGTGCCCGGGTCCTGCAGCGCGAGACCGGCTTCATCGACCGCCTGGCCCCGCGCGCGCTCGACCTCTTCGGGGGCGAAGGCGGCATTGCGTGCGACATCGGCCATGATCCCGAGCGCGGCGGGCAAGTCGGCGCTGCGCACGGTGAGGTCGAGGGTGAGCGCTTCCGAACTGGCGCCCGAATCGAGCTGGCCGCCGAGCGCTTCGACCTCCGCGGCGATCTCGGTCGCACTGCGGGTGGCGGTTCCCTTGGTCAGGAGGGTCGCCGCCAGCCGGTGAAGCCCGGCCTTGTCCGCCGGATCGGCCGAGGCGCCGCCGAGCGACACCAGGCTCGCGCTGACCAGGGGCAGGTTGGTGCGCGGCACGGTGATGACGGTGAGACCATTGGCGAGCCGGCCGGTGACGGGGGTCGGCACGTTGACCGCGACCGCGGCGGCGGGCTCGGGCGGGCGGATCCGCTCGGCCTCGGTGGCGGGCTGGACGATCTTGATTGCGGCGGGCGGAGTCAGGGGCGTGGTCACCACCGTGGGCGCGAGCGCAATCCGGTCGCCGCTGCTGGCGGTCGCGCCGGTGGCGGCGGGCAGGTAGCGGATGGTGACCGCCTTATCGAGATCGAGATAGGTTCGCGCCACGCGCTGAACGTCGGCCGGGGTGACCCGGGCGAGCGCGGCCAGCCGGCGGTCGGCGGCGCGGGGGTCGCCCTCGATGATCACGCCGCGGGCAAGCAGGTCGCCCTTGCCCTCGACCGTTTCGCGCTCCTTGAGGGCGGCGGTCAGCAATTCGTTACGCGCTTCGGCCAGTTCGGTGGCGCTGACCGGCTGGGCGGCGATCCGGGAAAGCTCTCGGCGGAGCGCCACCTCGACTTCGGGCACGGTCTTGCCGCCGGCGAGGATGGCATAAGGCGCCATCAGTCCGGTGCCCTGCTTGGCATCGATGTAGATCGACGCATCGGTCGCCAGCCGGGTGCGGACCAGCGCCTCGTTCAAGCGGCTGCTGTCGCCGCTCGACAGCACCGCCTGCAGCAGTTCGAGCGCGGCGAAGTCGGGTGACTTGGCGGGCGGCAGGAGGAAGCTCATCACCAGCGCGGGCAGCGGCGTATTGGGCTCGGTCACGGTGTAGCTGCGCGCGGCCCGGCGCGGCGGCTCGGTCATGGTCACGCGCGGGATGGTCCCGGCGGGCCGCCGGATCGGGGCGAAATAATCGTCGATCCAGCGATCGAGTTCGGCGGACTCGAAATTGCCGCTGACCACCAGCACCGCATTGTCGGGCCGATAGTAGGTCGCGTGGAAGGCGCGCACGTCGTCGATGGTCGCCGCATCCAGCTCCTCGATGCTGCCGATCCCGGGGCGGGCATAGGGGTGGCGCTGATAGGCGGTCAGCGGGATGTAATGGTTGAACAAGCGCCCATAGGGCCGCGCCAAACCGGTGCGAAGCTCCTCCTTCACGACGTCGCGCTCGGGCCGGAAATTGGCATCGTCCACCACCAGGCTGCCCATCCGCTCGGCCTCGGCCCACAGCAGGCGGCGGAGGTGGTTGGCGGGGACGGTCTGGTAGTAATTGGTGAAATCGTCGGCGGTGCTGGCGTTGTTGAACCCGCCGACGTCCTCCGTCATGCGGTCCATCTGCTCGGGCACCATGTTGCGGGTAGCCTTGAACATCAGATGCTCGAACAGGTGCGCGAAGCCCGAGCGGCCACGCGGATCGTCCTTCGAGCCGACATCGTACCAGACCTGCACCGAGACGTTGGGGCTGGCCGTGTCGCGCAGCGCATAGACCTTGAGGCCATTGGCGAGCTTGCGCTCGGTAAAGGCGAGCGCGGGGATGGCTCCGCTGGCGGCCGCTGGCGCCGCAACGGCGGAAAACGGTGCCAATGCAGCGCCGGCAAGCAGGCAGGCAAACAGCAGGCGGGCGGGACGAAGCACGGCGATCCTCCGGGATAAGGCAATGCCGCGGATCCTGCGGGTGGCCACCGGGAGCGTCAAGCCACGCGTCGACGACGGGACCGGCGGCGGTTTCCTCAGGCCGAGGAAGGCTGGATCTCGATGACCGTGCGATATCCGCCGGGCCCCGCGTCGCGTGCGACGCTGCCGTTCAGTTGCCGCACCGAATTGGCGATCAGCCGCAGTCCGAGGCCGCTGCGCGAGCCGGAGTCGGGAGTCGCTGCGGCGACCTGGCCATCGTCTTCGCAGATCAGGCGATAGACCTTGCCGGTCACGCCCTCACCCGACAAACGGATCACGCCGCCGCCGGCCGGAATCGAATGCTTGATCGCATTGGCGACCAGTTCGTTGACCACCGTCCCCAGCACCGACGCTTCGCGCGCATCGACCTCGAACGAAGCGAACTCCGCCGACAAGCCGATGCCCGGTCCCTGCGCCTCGCCGATCAGGCCGATCACGCGCGTGAGATAGGCGCCAAGGTCGACCCGGCGCGAGCTCAAGTCGCTCAATTGCTGGTGAAGCAGCGCTACCGTGTTGATCTGCTGCGCCACCCGGTCGAGCAATTGCCGTCCCTCGCCCTCGCCCTCGCTTAACCCGCGTCGCTCCAGCGCGACGAAGCCCGCGACCGTGCTCAGGCTGTTCTTGACCCGATGATCGATCTCGTTGCGCAGGATCTGTTCTGAAGCCAATGCGCGGCGGAGGTCTAATTGGGTCATGACCTGTCGGGCCAGCGTCCTTATTGCCTCGCGCTGGAGATCGCTCAGGGTCCGCGGGCGCGTGTCGAGCACGCACAGGGTGCCGATCGGCAAGCCTTCTTCGGACTTAAGCAGCGCGCCGGCGTAAAATCGCAGGCCATCCGCGGCGACGCACAAGGGATTGTCGCACATCCGCGGGTCGGCGAGGGTATCGGGGATCTCGACGAATTCATTCTCGAGAATGACATGGGAACAGAGCGAGGTTTCCAGCGGCGTTTCGCGCACGCCCAGCCCGACTTCGGCCTTGAACCACTGGCGGTCGGCATCGATGAGATTGATGACCGCGATCGGCGCCTCGCAGATCCGCGCGGTCAGCTGCACCAGATCGTCGAATTCGCTTTCGCGGGGGGTATCGAGAATGTCGTAGCGGGCAAGGGCGGCGAGACGGGCCGGCTGCTGGGGGTGAAGGGCGGCTCGCATGAGGTCGGAACCTTGAAACCGAACAGGCCCCGGAAGGCAAGCGGTGAAGAAGAAGTGGTGCCCAGAGCCGGGATCGAACCAGCGACACTGCGATTTTCAGTCGCATGCTCTACCAACTGAGCTATCTGGGCCCACGCACTCGCGGGCAGGCCCGAAGGCCTTGCGAGCGGTTCCCCTAACCGTCGTCCCGGTCGCTGTCCAGCCCGTCGGCGGTTGGCGGCCCGGGAATGCGATAGCCTTCGCCGAGCCATTGCAACAGGTCGCGATCCTTGCAGCCGCGACTGCAGAAGGGGGCATGCTCGTCCGTTGCGGGACGCTTGCACAAAGGACAGGGCTTGGAAGGGGCGGACTTAGGCGGGTTCGACATGGCCACCGGCAATGGCGAGCGCGGGGTCGGCGCGCAAGCTGATCGCGCCGCCGCGCTGCCGTTCGAGCCCGCGCAGCAGGTCCGCCCGTCGCTCCAGCCGGGCCGTGACGGCGGGATGTGCCGCAAGGCGGGCGGGCCCGTGCCCGCTGATTGCCGCCCGGCGCAGCAAGGCGCGGACGGCAAATCCCGCCTGGTCATGGGCCAGTTCGAGCAAGGACGCTCGGCGGCGTGGGCGGATCAATTGCAGGAAGCCGAAGCCGTTGACCGCGGTGCGTTCGAACGTTTCGCCCGCCAAACCGTCGTCGAGCGCCTCGACCGTCGCCTGCCGCGCCGCCTTGCCGGTCCCGGACGGCAGGTCGATCCCGATATTGCCGCCGATATCGAGGCGCAGGATCGCGCGCGCCGCCGCTGCCGCGCCCGCCCGGGCGAGCGCGGCGGGGTCGAGCCAGCCGTCGACGTCGATCACCGTCATCGCCGGAGTCAGCGCAATCAGCAATTCGCCGCCGGGAAAAGTTATCCGCCCGCTCGACGCCTCGGCCAGAAGATCGTCCCACCCGGCCTCGGCCAAGGGATCGCGGTCGGGCGGGGGAAAGAGCAGGTCGCGGGCAGCGGGCAAGGGCTCGACCGCGCGGACTTCACTCTTGGCCCG
>JANPKL010000131.1:0-9362 GCA_031425975.1 Sphingomonas sp.
GTCGTCGAGCAGCTCGACCGGCAGCCCGAGCGCATCGGACCAGGTCGCGATATCCTGCATTACCCGAACTTCCCCCGCCTCGCAGATGCGAAGGGCGGTGGGGCGGTGGCGGGTGACGGCGCGGGCGACTTCGCCGCGGAACGATCCGCTATTGTCGGGATCGTCGAGCATCACATAGTCGACCGTCCACCCGGCTTCGCGCAATTCGGCGGCGAAGTGGCGCATTGCCGACAGGATCAGCGCGATCTTGATCTTGTGGTGCCGGACGTAAGTCGTTTCCTGCGCCACCTCCATCATCAGAATGACGGTGGTCGCCGGGTCGCATTCGCGCAGCGAAACGAGATCGTGGCTGAGCTGGTCGCCAAGGATTGGGACGAGAACGGTCATTGCCAGGTTCGACTTAACCGCTTGGCCGGGCGACGCCATACCGCCTCGCGGGCATCACCTTGTCGATAACGCGAGTTAACACCACTGTTCGGCCATGTAGTCCATGGCAGACCGGAGCGCATGACGTGTCTGTCCGTTCCTGCCGCCATAGCCCTCGCCCTTGCCGCAGCCCCCGCCGCCGCACAGCCGTGGGAGGCGCAGGCGCTCGCCCTCCACAACCACGAACGCGCGCGCTGGAATGTGGCGCCTTTGGCCTGGGATGTCGGGCTTGCCGCCTCGGCCAATGCTTGGGCGACCGAGCTCGCCCGGACCGACCGCTGGGGCCACAGCCCGCACGCCGATCGCCAAGGCCAGGGCGAGAATCTCTGGATGGGCACGCGTGGTGCCTTTCCCATCGACGCGATGATCGGCAGCTGGATCGGCGAGCGGCGCTGGTTCCGGCCCGGCACCTTTCCCGCCGTCAGCACGACCGGCCGCTGGAGCGATGTCGGCCATTACACGCAGATGATCGCGCGCCGGACGAGCCGGGTCGGTTGCGCGATGCGTTCGAACCGACGCTGGACCTATCTCGCCTGCCGCTACTCGCCATCGGGCAATGTCGACGGGCGACCGCTCCCCTAGGGCTCCCTAGGCTCCCTAGGCTCCCTAGGCTCCCTCGGCTTCCTCCGCCTTCTTTTGCTGCTTCTTCATCTCTTCGTCGATCGCCGCCAGCGCGCCCTTGCCATCCCCGGCCCGCATCTTGTCGAGCGTGGTGGTCGCTGACGCCTGCTGCGCGATAGGCAGGTGCGGGTCATTAGCGAGGATGCCGAACAATGCGGTCGCATCCTCGACCCGGTCATCGCGCAGCAGCTGGCGCACCGCGCTCAGCCTCAAGCTGCGGTCCTGCGGGGCCAGCGCCAGCGCGTAGAGCAGTCCGTCCTTGGCGGCCTTGGTCGGCGTCTCGCCCGCATCTTCGAATGTCTGGTGGAAAAGCCACAAGGGCTCGGCATTTTCGGTGTCGGCTCGATTGGCCTTGATCAGCAAGCGCCGGATCTCCGCCCAATTTGCCTTGGCCGGCTCTTTCTTGGCAAGCGCGGTCATTGCCCGGGCGCGATAGACCATCGCCTGGACGTTGTTGGGGTCCAGCGCCAGCGCCTTGTCGACAGCGGCGATCGCGCCCGCGTAATTTTTGACGTCATATTCCGCTTCCGCGAGGGTGCCGTGCACGAACGCACTGGGCGTATGGGCGGCGGCGATCCGCCGCGCGTCCTCGACGACCGCGGCGGCAAGTTTCTTGTCGACCCCCCGTTCCGACCGTATCCGCACGTTCATGATGGCCGCATCGCCCGCGCTTAGGGGCCGGATACTGATCTTGGGTTCGGGGCCCGGCGACAGGGCAAGACCACGAAAGTTGGACCGGGCATATTTGTCGAGGCTCTTGTCGAGCGCCTTCAAGTCACCGAAGGCTCCTCTTGCCGCGTCAATCGGCTTATCGCCGCGCTCGAGCGCGCGAAGATATTTGTCGAGCTGTCCGGTTCGCGCCGGATCGAAAGCCAGCATGTGGGTCAGCACCCAACCCTTGCCGTAAACCGACTCACGTTCGAGGGCATCCTTGGGGGGCTTGCTGGTCAGCAATTCCTCGACATTGAAGCCGATATCCTCGGTCACGCCATAGCTTCGGCTCTGCGGGGCGAGGCCGACCTTGGCCGACCAATCCTTATTAAACTCGATCGTCCCGAAAAATTCGGCCATGCCTTCTACCAGCCAGGGCGAGATTGCGGTCTTCCAGTTGCTGAGCATCAGGTGATGCATATACTCGTGCTGGAATACCTGTTCGGGCGTGATTGCCGTCGGTCCGCGACTGTCCCGGTCTGCCTTGCTGGAGAAGAAAGCGACCGACCCCGAAGCGCGCGGGCTGTAGAAGCCCAGCACGCCGCCCGATGTGCTGCGCCCGCCGGAATAGAGATTGCGGACGCTGACCACATTGGGGAGGATGTAGATGGTCACCTTGCCGCCGTCGGTGAGGGGTGGATCATCCATCTTGCGCATGAAGCGGACGAGCGCGTCGAACCGCTCGAGCCGCTCAGCGTAAAGCTTGAGTTCGGCCGGCTTCTGTTCGGAATAGATGATGAAATGGTCGGTCCTGGCCTCGGACCAGTCAGCCATGGCGGGCGAGGCGACCGACAGGAGCAAGGCAGCAGCAAATGTGGAGAGGCGCATGGATGATCTTTCCCGAAGGCGTATGATTCGTCGGTAAATGGATGAAAATTCACGCTAAAGGTCGAGCTCTTCCTTGTGGCTTAATCGCCTCACAGGAAGGAATAAGGATCGACGTCGACCGAGACCCGCACCTTGGCGCTCCATTGCGCCTCGGCCAGCCAGGCGCGGATGACGTCCTGCACGTCGAGGCTGCGGCGGGCGTGAACCAGCAGGCGGTAGCGGTGCCGCCCACGCAGCATGGCCAAGGGCGCCGGTGCGGGGCCGTAAACCTCCATGCCCTCGACTGAGGGCGCGAGCCGGCCGATGCGTTTGGCCACGCCCTCGGCCTCGACGCGGTCCTCGGCACTGACCACGATTGCGGCCAGCCGCCCGAACGGCGGCATGTTCGCGTCGCGCCGCGCCTCGGTCTCGGCGGCGACAAAGCGCTCGGAATCCCCGCTCGCCAGCGCGGCGATGACCGGTGCGTCTGGCTGGTGGGTCTGGACGAACACCCGTCCGGGTTTGTCGCCGCGCCCGGCCCGGCCCGACACCTGGACGATCTGCTGAAAGGTCCGCTCGGCCGCGCGCAGGTCGCCGCCCGACAGGCCGAGGTCGGCGTCGATCACTCCGACCAGGGTCAGGTCCGGAAAGTGATAGCCCTTGGTCACCAATTGCGTGCCGACCACGATGTCGATCTCTCGCGCCTCCATCTTCGCCACGAAGTCCGCCGCCCGCGCCGGGCTCCAGATGGTGTCGGAAGTGACGATCGCGACGCGGGCTTCGGGCAGCAAGGCCGCGACCTCGTCGGCGATGCGCTCGACCCCGGGTCCGCAGGCGACCAACGTATCGGCCTCGCCGCATTCGGGACAGGCTTTAGGCGGGGGCATGACGTGGCCGCAATGGTGGCATGCCAGACGGTGGAGCAGCCGGTGCTCGACCATCCAGGCGGTGCAATTGGGACATTGGAAGCGGTGTCCGCAAGTCCGGCACAGGGTCAGCGGCGCGAAGCCGCGGCGGTTGAGGAACAGCAAGCTCTGCTCGCCGGCCTTGAGATTGGCCTCGAGCTCGGCCACCAGCCGCGGCGCGATCCAATGCCCGCGTGGCGGCGGGTCCTGCGTCAGGTCAAGCGTGGTCAGCGACGGCAAAGCGGCCCCGGCGTGGCGATCGCGCAGCTTGAGCTCGCGGTAGCGGCCGCTGTCGACCATATGCCGGGTCTCGATCGCCGGTGTGGCGGAGGAGAGGATAACGGGCACTCCCTCGAAGCGCGCGCGCATTATCGCCACGTCGCGGGCGTGATACTGAACCCCTTCTTCTTGCTTGAAACTGGGCTCATGGGCCTCGTCGACCACGATCAGCCCGAGCCGGGCGTAAGGCAGGAACAGGGCCGAGCGTGCGCCCACCACGACTTTGGCCTCGCCGCTGGCGATTCCGCGCCATGCCCGGCGGCGCTGGGAGGAGCGGAGGTCCGAATGCCATGCCACGGGCGCGCAGCCGAAGCGCGCGGCGAAGCGCTTGAGGAAGGGCTCGGTCAGCGCGATCTCGGGCAGCAGGACGAGCACCTGCCGGTCCTGGCGGAGCGCCTCGGCCAGCGCTTCGAAATAGACTTCGGTCTTGCCCGATCCGGTGACGCCGTCGAGCAGGACCGGATCGAACCCGCCGCCGATCGCGCCGCGCAGGCTGGCCGCGGCCCCGGCCTGCTCCTCGCTCAGGGCGGGCGGGGCGAATTGGGGGTCGGGGACGGGGAGCGGCTGGTCGGCCTCGACCTGCAACCGCTCGATCCCGCCGGCCTCGACCAGCCCGCGCAGCACCGCGTCGCTGACCCCGGCGTGCGCTGCAAGCTCGCGGATCGTGCCCTGTCGCCCTTCCAGTCGCTCGAGGGCCTGGGTGCGCTGCGAGGTCATGCGCGGCGGGGCGATGCCGGTGGCGCGATATTCGGTCAGCTGGCGCGCGCCCTCCAGCGCGGAGGAAGAAGGCAGCACCATCCGGAGCACGGCGGCGAGAGGGCTCAGGTAATAATCCGCGGTCCACTCGCACAGCCGGCGCAGGGGCTCACGGATCGGCGGCACGTCGATCAGTCCGGCGAGCGGCCGCAGGCGGTTGTCGCCGACCTCCTCGCTCGGCAGCCGCTCGGCCTCCCACGCCACCCCGACCAGCTGGCGCGGGCCAAGCGGCGCGATCACCACGCTGCCCGGCTCGACCGCCATCCCGTCGGGCACGCGATAGTCGAGCGGGCCGAGGGCAGAGTTCAGGGTGACGACACGGGCGCGGGGGAGGGGCACTTCGGCGCTCTAGGCCAAAGCCCGCACTGGAACCAAGGGCCGCCCTACGCTATCTAACATTCATGTACACGACCGATCTCAGCAAGCCCGGCGCCAAGGTCCAGCCGATCGCTGCCCAGGAAGACCCGCAATTGCTCGCGGCGTTCGAGGCGCGGGTCGCGGCGGACGAGTTCATCGAGCCCAAGGACTGGATGCCCGAGGCCTATCGCCGGACCCTCACCCGGCAGATTAGCCAGCATGCCCACTCCGAGATCGTCGGCATGCTGCCCGAGGGCAACTGGATCAGCCGCGCGCCTTCGCTCAAGCGCAAGCAAATCCTGCTCGCCAAGGTGCAGGACGAGGCGGGGCACGGCCTCTATCTCTATTGCGCGGCCGAGACGTTGGGCACCCCGCGGGACGCGATGATCGAGGCGCTCCACAGCGGCAAGGCCAAGTACAGCACCATCTTCAACTATCCGACGCTGACCTGGGCCGATATCGGCGCGATCGGCTGGCTGGTCGATGGCGCGGCGATCATGAACCAGGTGCCGCTCCAGCGCACCAGCTACGGCCCCTATGCCCGCGCGATGGTCCGGGTGTGCAAGGAGGAGAGCTTTCACCAGCGCCAGGGTTATGAGATCAGCATGGAGCTGGCGCGCGGCACGCCCGAGCAGAAGCGCATGATGCAGGACGCGCTCAACCGCTGGTGGTGGCCGAGCCTAATGATGTTCGGGCCCCCCGACGACAATAGCCCCAACACCGCCCAGTCGATGCGCTGGCGGATCAAGCGCGATACCAATGACGATCTCAGGCAGAAGTTCGTCGATATCACCGTTCCCCAGGCCGAATATATCGGGCTGACCGTGCCCGATCCCGATCTCGTCTGGAACGAGGACAAGGGCGGCTATGATTTCGGTGCGGTCGACTGGGATGAATTCTACGCGGTGGTGAAGGGCGAGGGCCCGGTCGCCCGCGAGCGAATCACCGCGCGGCGCGAGGCGTGGGAGAATAATGCCTGGGTGCGTGAGGCGGCGGCGGCGCATGCGGCCAAGGCAGCGGCGAATCGCGCGGCTTGACCTCATTCGTCGTCCCCGCGAAGGCGGGGACCCTGGGCGACGGATAGCTTCGCCCGAACGCTGAGGTCCCCTCCATCGCGGGGACGACGGAGTGAGTGAAGCATGTCAGACTGGCCCCTTTGGGAAGTGTTCGTCCGGACCAAGGGCGGGCTCGCGCATCGTCACTTCGGCAGCGTCCACGCGCCCGACGCCGCGCTCGCGCTGCGCCACGCCCGCGACACCTACACCCGCCGTCAGGAAGGCGTCAGCCTGTGGGTGGTCAAGTCGACCGATATCGTCGCGAGCGATCCCGACCGGGCCGGCGAATTGTTCGAGCCCGCCGCCGACAAGGTCTACCGCCACCCGACCTTCTACGACATCCCGGATGTGGTGAAGCATATCTGATGCCGTCGCTTCCCCCCATCCGCCCCGAGGACGAGGCCGTCGCGCAAGCGATCCGTCCCGCCGGGGCCTTCGACGAACCGTCGGACGCACATGACCCGGTTCGTCAGGGGTATATCCTGCGTCTCGGTGACGATGCGCTGATCCTCGGGCAGCGCCTGTCCGAATGGTGCGGGCATGCGCCGTCGGTCGAGGTCGATTTGAGCCTCGCCAACATGGCGCTCGACCTGGTCGGGCAGGCGACCCTGTTTCTCGGCACGGCGGGGGATGCCGACGAACTCGCCTTCAAGCGCGACGTGCTCGACTATCGCAACTGCTTGCTGGTCGAGCAGCCCAACGGCGACTTCGCCCGCACCATGGTGCGGCACCTGTTGTTCTCGACCTGGCAGCACATGCTGTTCGAGCGGCTCGCGCAGAGCAGCGACCGCGCCATCCGCGACGTCGCCGCCAAGGGCGTCAAGGAAATCGCCTATCACCGCGAGCTTGCCGCCGAATGGGTCGTGCGGCTCGGCGACGGAACCAATGAGAGCGCGCGGCGGACGCAGGACGGGCTCGACTGGTGCTGGCGGTTCGTCCCCGAATTGTTCGAGGTCGATGACGAGCTCGAGGCAGCCATCGCCTGCGGCATAGCGGTCGACCCGCGTTTGTTCGAAGCCGAGTATCGCGCCGCCATCGCCGCCGTCCTCACCGAGGCGACCCTGCTCGTGCCCGCCGACCAGCGCCCGATCCTCGGCGGCCGCCGCGGCCACCACAGCGAACATCTCGGTCATTTGTTGGCCGTGATGCAGCATCTGCCGCGCGCCTATCCGGACGCGAAATGGTGAGCGAGAAGCATTTCCACGCGCTCGAGGTGGCCGAGATCGTCGAGGAGACCGCCGATGCGCGCTCGATCCGCTTCGCCGTCCCGCCGGATCTGGCGGACAAATTTCGGTTTCGCGCCGGTCAGCATCTGACCTTGCGCACTTTCATTGGCGGCGAGGAAGTGCGGCGCAATTATTCGCTCTGCACCGCGCCCCACGAGGGCGCGCTCAAGGTCGCCGTCAAGCGGATCGCGGGCGGCGCTTTCTCCAACTGGGTCGCGCACGAACTGAAGGCGGGCGACCGCCTTGACGTCATGCCGCCGCATGGCTCGTTCACGGTCCATTTCGATCCTGCCGCGACGCGCCATTACGTCGCATTTGCCGGCGGATCGGGGATCACTCCGATCATGAGCCTGGCGCGCACCGCACTGGCGGTCGAGCCCGGCAGCCGCTTCACGCTCTTTTACGGCAACCGCGACGCCTCGAGCATCATCTTCCTCGACGCGCTCGCCGAACTGAAGGATCGCTTCCTCGGCCGGTTCGAGCTGTTCCATTTGCTTAGCGACGAGGAAGGTGACGTCGATCTGTTGAACGGCATGCTCGACCGCGAGACCTGCGACCGGGTCATCGCTGCCTTCGTGCCCGAGCCGCATGAGGTCGCCGCCTGGTTCATCTGCGGCCCCGGCCCGATGATGGACGCCGCCGAGGCCGCGCTGATCGAAGCAAAGGTCGAGCATGCGCGCATCCACATCGAACGGTTTACGGCCGGCCGGCCCTCGGAGGCGCTCGCTGCGCAGATGGCGCAGCTGCAGGAAGCGGCGACCGGCCTCGCGCTGCACGTTACGATTGATGGGCGCACCCGCCGGATCGCCTTCAAGGGCTCCAACATCCTCGACGCCGCCCGCGCCTCGGGCCTGCCGGCGCCCTTCGCCTGCAAGGCCGGGGTCTGCGCCACCTGCCGCGCGCGAGTCACTGCAGGCGAGGTCAGCATGGCCGCGCGTTATGGCCTGAGCGACGAGGAAATTGCCGCCGGCTATGTCCTTACTTGCCAGTCCGTGCCGAAAGGCGAAGGCGTGGCAGTCGACTACGACGCGTGATCCTTCCCCCCCCGCGCAAGAAACGCTAATCCGGTGCTCATGCTGACCACCTCAAAGCCGCGCGGCCTTGCCGACCTTCCTCCCGTGGTCAGCGATTCGCTGCTGGCGCTGATCGCGATGGTCAATGCCGACACGCGGCCGGGCAAGATCGATGTCGGTGTGGGCGTATATCGCAACGGTGCCGGCTACACGCCGGTGATGCGCGCGGTGAAAGCCGCCGAGCGCCGCTTGCTGGAGGTGCAGCAGAGCAAATCCTATCTCGGCGGGCGCGGTGACGTGCGCTTTGCAGAGCTGCTCCGTCCGATCGTGCTCGGCCCCCAGGCGGCGGACAAAAGGATCGTCGGCCTGCAGACCCCGGGCGGCTGTGGTGCCCTGTTCCTAGCCCTGAAGCTGATCGCCGCCGCCAATTCGGACGCCCGCGTCATCATGGGCACGCCGACCTGGCCCAACCACCCGCCGATGACCCGCGGCGCACGGCTCGAGATCGTCGAATACCGCCATTACGACCCGGTCAGGCGCTGCATCGATTTCCCCGCCATGCGCGCGGCGCTGGCGGCGGCCGCACCCGGCGATGTCGCCTTGCTCCACGGCTGCTGCCACAATCCGACCGGCGCCGACCTCAGCGACGATCAGTGGCGCGAAGTCGCGGCGATCGTCGCCGAGCGCCGCCTTCTTCCCCTGGTCGACTTCGCCTATCAGGGCTTTGCCCGCGGATTGGAGGAAGACGCTTTCGGCCCGCGCTTGATCCTCGAAACTTGCGACGAGGTGCTGGTCACGCAGAGCTGCGACAAGAATTTCGGCGTCTATCGCGACCGCGTCGGCTGTCTGTTCGTCAAGGCTGGCGACGAGGCCGGTGCCGCCCATGTCATGACCCACTTGCTGCAGATCAGCCGCGAGGCCTGGTCGATGCCGCCCGATCATGGCGGAGCGGTGGTCCGCACCCTGCTTGACGACGAAACCCTCACCGCTGACTGGCGTGCCGAGCTGGACGAGATGCACGCCCGCATCCGCATGGTCCGCGAGCGCGTCGCCGCCGCCGATCCTCGGCTCGCCTTCATCGCCGACCAGCAGGGCATGTTCTCGATGTTGCCCGTGTCGGTCGAGCAGGTCCGCGCGCTGCGCACCGACCATGCCATCTACATGGCGGACAGCGGCAGGGCGAACCTGGTCGGGATCGCCGACGCC
>JANPKL010000132.1:0-3267 GCA_031425975.1 Sphingomonas sp.
AGGCCGAAGATGCCGGCGGCGGCGGCGGTGGCGGCGGGGTTGGCCTTGGCGAAGTCGCGGACCTGGCCGAAGCCCTTTCGGACCTGGCCCGACAGCTGGTCGGCGGCGCCGTCCTGGCGCAGTGCGGGATCGTTGGTCAGCGTGCCGACGTCCTGCTTGAACTGGCCCTTCATCTGGGTGCCTTCGCCGGCGATGGTGTCGATGTTCATGACGCTTACTCCTGTGGTGGGTTTTCGAGCGCCTCAACGCTCCGGCGCCGGGATGGCTCCGCCTCTTGGGGCTCGGCGATGTCCCTGCTAGCAACCGGCCATGCAACCGACCGAAACCGAGATCGAAGTCCCGTTCGACGCCGCTTTGTCCGAGCGCTATCTCGTCTATGCCCTGTCGACCATCACCGCGCGCTCGCTGCCGGACGTGCGCGACGGGCTGAAGCCGGTGCACCGCCGGTTGCTGTGGGCGATGCGGCTGCTTCGGCTCGACCCTGCCGGCGGCTACAAGAAGTCGGCTCGCGTGGTCGGCGACGTCATCGGCAAATATCACCCGCACGGCGACCAGTCGGTCTATGACGCGATGGTCCGCCTCGCCCAGAGCTTCGCGCTCCGTTATCCCCTGGTCGACGGGCAGGGCAATTTCGGCAACATCGACGGCGATAACGCCGCGGCCTATCGCTACACCGAAGCCAAGCTCACGAAGATCGCGGCCCAGCTGATGAGCGGGCTCGACGAGGGGACGGTCGGGTTCAAGCCGACCTACAATGGCGAAGAGGAGGAACCCGAAGTCTTTCCGGGCCTCTTCCCCAATCTCCTCGCCAATGGCGCGAGCGGGATCGCAGTCGGCATGGCGACCAGCATTCCGCCGCACAATGTCAGCGAGTTGATCGACGCCGCCATCCACCTGATCGACAATCCCGCCGCCGACACCGTGGCACTGATGGATTTCGTTGCCGGGCCCGATTTTCCGACCGGCGGCCTGCTGGTCGATGCGCGCGAAACGATCCTGTCGGCCTATGAGACCGGGCGCGGCAGCTTTCGCCTGCGCGCGCGGATCACGCAGGACAAGGAGAAGGGCGGGGGCTGGAACCTGCTGGTCACCGAAATCCCTTATGGCGTCCAGAAGGCCAAGCTGATCGAGCAAATCGCCGACCTGATCGCCCTCAAGAAGCTGCCGATCCTGGCCGACGTGCGCGATGAGAGCGCCGAGGATCTGCGGGTGGTGCTCGAGCCGCGCAGCCGGACGGTCGATCCGGCACTGCTGCTTGAGAGCCTCTACAAGCTGACCGACCTCGAGATCCGCTTCCCGCTCAACCTCAACGTGCTCGACCAGCATCGCACGCCGGGCGTGATGGGCCTCAAGACCTGTCTCAGCGCCTGGCTCGCCTTCCACTTCGAAGTGTTGCTCAACCGGGCGCGGACCCGGATCGGCAAGATCGACGAGCGGCTGGAACTGCTCGACGGATTCCTGGTCGCCTTCCTCAATCTCGACCGGGTGATCGCGATCATCCGCACCGAGGACGAGCCCAAGGCCGTGATGATCGCCGAATTCGCGCTGACCGACCGCCAGGCCGAAGCCATCCTGAATATGCGCCTGCGCAGCTTGCGCAAGCTCGAGGAGATGGAGATTGCCAAGGAGCGCAAGGGCCTCGGACGCGAGCGCGAGGAGCTGGCAGCGCTGATCGAGAGCCCCCGCAAGCAGCGCAACAAGCTGAAGCGCGAGCTCGAGGCGGTGAAGGCCAAGTTCGGCGACGCGCGCCGCACCACGATCGAGGAAAAGCCGCTCGGGGCCCGGGTCGAGATCGACTGGTCGGCGATGATCGAGAAGGAGCCAATTACAGTCATACTGTCGCAGCGCGGCTGGATCCGGGCCCTGAAAGGCCATCTCGGGCCCGAGGAATTCGCCGCGCTCAAGTTTCGCGAGGGCGATGAACTTTGGGGCAAGCCGCTGCTCGCCCAGACCACCGACAAGATATTGATCGCGGGAGAGAATGGCCGGGTCTACACGCTGGCCGGCGACCGCCTGCCCGGCGGGCGCGGATTCGGCGAGCCCCTGCGGCTGTCGATCGACCTCCCTGCCGAGGTCGAAATCGCGGCGATGCTGGTGGTCAGGGCGAGTGCGCGGCTGCTGGTCGCCAGCAGCGACGGGCGCGGGTTCGTGACTAGCGGCGAGGCGGTGCTGGCCGAGACGCGCAAGGGCAAGCAATTGCTCAACCTTCGCGACGGCGCGAAACTGGCTGCGCTGCGCCCGGTCCCGGCCGAGGCCGACAGCGTTGCGGTGATCGGCGACAATCGCAAATTGCTGGTGTTCGGCTTGAGCGAGCTGCCCGAAATGGGGCGCGGGGCGGGCGTGCAGCTGCAACGCTATCGTGACGGCGGGTTGGCCGACCTGACCCTGCTCAAGGCGGGCGAGGGCTTGAGCTGGAGCATGGGCGGCGACAGTGGCCGCACCCGCACCGAAGGCGATCTGACCCCGTGGCGCGCGATCCGCGGGGCGAGCGGGCGGATGGCACCCCTCGGTTTCCCGCGCAGCAATCGCTTTTCGGGCGGCTAGTCGTTGGACCTCCTGACCACGCTGCGGCAGCGCCGGTCCTGCCGGGCGTTCACCGCCGCGCCGGTGCCCCGCGCCACGCTCGAGGCGATCCTCGATGCCGCGCGCTGGGCACCGTCGGGCGGGAATATCCAACCGTGGCGAGTGGTCGCGGTGGCGGGCGAGGCGCGCAACGCGGTCGTGAAAGTCGCGCGCGAGGCGCTGTTCGCGGGCGCGAGGGAGGAGGGGGAGCACGCCATCTATCCGCCCGCCTTGCACGAACCCTATCGCACCCGCCGCTTCGCCAATGCGACGAGCCTATATGCCGCGCTCGGCATCGCGCGTGAGGACAAGATTGCACGCTACGCCCGTGTGGCGGAGAACTTCCATTTCTTCGGGGCACCGGCCGGGCTGTTCTTCGTGATCGACCGACGGATGGGCCACGGCCAGTGGGCGCATCTGGGCATGTTCATGATGGCGGTCGTGCTCGCCGCCGAAGCGCATGGGCTCGGCACCTGCCTGCAGGAGGCATGGGCACGGATCAGGGCGACGCTCCACGCGCATCTCGCGCTGGGCGACGACGAGCTCCTCTATTGCGGGCTGGCGCTGGGCTGGCCCGACGACGCGCATCCAAGCGCGGCGATGGTGCGCGAGCGGGCGGGGCTGAACGAGATTGCGGAGCTGCGCGGTTTCGACGACTAGCATTGTCATGACCGCTCCCAGTCTCGCGTCCGTGATCGCTTCCTT
>JANPKL010000133.1:0-4065 GCA_031425975.1 Sphingomonas sp.
GGTGATCCGGGCCAGTTCGGCGCGCGCCTCCGCCTCGCTGTCGCGAACGATCGCGAACGCCGCCATGCCGAACGCCATCGGCGGTCCGCCCGCGACGTCCCGCCGCGCCCTCATGTCGGCAATCTTGCCAGCGACCGCCTCCACCGGGTCGCCGTGCATCACATAGGCGTCGCATTGCCGCGCGATCAGCGTCTTGGCCGCCTCGCTCTCGCCCCCCGCATAGACCACCGGCTTTCGCACCGGCTTGGGCGCGCAGATCGCCTCCCTCGTCCGGTAGCGCTCGCCCTCGTGGGTGAAGCGGTCCTCGCGCCACAGGCCGTCGACCACGGTCAGCCACTCGGCGGTGCGACCATAGCGATCGTCATGCTGGTCGAAGGTCAGACCATATTGCTCGGCCTCCTCCTTCCACCAGCTCGAGACGACGTTGAGCGCGAGCCGCCCGCCGCTGATCCGGTCGATGTTCGCCGCCTGCTTGGCGAACAGGGCCGGGTGGTGGAAGTTGGGCCGCACCGCGACCATCAGCTCGATCCGCGAAGTGATCGCCGCCAAGGCTGCCGTCGTGCTCCAGGCATCGAGCGCGGGCTCGCTCGTTCCCTTGATGTCGTTGAGATAGAGCTCGGCGATGAGGCTAAGGTCCCAGCCCATCTCCTCCGACCGCAACGTCAGGTCGCGCACCGCTTCCCAGCTCGCGGGCGGCCCCTCGTCGGGGTCGTTGCGAAGCCAGCCGCCAAACACCGGCATCCAGTAACCGAACCTCATGCCGCACGCTCCGCAATGATTGTCTTCAAATGCTCGACCAGCCGGTCGTGCGGGTCCCAGCCCAGCACCTCGAGCGGTCTCGCGACAAAATTGGACAAGGCGTTGATGTCATAGAATTTGGCCGAGCCGTCGCGCTCGTCGATCATCACCTCGACCCCGCCGACGTCCATGCTCATCGCCGCGGCGACCCGTTCGGCGCCCTCGACGATGTCGGCGGGCGGAACGAAGGCTCGCATGGCGATCAGGCAGCGGTCGGCGGCGCAGGCATCGGCCGGGCAGAGGTCGAACTGGCCTGCTCCGGCGACCTCGAGCGCGTAGAGGAAGCGACCCCCGAGCGTCTCGATCCGCCAGACGACGTCACCGCGCGCCGGAATCGCTTCCTGCACCAGCAATACGCAGTCGACCGAACGGGGCGCGTCGCCGGCCGCGACCACGGCATCCAGCTCGGCGGCGCTGTCGAAGCGCATGATCCCCGCTCCCGAGCCCCCGACATTGGCCTTGACCAGCAAGGGGAAACCCACCGCTTCTGCCGCCGCGCCCAGGTCCGCCGCGCGGTGCACCAGCCGGGTCCGCGGAGTCGCCAGCCCGAGCGAGGCCAGCAGGGACAATTGCCGCGCCTTGCTGCTGTCGATCGCCATCACCTCGGGGCCGTTCAGCACCCGCGCGCCCTGCCGCTGCCAGTGATCGAGCAGGGCCGCCGTGTAAAGCAACGGATGCTCGGGCTCGCGCAGGAAACTCGACATCGCGACCCGATTGAAGATCACCGGAGCCGGCGGCGGCGAGCCCGTCGGATCGAAGCTGTGATCCCCTACCGGCACAGCCACGAAGTCGACCCCGCCGCGGATCAGCGCCGCGAACAGCGGCTTGAACCAGGACGGATGCTCATAGACGATGGCAAGCTCGGGCATTCGCTTCCTCTGATGGAGAGTGCGTGGGCCCGAGCACGTGGGCGGAGGCGCGGCTTAGGCGGCGCCGCGCCGACGGGTCAAGCCTGATGGATCGCCTTCACTACCTGGTAGCTCGCCAGCCCCTCCGACCCGCCCTCGCTACCGAAGCCGCTATCCTTGATCCCGCCGAAAGGCGCGTCGGCGACCGAGATGGCGAATCCGTTGATCCCCACCATCCCGCTCTCGATCGCATCGCCCAGCCGGTTGGCGCGGCGGCCGTTTTCGGTGAAGACGAAGGCGGCGAGGCCGAACGACAGGCGATTGGCCTCGGCCAGCGCCTCCTCCTCGGCGGCAAAGGCGCGCATCACCGCGACCGGACCGAACGGCTCGACATTCATCGCCTCCGCGCTCTCGGGCACGTCGGCGAGGACCGTCGGCTGATAGAAATTGCCGCCCGTCCCCGGCTCGCCCCCGGCCAGCACACGGGCACCGTGCGCCCGCGCATCATCCACCAGCCCCGCGACGGCAGGCAGGCGACGGCTGTTGGCGAGCGGACCCATCTTGGTGCTCGCGTCGAGCCCATTGCCGACCGTGAGCGCGCGCGTTCGCTCGGCGAAGCCCTGCGCAAATTTCTCGTAGATGCTGTCCTGCACCAGGAAGCGCGTCGGCGACACGCACACCTGCCCCGCATTGCGAAACTTCTGCGGCACCAGCAGGTCGAGCGTCCGCTCGAGATCGCAATCGTCGAACACCAGCACCGGCGCGTGCCCGCCCAATTCCATCGTGATCCGCTTCATGCCATCGGCCGCCAGGCGCATCAGATGCTTGCCGACCGCGGTCGACCCGGTGAAGCTGATCTTGCGAATGACCTTGCTGCCGATCAGCTGGCGCGAGACCATGTCGGGGACCCCGTGGACCAGCTGGAACACCCCCTTGGGGATGCCCGCATCAGAGAGGGCCCGCGCAAGTTCGCCGGTGCAGCCCGGCGTCTCCTCGGGCGGCTTGGAGATGACCGTGCACCCCGCCGCCAGCGCCGCAGCGACCTTCTTGGCCAGCAGATAGATGGGAAAATTCCACGGCGTGAAGGTCGCCGTCGGCCCGACCGGCTGCGGGATGACGATCGAGCGCTGCCCGGTCGGCCGCACCAGCACCCGACCCCCGGCGCGCTTCGCTTCCTCCGCGAAATAATCGAACATGCCGGCCGAGCCCATCACCTCGCCGATTGCTTCGGCCAGCGGCTTGCCCTGCTCCTGCGTCAGCAGCCGACCGATCGCCTCGGCCCGCTCGCGCAGCAGGTCGGCGGTCTTGTGGAGGATCGCGCCGCGCTGTTCGACGTCGGTCGCGCGCCATTCGGGCCAGGCGCGATCGGCGGCGGCAAGCGCCTCCTCAAGCTCGGCCTCGCTCGCCAGCGGCACTTCGGCGATGGTGTCGCCCGACGCCGGGTTGACCACCGCCGCCCGCTCCCCCTCGCCCGCACGCCAGGCGCCATCGATGAACAGCTTCAGCTCGGTCTCATATCCCATGACGGTCTTTTAGGGTCGGCGACGGCGTCTGGAAAGCGGCGGCAAGCCGAATGGTGCCAAGAACTAGCGTCGCCGTGCCCGCATGACGATCTTTCGCGCGCCTTCAGGGTCAGGAATCCAGTTCCTGCGCGATTATTGTGGAAATGCTTTCCTTGAACGGAAAGAAGCCCTTGTTTGCCCGAGGCCAGAAGCGTCGGTCCCACGTCCGGCAAATGCGCGTCACCGACATGCCCTCGCTCCGCAGCGTCTCGGCAGCATCGCGCAAGTGGTCGGCAATGGCCCCGACGGGTGCATAGGGGGTGATGAACCGCTCCACTCCCGCCCGTGACGCCGCCTGCATCAAGTCATTCGGCTTCAGGTCGTCGACGATGTCGACGCCGCATTTCAGATGATGTTGGATCCGTAAACCCGCATCGGCCACGGCGGCGACCGTGAAGTCGCGGGCCAGGTCGCTTTGTCGATCCGTCGACGACAGTAACACTATGTGACGAACTTCTCCGCCCGGGCTGCAGATCGACTCCGGATGCAGGTCTTCGGGGGTCACGATCAGGATGGCCGGCGAATCCGATCGATCGTCTTGGGAAGGGGGGAAGTCGAGCGGGGCGGCCGGTCGCGGAGACGGTTCGATAAGCGGGACAGCAACGCTGGCGAGGCCCCGTGGCGCGTGGCGACCGTCAGTGTAGCGCTGGATGTTCTCGGTCGTCGCCAGATAGGTCTTGCCGACCGTCTGCAAGCCCGCAACCCACCGCCAGGAAAGGGTATTGCTTGCGGGATCGGCATCTAGGAGGTGGCGTTCGAAAAAACTTGCGCCCAAGGACCACGGCAGACGCAGCGTGAAAATCCAGATCGAAGCGAACCACATCCGGACGTGATTGTGCAGGTAGCCAGTCTGAACG
>JANPKL010000134.1:0-15077 GCA_031425975.1 Sphingomonas sp.
GACCCGCGCAAGCCCAAGGCGCAGCTCGTCGCCGAGATGGACGCGGCGGTCCAGCAGGTGCCCGGCTCGCGCTACGAGTTCATTCAACCGATTCAGATGCGCTTCAACGAGCTCATCGCGGGCGTCCGCTCGGACGTCGCAATTCGCGTCTACGGCGACGATCTGGAGGAGCTCGCGACCGTCGCCGCTCAGATTGTCGGCGTGGTGTCGTCGGTCGACGGCTCGCAGGACGCCCAGGCGGAGCAGGTGACGGGACTACCGTTTATCCAGATCCTGCCCGATCGCTTCCGGCTGACGCAGCTCGGCCTTAATATTTCCGACGTCCAGGACGTGGTGGCGGCCGCGACGGGCGGACGGCCGGCGGGTCAGATCTTCGACGGCGACCGACGCTTCGACATCGTCGTCCGCTTACCCGAGAATTTGCGGCAGAACCCGGCGGTCCTCGAACGACTGCCCATTCCGCTGCCGGGCGGCGGTGGAAGCGTGCCGTTGTCGGAAGTCGCGACGATCGAACGGACGACCGGGCCCAACCAGATCAGCCGCGAGGACGGCAAGCGCCGAGCGGTGGTGACTACCAACGTGCGTGGCCGCGACCTCGGCTCGTTTATCGGCGAGCTCCAGAAACGCATCGCCAACGATGTCGATCTGCCCGCGGGCTACTGGATCGACTACGGCGGGACGTTCGAGCAGCTACAATCAGCAACAACCCGCCTCCAGATCGTCGTGCCGCTGGCGCTGCTGCTGATCTTCGGGCTGCTATTCACGCTGTTCGGCTCGGCCAAGGATGCGGCCATCGTGTTCTCCGGCGTGCCGCTGGCGCTGACCGGCGGAGTCGCGGCGCTCCTGCTGCGGGGCATTCCGTTCTCGATCTCGGCGGGCGTCGGGTTCATCGCGCTGTCGGGCGTGGCGGTGCTCAACGGCCTCGTCATGCTGACCTTCATCCGCCAGCTGCGCGACGAGGGGCGGCCGCTCGAAGAAGCGATCCGCGAAGGTGCGCTGACACGGCTTCGGCCGGTGCTTATGACCGCGCTCGTCGCCAGCCTCGGCTTCGTGCCGATGGCGCTCAACGTCGGCCTCGGCTCCGAAGTGCAGCGGCCGCTGGCGACGGTGGTGATCGGCGGAATCATCTCGTCGACGCTGCTGACCTTGCTCGTTCTTCCGGGCCTCTATCGAATGGTCCACGGCCGTGAGCAGGCGAAGCTTGCGCGTGCCACCCCTGACATCAAGTCGGACCTGGAGGCAAAGCCATTATGACGGCGACTCAACCTGCATGGCGCACGCCATCGACGAAGGTGTTGCTGGCGCTGGCGTCGTTTGCCGTCATGCTTCTGATGTTCGCAACCGGCGCCCACGCGCACGGAGTTGCGGAAGGCGATCAAGGCTACGTCCAGGAAGTGAGCGGGGTTCAGTTCATCCCGTTCATGTATTTGGGCGCCAAGCACATGGTGACCGGTTACGACCATCTGCTGTTCCTGTTTGGCGTCGTATTCTTCCTTTATCGGCTGAAGCACATCGCGATCTACGTGACGCTGTTTGCGGTTGGTCACTCTACAACGATGCTATTCGGCGTGCTGACTGGCGTCACCGCCAATGCCTACGTCATCGACGCGGTCATCGGGCTGTCGGTGGTTTACAAGGCGCTCGACAATCTGGGGGCGTTCCGGCGCTGGTTCGGCGTGCAGCCGAACACCAAGGCCGCCACGCTAATCTTTGGCTTTTTCCATGGCTTTGGGCTCGCGACTAAGATCCTCGAGTTCGAGATGTCTGCGGACGGGCTGCTGCCCAACCTCATTGCCTTCAACATCGGCGTCGAGCTGGGGCAGCTGCTCGCCTTGTCTGCGATCCTGATCGCAATGGGGTTCTGGCGCCTAAGCCGCAGCTTCGGCCGCCACGCCTTCGCCGCCAACGTCGTCCTGATGACCGCCGGTTTCGTCCTGATCGGCTACCAACTGGCCGGTCTCGCGGTCGCCTGAGGAGTTCAAAGACATGTTCAATGCGCAAATGCCTGATGTCTCCGACCTTCCGACATCTCGCCAGCTTGTCCGTTCGACCCTGGTGGCGGCCGCCGCCGCCGCCGCAATCCTCGTCACGGTCGTGTTGCCGTCGGAATATGGCGTCGACCCCACGGGGGTCGGGCGTGTGCTCGGCCTGACGGGGATGGGTGAGATCAAGGTCCAGCTCGCCCGGGAAGCCGCGGCCGCCGATGCCGCGGAAAAAGCCGCCGGATCGAACGTGCCTGCAGCACCGGCTGCCGCCGTACCGGTCGCTGTGACGGCTCCGGCTCCGGCGCCTGGCCAGAGTGCCGGACCGGCCACGGGTGCGCGACGGGACGAGATGAGCGTCACCCTCGCTGTCGGCGAGGCAGCGGAGATCAAGGTCAAGGCTGACAAGGGCGCTCGGATCGGCTTCGACTGGGCGGTGTCCGGCGGCCACGTCAAATATGACACGCACGCCGACGCGCCCGGCATCCCCTACCACGGTTACAGCAAGGGCAAGCAGTCCACCGGCGAGCGCGGTGAGATCGTGGCCGCGTTCGACGGATCGCACGGCTGGTTCTGGCGCAACCGTTCGGGCGGGCCCATCACTCTCGTCCTGCGTACAAACGGCGTCTACTCCGCCATCAAACGTGTCGTGTGACCTCGCTCCCCGAAGCGTGCGGCAGTGAACGGCGATTTGGCGACGGCCGGGCTCGGCGCGTTGTTCCTGGCCGCACTCATCGCCGCGACCCTGCTCCCCGCGCAGTCGGAGGTGGTACTGACGGCGATGCTGCTCGCGGGCCGCTGGGACCCCGCCGTGCTGGTCGCGGTCGCGACGGCGGGGAACGTGGCTGGGTCGCTGGTCAACTGGCTGATTGGCCGCTTCTTCTCCGACCTGCGAGACGCGCGCTGGTTCCCATTTCCCGCCGCCGCCCTGGAGCGTGCCGAACAATGCTTCCGGCGCTTCGGCCTGCCCGTGCTGCTGCTCTCCTGGGTGCCGATCATCGGCGATCCAATCACGCTCGTCGCCGGCCTGCTGCGCGTGCGGCTGATCCCGTTTCTACTGGTCGTGACGCTCGCCAAGGGCGGGCGTTACGTCGTGCTCGCCGCGATCGTGCTTGGCATCGTGCGATGGTGAGCGTTGTCAGGGGTGATCGCCAATGTTCTCGACGCTAGCCAACCCCACCTACCGCAACCTGTTTCTCGCGCAGGTGATCGCGCTCGTCGGAACCGGCCTGGCGACGGTCGCGCTGGGCCTGCTCGCCTACGACATCGCGGGCGCGGACGGCGGCGCGGTGCTTGGCACCGCGATGGCGATCAAGATGGTGGCCTACATCGGCATCGCGCCCGTCGTTGGCGCCTACGCAGCCCGCCTGCCGCGCCGCGCCTTCCTCGTCGCGATGGACGTCGTGCGCGCGCTCGTCGCGCTCGCTTTGCCGTTCGTCGATCAGGTCTGGCAGGTCTATCTGCTGATCTTCGTGCTTCAGTCGGCGTCGGCCGGATTCACTCCGACCTTCCAGGCGACGATCCCCGACGTGCTTCCCGACGAGAAGGATTATACGCAGGCGCTTTCGCTTTCGCGCCTCGCCTACGATCTGGAAAGCCTGGTGAGCCCGATCCTGGCCGCGGCGTTGCTGACCGTGATGAACTTTCACTGGCTCTTCTCGGGTACGTCGGTCGGGTTCGCGATCTCGGCGGTCCTGGTTTTCGCCACCACGCTGCCACGAACCAGCGCCGCCCCGCCGACCGGCGGCATCTACGAACGGACGACGCGCGGGATCCGGCTGTACCTCAAGACGCCTCGCCTGCGCGGCTTGCTGGCCGTCACGCTCGCCGCCGCTGCCGCGAGCGCGATGGTCATCGTCAACACCGTCGTCCTCGTCCGCGCGGGTCTCGGCCTTGGTCAGCGCGAGGTCGCCATCACGCTTGCGGCGTTCGGGGGCGGGTCGATGCTCGCCGCTTTAGCGCTGCCGCGCGTGCTCGATCGCGTGGCGGACCGGACCGTGATGCTCGCGGCGGGCGGATTGCTGACGATCGTGCTCGCCGGTCTGGCCTTGTCATGGTCGATGAACGACCGACCGTCCTATTGGTATGGCCTGCTCGCCGCGTTGGCGGTGCTCGGCATCGCCTACTCCGCGAGCGTCACGCCAGGCGGCCGCCTGTTGCGGCGCTCGTCAAACCCAGCCGACCGCCCCGCGCTCTTCGCGGCGCAGTTCGCGCTCAGCCACGTCTGCTGGCTCCTCGCCTATCCGCTCGCCGGGCAGATCGGCGCGCGGAACGGCATGGGCGCGGCCTTCGCGGCGGCGGCCGCACTGGCGTTGGCGGGTATGGTGTTGGCTTTCATGCTTTGGCCCGCCAAAGACCCGGATGTCCTGCAACATCGCCACGATGACCTGCCGACCGACCATCCTCATCTTAGGGAACATCACGGGGGTGGACGCGCGGCGCACGCTTTCGTGCTGGACGATCTGCACCAATCCTGGCCCCGATGATGCACTAGGCGGCTTCGGCGATGGGCTCGAAATAGTTTAGCGGGACCTTGAGGAACGAGCGGCCGTCGCACTCGGGCTCGGGCAGGCGGCCGCCCCGGATGTTGACCTGGAGCGCGGCGAGCATGAGGCCGGGCAAAGGCAGCGTCGCGTCGCGTTCGGTACGGATGCGGACGAACTCTGCCTCGTCGATCCCGTCCTTGACGTGGATGTTGTCCGCCCGCTGCCGTGCGACCGTCGCCATGCACATCGGTTCGCGGCCGTCCTTGCCGTAGTCGTGACCGACGAACGTCGCGGTGTCGCCGGGCAGGTCGAGGATCTCGCGGATGCTGCGGTAGAGCGCATGCGCGTCCCCGCCGGGGAAGTCGGCGCGCGAGGTGCCGGAGTCGGGCACCATCAGCGTGTCGTGGACGAACGCGACGTCGTCGAACACGTAGCTGATCGAGGCGAGCGTGTGGCCGGGGGAGAACAATACGCGGCCTTCGAGCTCGCCGAGGCGCAACGTGTCGCCGGCCGCGAACAGCCGGTCCCACTGGCTGCCGTCGGTCGAAAAGTCGCGAAGGCAGTAGATGTCCTTCCACAGCTTTTGGACGCCGACGACCCTCTCTCCGATCGCGCGCGGGGCGTCGAACTTCTCGGCCAGATAAGGCGCGGCCGAGAAGTGATCGGCGTGCGGGTGGGTGTCGAGGATCCATTCGACCCTCAATCCCTCCGCATGCACGTACGCGGCGATGTCGTCGGCGTTGCGCGTGCTCGTCGCGGCGGCCTTCTCATCGAAGTCAAGCACCGGGTCGATGATGGCCGCCGAGCGCGTCGCCTTGTCGGTGATGACGTACTGCCAGCTTCCCGTCTTCTTGTCGTAAAACGCGGCGACGACGGCCTTGTCGCTGTCGAAGATTTCCATTTTCCAAACTCCCGAAGTTGTCGATCAAAGGATCAGGCGAAGGCGGCCGCGCTCTTCCAGAGCATGTACGCGGCGACCGCGAAGATCAGGACGGCGAAGATCGTCGTCAGCCGTCCGGTCGTTCCTGACAGCCGCTTGGCGAGCCGCGCGCCGAGCACGCCGCCGAGCGCGCCACCGGCGATGAACACGAACGCCAGCGGCCAGTCCACCAGACCCGACAGCGCGTAGTTGAAAGCGGTCGTCAGCCCGAACGCGGTGACCGCGACCAGTGAGGACCCGATCGCGTTGATGATCGGCATGCCCGTCGATGCTATCAGTCCGGGCACGATCAGGAACCCGCCGCCGATGCCGAAGAAGCCGGAGAATGCGCCCGTGCCCAGGCCCGCGCCCAGCACCTTGGGAGCGTTGCGCGCCTCGCACTCCCCGTCCGGATCGCCGCCGCTCTTGCGCCCGCGGAGCATCGCCACGCCGACGATCACCATGACGATCGCGAACAGGAACAGCAGCTTCTGCCCGTCGAACGCCTTGCCCGCCGTCGATCCGGCGAGCGCGCCGGCGACCCCCGCGCCCGCGAACATGATCGCGCAGCGCCACTTTACCGTGCCCGCGTGGGCGTGGCTGACCACCCCCATCGCGGCGTTGGCGGCGACCGCGAACGCGCTGGTGCCGATTGCCAGATGCGGGTTGGGAACGCCGACCAGATAGACCATCAGCGGCACTGCGAGGATCGACCCGCCGCCGCCGACGAGGCCCAGCACGAACCCGACCAGCGCGCCCGATCCCGCACCCAGAACATATTGGACCGGCTCGAGCATCAGGCGGATTGCAGGCGCGGGCGCAGCTTTTCGAGGTCGTAACCGGCATCGCGGGTGGTGGTCACGAGCGTGCCGGCATCGACGGTGCCGGCTTGCCCGAGCGCCCACAACGTCGCGACGCGCGCGCCGCTGCGGCAGTAGCCGAGCGCGGGGCCGGGCTGTTCGCCCAACGCGCGAGTCATGGCGTCGACCTGCGCGTCGTCGATCTGACCGGAGACAACCGGGATATAAACGAATGCGAGCCCGTGCTCGCGCGCAGCCGCCTCGATCGTCGCGGCGGCGGGTTGGCCGGGCTCCTCGCCATCGGGACGCAGGTCGATGATCGTGCGGAAGCCCTGCGCCGCCGCTGCGGCGACGTCGTCCGGGGACAGCTGCGGCGACGCGGACAGGTGGGCGTCAAGCGTGTTGAACGTCATGGGCGGGCTCCTTGGATTGACGGGAAGAGATCAGCCGGTTGACGAATATGCCGCCGAGCATCGCGACGACGAAAGTTGCGGCGGGCATCGGGCGCACGGCTAGGTCGGCGATCGCAGGGCCAGGGCACAGGCCCGCAATGCCCCAGCCGACGCCGAACAACGCCGCGCCGCCGATGAGCTTGCGGTCGATCCCGGTCGTTGCGGGAACATGGAAGCCGTCGCCGACCAGTGGCCGGTCGAGACGTGCCTTGATCCGCCACACGGCGATCATCGGCAGTATCGCGCCGCCCATGACGAAGGCGAGCGTCGGATCCCAGCGGCCGAACACGTCGAGAAAGGCGCGCGCCCGCGCCGGGTCCGCCATGCCCGACACGGCAAGCCCGGCTCCGAACAGCAGGCCGGAGAGGAGCGAGATCCAGACGGCGCGGTTCACCACGCCACTCCCAAAGCGTTCATCGTGGTAACGGTGGCGATCCCCGCGAGCATGAAGGTCGCGGTGGCGACGAGGGATCGCGGCGACAGGCGCGATACCCCACACACCCCGTGTCCGCTTGTACAGCCCGAGCCCATTCGCGTGCCGACGCCGACAACGAAGCCACCGACGAGCAGCGTTAGCCCCGACGACGGAAAATGCGTCTCGACCGGCCCCGCGACAGACGCGACCAGCAGCGCGCCGAGCGGCAATCCGATGACGAACGCCGCCGCGACGACGCGGGGGGATCCTTCGCCGGAAATGCCGCTTGCGCGCGCGACCATCCCGCTGACTCCCGCGATCCGACCGGCCCCCAGCAGCATCAACGCGGCCGCGAGGCCGATCATCACGCCGCCGAGAAGACCCTGGATGGGTATGGCGTAGTCAGGCATCGCGGCCGAGCTTCGGACAGAACAGGTCGTGAAGCAGCGTCAGAAGCTGAACTGCGTTCGGATCGGCGACGCGGTAGTGGATCGTCTGCGACTGACGCCGCGTCTCGACCAACCCTTCGTCGCGCAGCTTGCCCAGGTGCTGCGAAAGCGCCGACTGACTAAGCCCGAGCTTGTCCGACAGATCGCCCACCGACATCTCTCCGGCTTCGGCGAGATAGCACATGACCAGCAGCCGATTCTCGTTGGACAGCGCCTTCAGAAGCCCGACGGCGCGCCCCGCCTGCTCGCGGAAAAGTTCGGTTGCATCGGCCTGTTCCATTAGAACAATCTAAATTAGAATGTCCTAACTTAAAGTCAAGCGGTGGTTTCTGAGGCTTCGGTTCGAGGCATTAGCCGACAGGCTTGCTCGTCGAGGACCAATGAATGTGCGTGATGCGCCATGAGCCGTCGATCCGGCGAAGGAGCACCGTCTCGAGCGAGCGGTTGTTCACGGCGCGTCCGCGGTAGGAACCGTGGACGGTCTCGACGCTGGTTACCCAGGCGGCGTCCGCCTTCTCCCCCTGTGTCCGGCTGACGAGCGTGCGCTGGACAGCAGTGCTGAACGCGGCGTCGGCGTCGAGATGGTGGCGGGCATATTCGGCCCGGCTGCGCTCGACGTTGCCCGACTCGAAGATGAGCACGTTTTCGGCCAGCAAGGCGAGCGCGGCAGGCTTGTTGGCGGTCGCAAGCGCGGCATGAAAAGCAGCAACGGTGCCGACGGGCGTTGCCGCAACGGCGGCTTGAGCGCGCCTCGGCTGCGCGGCTTGCGCCTGCTGCCCGCCCACGACGGTGATCGCCAGCAGAAGGCGAGCGGCTGGACCGCCCACGGCTCTATGGAAGGAAGTTCTGGGTTTGCCGGAACCTGTCCTGCTTTCTCTTTCGCTATTTCGTCGACCGCGTCGACAGTATCTATTGCATGGACATCGGCGACAACATGCCAAGCACGGCCACTAACGCAATCACGCCGATCCCCAAACCGATCTCCATGGCAAGGCTGTGCCGCAACGACCGGAGCGAGGTGGCAACGCTCACGTCTTCGGCGTGCGCAGCGACCGCGCGCCGCCCGACGCGAGCGTTGCGTGCGCCCAGCGCGATCATGCCGACGACCAGCACCACTTTTACTGCGAGCAACAGACCGTAGCCCGTGGCCAGCACGTCGACGCAATTGCGATACCCGACGACCAGCTGCGCGTTGACGAGGCCCGTCACCGCGACAGCGGCGACGAGCGTTACGCCCAGTGGAAGGAAGGCGTGAATGACCGCGAGCAGCGGCCGGGCCGCCACCACGTCGGGCTCGCGATGCGCCCTGATCGAAAGGTGCAGGAACCACCCGATCGCACCCAGCCACAGGCCGGACGCGAGGAGATGCACACCGTTGTTGAGCCGATGGACGAGCCCAAGACCGCCCTCGGCAGCGGCGGCGTGCCCGCTCCAACCGAGAGTCAGGAGAGCGCCCGCGAAACAGCCTGCCGCGATCGCCAGCGCCGCGGCGCCGCGGCCGGTAAAGAGCACGCCGACTGCCATCACGAGCAACGCCATGCGGACGAGGAACGCCCAGCCCGTGGCCGTACCCAGCGTCATCGCTTCGACCGTCGTCCGATCCAATACGGCCACCGGCTGCCCCATCATCGCCGCGATCGAGGCGAGCATCAGCCCCGCCGACAGGATCGGCGCAGCGATCGCGACGAGCAGGACGGAGGTCCGACCACTTTCGTCCGGCAACCAGGCAAGCCCACGCAATCCGACGACGCGAAAGGCGGTCCAGCCGAACAGGCCGAGCAGCGCGGCATAATGGAGGAAACGCAGCGTGGGTTGGAGCCAGTCCGGCATCCGGATTTCACCTGACGATGAAGGTGACGGCGCCCTTCATGCGATGACCGTCGGCGCCGGCCGCCTGCCAGCGCGTCTCATAAGTACCCGTGCGCAGCGGCTGGCGCAGCGTCAGCGTCATCGTGCGATTGGCGTTCGACCAGGCGGTGGTGAAATTGCGAATGACCATCGGGCTGTGGTTCGCCATGCCCGGCATCGCGGTCATGACGATGCTGGCGCCGGCCGTCGGCGGCAGCAGCGCCTCGCTGAACGTCATGGTGACGACCCGTGGGCGGGCGACCGTCGATCCCTGTGCCGGGGTCGAGGAAACGATCTTGGCATGCGCGAGCGCAGCCGAAGGGACCGCGAGCGGTGCTGCGAGCATCGCCATCGCGGCGAAAGTGGAAACGAACTTCATGGTGCTTTCCTTTTGGCTAAAACCAGAATCGGATGCCAATCACGTAGTTGGTCACGCTTGGATCCTCGCTGAATGAACGCGCGTAAGTGGCGCTGCGTCCAACCTTCCAGCTCTGTTCGATCCCGACATAGGGCGCGAACTCGCGCACGATCTCGTAGCGCAGCCGGACGCCGACCTCGACCTTGTCGATCCCGCCACCGATGCCGAGGCGCGGCACGTCCTGCGCCGCGAGATTGAGCTCGGCGCGCGGCTGGAGGATGAGGCGCTGGGTGATGCGCTGATCGACCTCGGCCTCGACCCGCGCGGTGACGTCGCCGCGGTGCGAGACGAACAGCGCGGCGTCGACCTCGAACAGATAGGGCGCGAGGCCCTGCACGCCGATGACCGCATAGGTCGTGTTGGGCCCCGCCAAATCCTGCCGGACGCCGGCCTGGAGGTCGAAGAAGGGCGTGATCGCGCGCGAATAGAGCGCCTGGAACTCGGCGTCCTCCACGCGCTCGCCGACCGCACCTTCGCCCTCGCTCTTGAACCAGATCCGGCTGGTCGGCGTGCCGTAGTAACCCTGCAGGTCCCAAAGGTAGCCGTCGCGTCCCTCGCGCGCCTGCACCTCGAACCGGTCGCCTTGAAACCAGAAGACCGGGAAGTCGCCATGCGTCCGGCGCAGATCCTCGCGCGATCCGCGCATCGCGTCGGCGCCCCAAATCGCATCGGCGGCACGCGGGGGGCCGCTCCCGGCCTCGGGCGGCGGCGGCGTTTCCATCTCGGGGCCTGGCGAGGCGTTCGCACTGCCCGGTGCGTCATGATCCATGCTGCTGTGGTCCATTCCGTCCATGGCCTTGGCGGGGCTTGCGGACGGGTCGGGCGGTGCCGGCATAGTGTGGCCGGCGTGCGGATCAGCCGGCGGGGGCGCAGGCGTGGGCACCGACTTCGGAGCCGGCGCAGGCGCGGGCATGGCGTGGCCCTGATGCTGCGCTTTTACCGGTGTCGCGAGCAGCGCGATTCCCAACATGGCGGCCGAGGCGGACAAGCACATGTTCATGCGCCGCCCTTCGGACCCATGACGGTCACGGTCTGCATCATGCCGGCATGCATGTGATACATCAGATGGCAGTGGAACGCCCAGTCGCCGGCCTCGTTCGCGGTCAGGTCGAAGGTCGCGCTCGCCCCCGGCTGGACGACCACGACGTTCTTGCGCGGCTGCGTGGCCGGCGACTGGCCGTTGACCAGCTCGAAGAACATGCCGTGAAGATGGATGGGGTGCCCCATCATCGTGTTGTTGACGAGCTTCACCCGCACCCGTTCGTTCCATGCAAAGCGGATCGGCACGTCGCTGACCGCCGAGTACATCCGGCCGTCGAACGACCACATGTAGCGCTCCATGTTGCCGGTCAGATGCAGCTCGAGCAGCCTCGACGGCTCGCGCGTGTCCTTGTTCGGCTCGAGCGCGGCGAGCATGCGGTAGTTCAACACGCGGTGCCCGACGCCGCGCAAGCCCAGGCCCGGGTCACCCGTCTTATCGGCCGGTGACATCGACACCATGTCGATGCCGGGGCCGACCTTTACGTCGGGGGGCAGCAGCGACGTGTCGCGCATGTTCATGCCGTCCATGCTCATCCCGCCAATCGCCGCCCCGGCGGCCTTACCGGTCGATGCGCTGTGCCCCATCGCGGCATGATCGACGGCTGCCGTCCCGGCACCGGCTGCGGCAGGCGCACCATGTCCCATCGCGGCGTGATCGACAGCGGCGGTGCCCGCGCCGGTCGCGGCCGGAGCGGGCTTGATCATCGCGCCATGGTCCATGCCGTCCATGCCGCCGTTGCCCGTGCTTTCCGAGCCATGATCCATGCCCATGTCGCCCATCGTCAGCAGCGGCGGATCGCGCAACGCCGGCACCGCCGCGCGCGCGCCGGGTCGGCTTGCAAGCATCGCCAGCGCCATTCCCGAGCGGTCCATCGACTCGCCGACAATGGCATAGGCGCTGGCAGTCCCCGGCGTGATGATCACGTCGTATGTTTCGGCGGTGCCGATCTGGAACTCGTCGACCTCGACCGGGCGCACATTCTGTCCATCGGCGGCGATGATCGTCATCGGCAGACCTGGGATGCGGACGTTGAAGAAGCTCTGCGCCGAGCCGTTGATAACGCGCAGGCGGATCCGCTCGCCGGCGCGAAACAGATACTCGAGCCCCTCGGTCGGCCCGCGCCCGTTGGCGAGAAATGTGTAGGTCGGCGCGCCGATGTCCATGATGTCGGTCGCCGGCATCCGCATCTCGGCCCACATCCGGCGTTCGGCTCCCGAAAGCTTGTAGCGGTCGGTCCAGCTGGTCTGCTGGCGATTGAAATAGCCCTCGCCGGTGCGCAGGCGGCTCATGATGAAGTGCGGGTCGAGCGTCGTGAAGTCGCTCAACAGCAGGATGTAGTCGCGGTCGTACTTGACCGGCTCGGCGCCCGCCGGATCGATGATCAGCGGACCGTAATGCCCTTGTTGCTCCTGCAGACCCGAATGGCTGTGATACCAGTAGGTGCCGGCCTGGCGGACCGGGAAGTCGTAGGTGAAGGTCGTATTTGGCTTGATGCCAGGAAAGCTGATGCCGGGCACGCCGTCCATCTGAAACGGTACGAGGAGGCCGTGCCAATGGATCGAGGTGTCCTCGCGCAGATGGTTGGCGACGTTGAAGCGGACGTTCTGACCCTCGCGCAGCCTGATCAGGGGTCCGGGCACGCTGCCGTTCACCGCGCGGCCGATGCTTCGGCGGCCCTCCACGATGCGCAGACCGTCGCGCACAGCAAGATCGATCACCTCGCCACGCACTTCATCGAAGCCCGCGCGGATGGTCGCGGCACCACGCTTCGACATGCGATGCCGGCCATGCCCACCGATGCTGTGTCCCTGCGCCCAGGCTGGCGACGCGCCGAATGCGGACGCGGCACCGAGCCCGGCCAGAAGGTGGCGTCGGGAAAGCGTTGTATCGGTCATATCGTCCTCAGGAGCATCCACATGGCCATCGAGACCATCATCACATTCTCGGTCAGCGACACGAAACCGAGCGGCACGTTGCTGTCGCCGCCGACGCAGGCGCATTTTAGCGCGCGCTTGTCGATATAGACCGCCTTGAACACCGAGGCTGCCCCGATCGTGCCGATGAACAGCGCGACCGGGATCGACAGCCAGTGCAGCACACCCGCGACCATCAGGACCCCCGCCAGCCCCTCCGCATAGGGGTAGGTCGTGGCGTAGGGTACCCACCGCCTGGCGAGCAGGTCGTAGTTAAGGAACATCGTCGCGAACTTGTCGACGTTCTGCAGCTTGAGCATCGCGAGGACGCACATGCTGAAGGCGATGAACCACTCGCCGGCGCGAATGGTGAGCGCCTCGCCGTAAACCGCGTAGCTCGCCGCCAGCGCCATCAGCGCGGTCATCCCGAACAACGCGACGACCGGCCGATAGGTCGTTGCGTTCGGGTCGGCGACCGTCAGCCCGAAGAAGCGGCGCAGGTCGTCGTAACCGCCGACCCGCTCGCCGGCGATGAACGTCTGCGGCGTCGTCGCCACGCCATGCTCGGCCTTGAACGCATCTGTTGCCTCTCGCGTGGTCAACAGATGATCCTCGACCGCATAGCCGCGACGGCGCAGCAGGTCCTTCGCTTTCAGGCCGTACGGGCAGGTGTGCGTCGGCATCACCATGCGATGCAGGGTAGCCGTCTTGGTCGCGGCCGATGCCATTGCGATAATCCTTTTGGGCTTGGTCCCAAGACCTTATATAGGGTCCGGACTATGGTACGGGATCAAGCCCTTTAATGAAGATCGGCGATTTGGCTCGCGCGGGCGGCGTCGGAGTGGAGACGATCCGCTACTACCAACGACGCGGGCTGATCATGGAACCTGAGCGCGGCCAGGGCGTGCGGCGCTACTCCAATGAAGACGTGCGCCGGCTCCGGTTCGTTCGAGCGGGGCAGGTCGCAGGCTTTACGCTCGAGGAGATCGGCGAACTGCTCTCGCTCGACGCGACCGAGGACCGGGAGCGTGCGCGGGAGCTTGCATCGACGAGGATTTCCAAGCTCGATGCCGAGATCGTGCGGCTGCAGGCGGCTCGGAAGGCGCTGTCGCGCCTCGCAACCGAGTGCAGCATGAGCGGTGCCGGGCCGTGCCCCATCATCGCCGCGTTCGAGCCGGTCGAGAACGAGTAGATAGCATCTCCCCGTTCAGCATCAATATTGCAGGTTATACAAAAGCTCGGATGGCTAACGCTATCGTCCGAGGAAAAATATCGAGCGAGCGGCGGGGCTAAGGCTCCGATGGCGCGGATAGTCACCCCCCGGCAACTCGAAAACCGCAGAGTAAGCAAGTGAAGAGGGCGAGCAAGGACTGAGATACTCACCCCATCTACCTTCCGTAAATTCAGCCCTTCACGAGCCTTGTCCCAGGCAATCGCACCTGGAAGACTTGGCGCGCGCGCGCACTTGCCGGCTCGGCTATCGGCACGCCGAGCCTCAAGCCAGGCCTGCACCTCGGCAAGGTCCCCGACCACACATCGCGGCGATCGGGAGAAGCGGCGTGGGAACTCGTTACGCTGCCCCATCTCGTAGATCGTGCTATCCGCGAGTAGCACACCATAAGCTTCAGCTCGGGCCGTCGTACCGTGCGGCCGAGGCCAACATGGGCCTGGTCGGGCCCAAGGCCCCTAGGCGTCGTTCAACGTCGTTGGTCATGTTCGTCTCCATCTACGGTGAAGACAAAGCCTGCCGGTATTTGACGCTGAGCGGTGCGCGCAAACTGGGACTATCCCGTGGGTTCAGACGGCGTCTTGGCGAACTATGGTCGTGACGGCATTTTGCACACGCATAAGCTGGGATCGAAGCGCGATCGTTGAAAACGACGTTCAATTCACTTTTCCGAGGTTGACAGTGCAAAATCGAAGGGGTGCCGGATAGACTATCGTAATCCGTCGCAGATTTGGCCTAGACATATTTTTTGCCAGTTCCTGTGACGGTATTTTCCCGATGTCCGTGGCAAGTTATCTAGCTAAATAAACAGCTTATGGCTCCTAGGAATAATCGAGTGGGAGTGAGCGTGAGGCCGCCACCCGCGTCACCCCGGACCTGATCCGGGGTCCCGCTTCTTCCCTATTTGATCCGGTGACCCCAAAACGCCCCAACCCGGGGGCCCACCGACGCACCCCGGGCCCCGCAATGAGGCAGAGACCAGAATGAGCCTTGCTCTCGCACTCCAGCAATGCCGCACCGAGGAGGATGTGAAGGACGCCTATATCGCGGCGCTCGGCCTCAAGGGTGTGCGCAAGGGGCTGGTCGATATCCAGACCGACGAAATCTGGTTCGAGGCCAAGGCCG
>JANPKL010000135.1:0-9998 GCA_031425975.1 Sphingomonas sp.
GAGCTCGACCATTGCGGCGATCCGCACCGACACCGAGAATGTCGCGCGCGATATCGACGGGGTCGAGCAGGGTTTCGGGCGCTTCTCTCAGCAGATTGGCGAGTTCAAGACCTCGACCGCGGAATTCATTGCGCGGTTCGCTGCCTAGGAGAGCGCGTCGTGCCCGCGGAGGCCGGGACCCATTGGTCATCTCGTCGTCGCCTGGGGTCCCGGCCTTCGCCGGGACGACGATTGGCGCTAAGGCCGTGCCATGAACATCCTTCTCACCGGGGCCAGCCGGGGCATCGGCAGGGCCGCAGCCGACGCGCTCGCCGCCGCCGGGCATCATGTGCTCGGCACTTCCACACGTGGCGGCGAAGTCCTCATCGCCGCCGATTTCGCCGATACGTCCGCAGCCGCGCGATGCTGGTCCGAAGCGCTCGGCCGGCTCGGCACGATCGACGTGCTGGTCAACAATGCCGGGGTTTATGAGGCCATCGCCGACGATGCGTCCGAGGCCGAGTGGCAGGCGGGCTGGGCGCGGACGATGCAGGTCAATCTTCAGGCTAGTGCGGACCTCTCGCGGTTGGCCATCGCCCATTTCCGGGCTCGGGGCGGCGGGCGGATCGTCAATGTCGCAAGCCGCGCGGGCTATCGCGGGGATTCACCGCAGCATTGGCATTATGCGGCGTCGAAGGCGGCTCTAATCGCGGTCACCAAGACGATTGCGCGCGGCTATGCGGCGGAGAATATCCTCGCATTCGCGGTGGCACCGGGATTTACGGTGACCGAGATGACGGCGGACTATCTCGCCAGCCGCGGGGGCGACAAGGTCCTTGCCGACATCCCGCTCGGTCGGGTGGCGAGCGCGGCCGAGGTCGGTGAAACGATCCGCTGGCTGGCGACCGACGCGCCGGCGAGCGCGACCGGGAGTGTGATCGACGTCAATGGAGCAAGCTATGTTCGCTAGTGCCGCGTTATTGGCGCTCGTCGCCCAGCAGATCGTCATCCCGCTCGGGCGGGCGAACCGGGTCGAGAAATTGCCGGCACCGATCGCCGCCGCGGGCCCGGCCTTTGCGCGGACCTGCACCGACTTCGACGAATGGGACAAGCCCGCCCCGCCCGTCCGCATCCACGGCAACAGCTATTATGTCGGGACCTGCGGGATCAGCGCGATTCTGATCACCGGCACCGACGGCCATGTGCTGATCGATAGCGGGACCGAGGCGGGCGCGGAATCGGTCGCCGCAAATATCCGGCGGCTGGGCTTCAAATTGTCCGACGTGCGCTGGCTGCTCCACAGTCACGAACATCACGATCATGTCGGCGGTTTCGCGCGGCTGCAGGCGCTGACCGGGGCGCAAGTGGCGGCCTCGGCGGAAGCCGCGCCGGTGCTGCGCAGCGGGCGGGCGAGCAAGGACGATCCGCAATTCGGGTCGCTTCCGGCGATGCCTCCGGTGGCGGTGGCGCGGATCGTGAAGGGTGGCGACAAATTGCGGCTGGGCGCGATCCAGCTGACCGCGGTCGCGACCCCCGGCCACACCGCGGGCGCGCTCAGCTGGCAATGGGTGAGTTGCGAGGGCGGAGTGTGCCGGACGATGGTCCTTGCCGACAGCCTGAGCCCGGTCAGCCGCGACGATTATCGCTTCACCGATCATCCCGGGGTCGTGGCAGGCTTTCGCGCAGGCATTGCGAGGATCGCGGCGCTCGATTGCGACATTGTCACCACTCCACATCCCTCGGCCAGCGACATGGTCAAGCGTTTCGGCGCGGGGCAGCCCTTGCTCGATCCGTCAGGGTGCCGCGATTATGCGGCGGCCAAGACCAAGGCGCTCGACGAGCGACTGGCGAAGGAAGGCGCGGCCAAATGAGCTGGCGCGTGTCGCTCGCCTGCACCCGCGCGCAGGGCGAGGCGGTCGGGGCAATGGACGATCCGTTCGCGGATGCGGAAAATCCGCCCGTGCTCGTCGCCGACGAACCCGACGAGCATCGCCCCGACGATTGGCGGATCCACGCTTATTTCGAGGGGGAGCCGCACGCCGCGGCGCTGGCGGTGCTGCAGGGCCTAGCCGACGGCGCGCCCGAAATGGCCGAGTTGCAGGACGAGGATTGGGTCGTGCGCAGCCAGGCGGGGCTCGAGCCGATCCACGCCGGGCGGTTCTTCGTGCGTACCCCGGCGCATTCGCCCGAGCCGGATGCGGTGAATTTCCTGATCGACGCGGGGCTCGCCTTCGGGACCGGGCACCATCACACCACCAAGGGCTGCCTCGATGCACTCGACCGGCTTAAGGTCGCAGGCGCGCGGTTCGAGCGGATTGCCGACATTGGCACGGGGACGGGTTTGCTGGCGTTCGCCGCGCTGGCCTTGTGGCCGGAGGCGCGCACAATCGCGACCGACATCGACCCGGTCAGCATCGTCGTGACGCGCGACAATGCGCTGGTGAACGGGGTGAAGCTGGGCGAGGGAGCGGGTGAACTCGCGCTGGCGGTGGCCGACGGAATGGATCATCCCGCGCTGGCCGAGCGGGCGCCGTTCGACTTGCTGATCGCCAATATCCTGGCCGGGCCACTGATCGAACTGGCGCCGCGCTTCGTCGCGGCCTGCCCGCCGGGGGCGACGATCGTGCTGGCGGGGCTGCTCGACACGCAGGCCGAGTCGGTGGTCGCGGCTTATGCCGCGCTCGGCTGCCGCCTGATCGAAGGCGGCAGCGGAGAATGGCGGGTGCTGGTGCTGGAACGCGCCTAGGCTTCGGCGACCATCTGCGCCCATTCGGCTTCGTCGACCACGCGCACGCCGAGTTCGGCGGCCTTCTTGAGCTTGGAGCCCGCTCCCGGCCCCGCCACCACCAGGTCGGTCTTCGCGCTGACAGATCCGGCGGCGCGCGCACCCAGACGTTCGGCCTGCGCCTTGGCTTCGTCGCGGCTCATGGTTTCGAGGCTGCCGGTGAAGACGATGGTCTTGCCGGTCCACTGGGTTTCGCGGGCGGTGCTGGCGAAGGGGGCGGGCTTGGCGAGATCGAGCAGCGCGGAAACTTCGGTGCGATTATGGGGTTCGTGGAAGAAGTCGTGCACCGACTGCGCGACCACCGGGCCGAAGCCCTCGACCGCGGAGAGTTCGTCCATGCCCCCCTCGCCCGTCGCCGTTGCCTCGAGCGCGTCGATCGTCCCGAAGCATTTGAGGAGGTCGCGGGCGGTGACGATGCCGACGTGGCGGATGCCGAGCCCGAACAACAGCCGGGCAGAGTCGAACCCCTTGCGGCCCTCGATCGCGGCGAGGAGGTTGTCGACGCTTTTGTCCTTCCAGCCCTCGCGGCCGAGGATCCGGTCGCGGGTCAGGCGGAAGATGTCGGAAGGTTTTTCGAGCAGGCCTGCGGCGATGAATTCGGCGATGCTCTTTTCGCCCAGCCCCTCGATATCCATCGCGCCGCGACCGACGAAATGGCGCAGCCGCTCGAGCCGTTGCGCGGGGCAGACGAGGCCGCCCGTGCAGCGGACATCGACTTCACCCTCCTCGGCGACGGCTGCTGACCCGCAGGCCGGGCAGTGATCGGGGAAGACGTAGGCATCGCGCGGGGTGTCCGGCGAAAGGTTCTCGACCACCTGCGGGATGACGTCCCCGGCGCGCTGGATTGTCACGCGGTCGCCTTCGCGCAGGGCCAGGCGGGCAATCTCGTCTCGGTTGTGGAGGGTGACGTTCGCGACCAGCACGCCGCCGACGCCGACCGGGGTCAAGCGTCCGACGGGGGTCAGCTTGCCGGTGCGACCGACCTGGATCTCGATCTTCTCGAGCGTGGTCTCGGCCTGCTCGGCGGGGAATTTGTGCGCCAGTGCCCAGCGTGGGGCACGGCCAACGAAGCCCAATCGTTCCTGCCAGTCGAGGCGATCGAGTTTGTAAACGACGCCGTCGATATCGAACGGCAAATCGGCACGCTGGCGCTCAATGTCGGCATAATGGGCGAGCGCTTCGACAGCGTCGGCGCAGCGGCGGAAGCGCTCGTCCACCGGGAATCCGAGTGCAGCGAGGCGGGCCATCGCCTGCGCCTGCGTCTCGCCAAGCGGCTCGGACAGCTCACCCCAGCCGTGCGCGAGGAAGCGCAGGGGCCGCGCCTCGGTGATGCTTGGGTCCTTCTGACGAAGCGAGCCTGCGGCGGCATTGCGCGGGTTGGCGAAGAGCTTGCCGCCGGTTGTGGCCTGGCGCTCGTTCAAGGCGGCGAAGTCGGCCTTGGCCATGTAGATCTCGCCGCGGACTTCGAGGATTGCCGGGACTCCGCTCGTGCCGAGCGTAGTCGAGGCACTCGCGCTTAAGTCCCTCGACTTCGCTCGGGACGAGCGGAGGTCGGTCGGCACTTCCGGGATCGTGCGCACATTGGCGGTGACATCTTCACCGACGGCCCCGTCGCCGCGGGTGGCAGACATGACCAGCTTGCCGGCTTCGTAGCGCAACGAGCAGGACAGGCCGTCGATCTTGGGCTCGGCGGTGAGCGCGACAGGCTCGTCCTCGGGCAGGCTGAGGAAGCGGCGGGCGCGGGCGACGAATTCGCGCACCTCCTCGGCCGAAAAGGCATTTTCAAGGCTGAGCATGGGCCGGGCGTGGGTGACCTTGGCGAGCGCGGACGAAGGCGCGGCGCCGACCTGACGGCTGGGCGAATCGGCGCGAACGAGGTGCGGATGCGCTGCTTCCAGCGCCGCATTTTCGCGCACCAGTGCGTCGTAATCCGCATCCGAAATCTCGGGCGCGTCCCGGTCGTGATAGAGCCGGTTGTGGCGGGCGATCTCCTTCGCCAGCTGCCGCAGCCGCCGACCGGCCTCCACTTCATTCGGGGCAGACGGGTCCACGTCAGGCGAACAATTCGTCCAGGAAGTCGTGCAGGGCCGCCTTGCTGCGGCGGGCCGCGGCTTCGTTGTAGGCGACGCCGTCGAAGCCGATCTGGCCCGCGTGGGGATTGGTGAAGGCATGGCCGACGTGGCCATAGCCCTGGATCTGCCAGTCCGCCCCCGCCTCGGTCAGTTCGGCGGCGAGGCCGACGACGGTTTCGGGGGGGACCATCGGGTCGGCCCATCCGTGGAGTGCGAGCACCTTGGCGGTGATATTCTGCGGCGGCAGGTCGAGGGCGTCGAACAGACCGTGAAAGCTGGCGACCCCGGCGATGTCCGCCCCGGCACGCGCAAGGTCGAGGACGCAGAGGCCGCCGAAGCAATAGCCGATGGCGGCGATGCGGGCGGGATCGACGCCCTCCTGTGCCTTGGCCACTTCGACAAGGGCCAGCATGCGGTCGCGCAGAGCCGAGCGGTCCTGCTTCAGGACGCCCATGTGGCCGAAGGCGGCCTCACGCTCGGTTGCCGCATCGTAGCTTCGACCCCACAAATCGGCGACCAGCACGGCGTAGCCACGTCCGGCAAGGTCACGGGCGAAGCCGAGTTCGAGCTCGCTCAAGCCGCAGAAGGTCGGCACCATGATCACGGTGCCGCGCGCGGCGCCGCCGGTGCCGACCCAAATGCTGTTCAGCGCCTCGCCGGCAAATTCGTGGGCGACGGTCTTTTCGGTCATAAATCCTCCTGTTCAGGCGGTTTCGAGCAGGCGGGCGGCCTGAGCCCGGGCCTCGTCGGTCACGGCCGCACCCGACAGCATCCGGGCGATTTCCTCGCGGCGTTCGTGCGCGTCAAGCTTGCGGACCGTGGTGCGGGTGCCGTCCGCGCCGTGGCTTTTTTCGATCCGGTAATGATGCGCGGCGCGGGCGGCGACCTGGGGGCTGTGGGTGACGACCAGCAATTGGCTGCGGGTCGCGAGGCGGGCGAGCCGCTCGCCGATGGCGCTTGCCACCGCGCCGCCGACGCCGCGGTCGATCTCGTCGAAGATCATGGTCGAGGCCCCGCCCTCCTCCGCCAACGCGACCTTCAAGGCGAGGATGAACCGCGACAATTCGCCGCCCGAGGCGATCTTGACCAAGGGACCGAGCGGGGATCCGGGGTTGGTCGAAATCTCGAATTCGGCGCGGTCCGCGCCGCCCGGGCCGGGCATGGCGGGGGCGATGGCGGTGCGGAATTGCGCGGCCTCGAGCTTGAGGGGCGCGAGCTCGGCCGCGACCGCCGCATCGAGCCGTGCGGCGGCGGCGGTCCGGGCCTGCGTCAGTGCGGCGGCGGCGGCGGCATAATCGGCCTCGGCCACGTCCAGGGCGCGGGCCAGTTCGGCGATGCGCGCGCCGCCGCTCTCGATCTGGCTGCGTTGCTCTTTCATCCGGTGCAGCAACTCGGCCAATTGGTCGGGCTCGACGCGATGCTTACGGGCAAGGCCGCGCAGGTCGAACAGGCGGGCCTCGGCCTCGTCGAGGTCTTCCGGGGAGAAGCTTAGCTCGGCCTGGGCGCGGGCGATCTTGTCCTCGGCCTCGCCCCCGTCGATCAATGCCCGGTCGAGCGCGGCCAGCGCTTCGGCCAGCAGCGGATGGGCATCGGCGATCCGCTCCATTCGCCGTGCTGCCTGGCGCAGTTGCGACAGGCCGCCGGTGGAGCCGGTGAAGAGGTCGGCCAGCCCGTCGAGATCGTCCTGCACCCGCGAAAACTGCTTCATTGCGGCGCGCTTGTCGGCAAGCGCCTGCTCCTCGCCCTCCTCGGGCGCCATCTTTTCCAGCTCGGCGATGCTGTGCTCGAGGAAGTCGCGGTCGCGGTCGGCATCGGCCTGCGCGGCCTCGAGCGCGGCGAGCTCGGCGCGCAGATCGGCAAGGCGAGTCCAGGCGCGGGCGACGGGGACGAGGACGATCCTCCCGAAATTGTCGAGCAGGGCGCGGTGGCCCCTGGCATCAAGCAGCCCGCGATCGTCATGCTGGCCGTGGATTTCGACCAGGCTGGCGCCGACGTCGCGCAAGGTGGTGGCGGGGACGGGCGCGCCCGACAGGAAGGCGCGGCTGCCGCCGTCGGCCTTGAGGGTCCGGCGGAAGATGAGCGGCTCACCAGGGTCGCGCTCGATGCCCGCCTCGTCGAGGAGGGCGAGCGCGGGATGATCGTCGGCAAGGTCGAATTCGGCGGTGACCGAAGCGACGGGCTGGCCACTGCGAACCAGGCCGCTGTCGGCCCGGACCCCCAGGGCCAGGCCGAGCGAATCGAGCAAGATCGACTTGCCCGCCCCGGTCTCCCCGGTCAGCACGCCGAGGCCGTCGCCGAAGTCGAGTTCGAGCCGGTCGATCAGCACCACGTCACGGATGACGAGCTGCCTTAGCATGGCCGGCCGGGCGGCCTCCTCAAGCCTGGCTGAGCGGCGCGCTCGGCACGTGGCGCCGGACGAGCTTGAAGGCGCGGTCGTACCAGACGGTGCCAGGATAGTTGCGACCCAGGACCGCGGCCGACTTGACCGCCTCTTCCGGCACGCCGAGCGCGAGATAGCTTTCGGTCAGCCGCATAAGCGCCTCGGGCGTGTGGGTCGTGGTCTGATACTTCTCGGTCACGATACGGAAGCGATTGACCGAAGCGAGCCAGTTGCCCGAGCGCTGGTAATAGCGACCGACCTCCATCTCCTTGCCCGCGAGCTGGTCGTTGATGAGGTCGAGCTTCAATCGCGCGTCGGCGGCGTAGCGACTTTCGGGATAGCGGCGGATCAGTTCATTGAAGGCGTCGCTGGCCTGGCCGGTGATCTTCTGGTCGCGGGTGACATCGGCGATCTGGTTGTAGTAGCTCATCGCGATAAGATAATTGGCGTAAGGCGCGTCCTTGTTGCCCGGATGGATCGTCAGGAACCGCTGGGCCGAACTGATCGCCTCGGGATAGGTCTGCGCCATATAATAACTGAACGCGCTCATCATCTGCGCGCGGCGGGCCCACACCGAATAGGGATGCTGGCGCTCGACCTCGTCGAACAGCTTGGCGGCGACGGTGTAATCCTGGCGGTCGAGCCGCTGCTTGGCGAGCGCGTAGAGCGTGTTGACGTCACGCGCGACATAAGCGGTGTCGGCCTTAGCCTTGTTGCCGGCACAACCGGCGGCGGGCAGCACAACGGCGCAGGTAAGCAGAAGCAGGAGCGGACGGGGAAAACTGGACATGGGTCGGCCTTCTAGGGGCAGTTGCGGGAGAGGCCAAGCGGAGATGCCGGTGGGCAAATGAACCCCCGCTTACACGACCGCCCCGTCGGCCGCCGGAGCGCCTGCGTTCTTGTCTTCCTCGACCCGCAGGAAACTGTCGGGCTTGACCCCCAGCCAGACGAGGATCGGGGCCGAAATGTAGATCGAGCTATAGGTGCCGATGAAGGTGCCGAGCAGGATGCAAATAGTCAGGCCGAAGATGACGTCGGGGCCGAAGATCAGCAGCATCAGCAGCGCCAGCATGATCGAGCCCGAGGTGACGAGCGTACGGCTGAGCGTCTCGTTCAACGAGAGGTTGAGCAGGGGGACGATCTGCATCTTGCGATACTTGCGCAGATTCTCGCGGATGCGGTCGTAGATGACAACCGTGTCGTTCAACGAATAGCCGACCACCGCGAGGAAGGCGGCGACGATATTGAGATCGACCTGCAGCCGGGTCAAAGCGAAAAAGCCGAGTAGCATCGACACGTCGTGGAACAGGGTGACGAGCGCGCCGACGCCGAACTGCCATTCGAACCGGACCCAGATGTAGACGGCGATCCCGAGCATCGCGAGACTGATCGCGAGCAGGCCGTCGCGGGCGAGTTCCTCGCTGACCTTGCCGGACACGGTCTCGACCGCATCGATCCGCGCGCCGGGATATTGCTGGGTGATCATCCCGCGTACCTGACTGGCGGCGGCGTTGGCGGCGGCTTCGCCACCGGGCGGCTTGGGCAGGCGGATCTGATAGGTGCGGGTGCTGCCCGCTTCCTGGATGCTGGCCTCGCCAAGGTTGAGGGTGCCGACCCGGTCGCGCAATTGTTCGACCTCGATCGGTTGGGCGAAGGTCGCGCGGATCATCTGCCCGCCGACGAAATCGACCCCGAGGTTGAGGCCCTTGACCCCCACCAGCACGAGGCTGGCGATGGTCACCAGCACCGACAGGATGAGCGCGATGTTGCGCACGCGCATGAAATCGATGTTGGTGTTGTCGGGGACGAGTTTGAGGAGCTTCATCGCGGCCGTCCTAGATATGCAGTTCGCGCGGGCGCTGGCGCTTGACCCACAAAGCCACCATCAGCCGAGTGAAATTCACCGCGGTGAAGACCGAGGTCATGATCCCGATCAACAGCACGATCGCAAAGCCGCGCACCGGGCCGGAGCCGAAATACCACATCAAAGCGGCGGCGATGACGTTGGTGATGTTGGCGTCGAAGATGGCGGTGCTCGCCTCCTTGTAGCCGGTCTCGATCGCGTCGAGCATCTTGCGGCCCCGGCGTTGCTCCTCGCGGATACGCTCGTTGATGAGGACGTTGGCGTCGACCGCGGCGCCGATGGTGAGCACGAAGCCGGCGATGCCCGGCAGGGTCAGGGCCGAGCCGAAGATGCCCATGATGCCCAGGATCATCAGCGCATTCAGAACCAGCGCGAGGTTCGCATAGACCCCGAAGCGGCCGTAAGTGATGATCATGAAGCTCATCACCGCGAGGATCGCGATTGCGGCCGCGATCGCGCCCGCCCGGATCGAATCGCGGCCGAGGTCGGGCCCGACGGTGCGCTCCTCGATCGCGTTCAGCTTGACCGGCAGCTTGCCCGAGGAGAGCGAGATAGAGAGTTCGTTGGCGGTCTCGACGGTGAAGCCGCCGCTGATCTGTGCGGTTCCGCCGAGGATCGGCTCATTGATGTTGGGCGCCGACAGCACCTTGTTGTCGAGGATGATGGCGAAGGGCTTGCCGGTGTTCTCGGTGGTGGTGCGGCCGAAGCGGCGCGCGCCTTGGCTGTCGAAGCGGATGGTGACGACGGGCGCACCTGACTGCGGATCGAAGGCCTGCGCCGCCGATGCGATCTGCTCGCCCGAGACCATGGCGCGGCGCTGGACCGCGATCGCACCCGAACCGTCGGCCATCGGCAGCACCTGGCTGCCCGGAGGCGCGCGGCCCTGCGCCACTTGCGCGGGGTCTGCCTGCTGGTCGA
>JANPKL010000136.1:0-3980 GCA_031425975.1 Sphingomonas sp.
GCGATGAGGCGCTGATGGCCGGGGTGTTGCCATGAGCAACGACTTCGCGCACCGGCTGAGCCTCGCCGCACTGCCGCACGGCAAGCGCATCGCGCTGGTCGCCGACGAGATCGAACGGGCGGCGATTGCCCGGCGGCTCGGACTGCTCGCGCTCGATAGCTTCGAGGCCAAGGCGAGCGTCGCCCGCAGCGGCGAGGAGGTCCGGCTGACGGGCGAGCTGAAGGCGATCGCGACCCAGGCCTGCGTCGCCAGCGGCGATCCCGTGCCGGCCCGGATCGACGAGCCCTTCAATATCCTGTTCCGCCCCGAGCCGACCACCGCGCCGGACGAGGATATCGAACTCAGCGGTGAAGAGCTCGACGTTACCTTTCACGACGGGCGCGAAATCGACCTCGGCCTCGCCCTGAGCGATTCGCTCGCGCTCGCCCTCGACCCCTATCCCCGAAGCGCGCATGCGGCGGATGTGCTGAAAGAGGCGGGCGTGCTGAGCGAAGGCGAGGCCGGACCGTTCGCGGCGCTGGCGGCACTGAAGGGGAAATAGCACACGCCCCTTCCCTTCAGCGAAGGTGGCAGACGCGAAGCGGTTGACGAATGGGTTCTGCCTTATTCCCCGCAACGCAGAAGGCAGAACCCCTCAGTCAGCTTCGCTCACAGCTCCCCCAAAAGGGGAGCGGCAAGAATCAAAACGGAACGTCGTCGTCGAGATCGTCGAACGCCGCCGGCGCTGGGCGATTGCCGCCACTCGATGCGCCGCCGCGGCTGCCGCCGCCCGTGTTTCCGCTACCAAAGCCACCATCGTCATAGCCGCCGCTTTGGCGACCGCCGCCATAGCCACCGCCGCCACCTCCGCCGCCTTCGCTGCGACCGTCGAGCAGCACCATGGAGCTGTTGAAGTTCCGCAGCACCACGTCGGTCGTATAGCGGTCGTTGCCCGACTGGTCCTGCCACTTGCGGGTCTCGAGCTGGCCTTCGAGGTAAACCTTGCTGCCCTTCTTGAGATATTGCTCGGCGACGCGAGCGAGGCCTTCCGAGAAGATCGAGACATTATGCCACTCGGTCTTTTCCTTGCGCTCGCCGGAACTCTTGTCCTTCCAATTGTCCGACGTGGCGAGGCTGAAGCTCACCACCTTGCCGCCGTTCTGGAAGCTCCGCGATTCGGGATCCTTGCCCAGATTGCCCACCAAAATGACCTTGTTGACGCTGCCCGCCATTGCCTCACGACTCCTTCTTTTCGAAGGTCAGCTATAGGCCTAGCGCAACCGCCGTCCAGTAGGTGGCGCCCGCCGCAACATAGGCCAGCGCGAACATGTAGCCGAGCATGAACAAAGGCCACTTCCAGCCATTGGTCTCGCGCCTCGTCACCGCGATGGTCGAAATGCATTGCGGCGCGAACACGAACCAGGCGAGGAAGGCGAGTGCGGTAGGCAGCGGCCAATTGCCGCGCAGCCGCTCGGCCAGGCTCTGTTCGAGCTGCGCCTCATCCTCTTCCTCGATCGCATAGACGGTGGCGATGGCGGCGACCGCCACCTCGCGGGCGGCCATGGCGGGGAGCAGCGCGAGCGCGATATCGTGGTTGAAGCCGATCGGGCGGACGACGACCTCGATCCCGCTCGCGATCTTTCCGGCGATCGAGACCTCGCTTTGCCGCTCCCCCGGTCCCGCCTGGGGGAAGCTGGCCAGCGCCCACAGGATGACGGTGGTGATCAGGATGATCCCGCCGGCGCGCTTGAGGAAGATGGTCGCGCGCTGCCACAGGCCGAGCAGGACGTCCTTGAGCGCAGGCAACTGATATTTGGGCAGTTCCATCATGAAGAAGGACGAAGCGCCGCGGGCCACGGTCTTGCGCAGCACCAGCGCAGCGCCGAGCGCGCCGACGATGCCCGCGAGATAGAGCGCAAACATGACGACGCCCTGGAGGTTGATGCCCGGCACGATCGCGCGGTCGGGGATGAAGGCGGCAATGATCAGGGTGTAGACCGGCAGCCGGGCCGAGCAGGTCATCAGCGGCGCAACCAAAATAGTGGTCAGCCGGTCCTTTTCATTGTCGATGGTGCGGGTGGCCATGATCCCGGGCACCGCGCAGGCAAAGCTCGACAGCAGGGGAATGAACGCCCGCCCCGACAGGCCCGCGCGGCTCATCAGTCGGTCCATCAGGAACGCCGCCCGGACCATGTAGCCGGTGCCCTCGAGCAGCAGGATGAAGAGGAACAGAATCAGGATCTGCGGTAGGAACACCACCACCGCGCCGACCCCGCCGATCACACCATCGACCAGCAAGGAGCGCAGGTGCCCTTCGGGCAAAGCAGAAGCGATGCCGGTGCCGAGCGCGCCCACCGCATCTTCGATCCAGCCGACCGGGGTCTCGGACCAGGCGAACACCGCCTGGAACATGGTGAACATGACCAAGGCGAGGATCAGCGGCCCGGCGACGGGATGAAGCAGCACGCGGTCGAGGCGGTGGGTCCAGCGTCGCACCGGCGATTCGGCGAGGACCGCGGCCTGCGCCATCCGCCGCGCCTCGCGGGCCAGTTCGGTCGGAACCGGGTGCGCTGTCGGCACCTGGCCAAGCGTGCCGGAAATGGCTTCCCGCAGCGCGTCGAGGCCCCGCCGCCGCACCGCAACGGTCTCGATCACCGGGCAGCCCAGCTCGGCGGCCAGCGACTCGGCGCTCAGCGTCAGCCCGTCGCGCTGCGCCATGTCGATCATGTTCAAGGCGGCGACCATCGGCAGGCCCAGGCCGCGGAGTTCGATCGCGAAGCGCAGGTGATTGTCGAGGTTCGAGGCGTCGAGCACGACCAGCAACAGGTCGGGTCTCCGCTCCCCGGCCTGCGCGCCCAGCAGCACGTCGCGGGTCACCGCTTCGTCGGGGCTGGAGGGATCGAGGCCATAGGCGCCGGGCAGATCGACCAGTTCGAGCGGGCGACCGTCGGCCAGGACCAGCCGGCCGCTCTTCCGCTCGACGGTCACACCCGGGTAATTGCCGACCTTCTGGCGCGCGCCGGTCAGGGCGTTGAACAATGCGCTCTTGCCGGCATTGGGATTGCCGACCACCGCCACAAGGGGCGCGGGAAGCGTCATCGCTTAGGCTTCAGGCGGACGGGATGACGCGAATGGCGCGCGCATGGCTGCGGCGGATCGCGACCGTCATCCGGCCGACCTTCACCGCCATCGGGTCGCGCCCGAACGGCCCGGTGTGGAGCGGCTCGACGCTCACCCCCTCGTCGAAGCCGAAATGGCGCAGGCGGCAGGCCTCGCTGTCACCCAGTGACGCCCAGTCGACCCCCGCGATTCGCGCCCGCGCGCCGAGCGTCAGCTCGTCGAGCAGGAGGGCAAAGGAAGAAGCGGGGGTCTGGACGGTCATCTTGCTGCGACTGATTATCAATAACAAGAAGCGAGGGCAAGGCGCGAGTTAGCGCGGCGGGTAGCGCAGGCGCCCGAGGAAGCGCGACAGGCTCGGCCGCTCGCGCTTGCCAAGACCGCCCTTCCACTTCTCGAATCGCATCACTTCGTCGATTCGGCGATCGAGGAATGCGGCAGTGTCGGCCGATCCCTCGCTATCGTCCTGAAGCCAGGCCAGCAGGGTGGAACCATAGACCGCCGACAGGATCGCGCGCTTGGTATAGTGATTGTAGTCGGTCGCCGTGTCGCCGGCCATGCGCCACATTATGTCGGCGCTGCGCCACGACAGGCGCGCGGCGGCGGCCAGATTCTGCGGCATGGCTAGGATGGCGAGCGCGCGGCGGATGGCTTCGCGCGCGGGCTCCTGAATCTCGATCCGCGCCCAGACGAGGCCGCGAATCCGCTCGCGGATCTTCATCGCCGCCAGCGCCTCGGGCGGAAGGCGTTCGGCCAGGGCCGCGTCCACTCCCGCACCGTAAAGGTCGATCAGCCCGACAGCATCGTCCGGCAGCGCAAGACGAGCGATGTCGAGGTCGACCCCTTCGCCGAGCGCGGCGGATTCGACCGCGGCCTCAGTCCAG
>JANPKL010000137.1:0-1919 GCA_031425975.1 Sphingomonas sp.
AGGGTGAGGTTGACGACCTCTTCGGCGGTGAACCGCGCCCGCCGGACATTCGAACTCTTGCGATTGATGCAATAATGGCAGTCGAAGATGCAGCTGTTGGTCAGCAAAATCTTGAGCAAACTGATGCATCGCCCATCGGGCGCATAGGCGTGACAGATGCCCATGCCCTCGGTCGAACCCACGCCGTTGCCACCCCGGCTGTCGCGCTTGGCCGTCCCGGACGAGGCGCAGCTCGCGTCATATTTGGCCGCATCGGCAAGGATGGCGAGTTTGCCGCGAGTATCGAGCTGAGCCATGTTCCGTTCCTTATCTGTTCACGGCGCTCTCCGCAAGCTTTTCCACCTTTCCCAGAGGCTTAGCGAAGCGGCTCAAAGGGCAGGGTACGCGCCATGAATTCGTCGAACAGCGGGACGGTAAAAGCCGTATCGCCGTGTCCCGGGCTGAAGAGCATTCCCTTGCCGATCAGGCTGTTGCGGGTCGGCGCAACGCTGGTCACCTTGACTCCCAGCCGCTCGGCGATGTCGCCCGACCGATGCGGCCCGGGCCCGAGCGCTGCCATCCCCGCCAGATAGCGTTTCTCGGCCGGGGTCAGCCGGTCGAAGCGCACCCGGAAGAAGCTGACGTCGAGCTCGGCTAGCGCCGCCACGCCCGCCACCGCCACATCTTCTTTGGTAATTGGCGATTGCGGCGCCGCGTCCCAGCTGTGCTTGCCCCATTCCTGCAGGAAATAGGGGTAGCCGCGGGTTGCGCGCAGGATCGCCTCGATCGCGCCCGGGGTGATATCTTCCTCCTCGCGTTCAATTGGCAGGCGGATCGCCTCGGCCGCCGCCTCGGGCTCGAGCGCATCTATCGGCACGAAGCGGAACAGGCGCTCGGCATAGGATTTCGCCTCGCCCATCTGCGCCAGCAGCGGCGGCAGTCCGGCCCCGATCAATGTCACTGGCAGGCGCTCCTGTCCCGTCCGATGGAGCGCGCTGATCAGCGCCGACAATTGCTCCTCGGGGACATATTGCAGCTCGTCGATGGCCAGCGCCACCGCGCCCTCCTGCGTCCGCGCCACTTCGCCGATGGTCGACAAGAGGTCCGCCAGGTCGTTGCCCAGGTCGCCGCTGTCCGCGACGCCGGGCTCGGGCTCAACATCCAGCGCGACGGTGATGTCGGCGTAGGTAACTTTCAACCGCGCGAAACTCGCCAGTGCGCGCATGGCTCGGCCCATGTCATTGCCTGCCCGCCGCAGCCGGTCCATTCGTAGCAGCGCTCCGCGCAAGGCAGGGACGAGCAGCCCGGGCAGCGAGCGCGCCTCGGGCGCTTCGATCCCGACCACAGTGACGCCCTCAGCCTCCGCATCTTTGCGCATGTGACCGAGCAGCACGGTCTTGCCGACCCCGCGCAGGCCATAGAGGATCAGGCTCCGGGCCGCCCGCCCGTGGCGAATGCGGTGCAATGCGATCCGGCTTTCCTCGAGCAGGGCACGGCGACCGGCCAATTCGGGTGGCGGCGTTCCCGCTCCCGGGGCAAAGGGATTTCGATAGGGATCCATAGCGAGATTAGTGCACTTATGCGTCTTTTTGTAAAGTGCTCTAAGCTTGCTTGATCTTGGCGAGGCCGGTCAGACCGGCATCTTGGCCCGGGCCTTGCTAGCCAGCCCGTCGACCGGCACGTCGTGGATCACCCGGAAGCGGGCCTCGATCAGGCTGTAGAGCCCGAACAGGATCAGGCCGACCGCGACGATCGTGTCCCACGGCGAGGTCAGCCACGCCAGCGCCTCGGCCATGCCGCCGGCCTCGCTGGCCTGCTCCTTGCGACCGGCCGCGAACAGGAAGCCGCCGCTGATCAGGAACACCGCCCCGCGCGCCGCATAACCGCCTTGCCCGGTCCATTTGGCCCAGGGCTGATGCGCCACCGAGGGTTCGAGGTTC
>JANPKL010000138.1:0-9914 GCA_031425975.1 Sphingomonas sp.
GGCTGGTCGAGCCGCATCCAGCTGACCCCGTCAAGTCCGATCAAACGCTGCCAGCGGCCGATCGGGACCACCGCGATCTTGAGGAGGGTGTGCCGCTGAATGAGGAAATAGACCATGTAGAACCAGGCGACGTGGATGACGAAGCCGGCGATGAAGGTAGTGCGGTCATAGGGCAGGCGGGTGAAAAAGAAGAAGGTCAGGACCAGCCCGTGAGCAACCGCGGCGGTCGGCAGGATGACCATCGACGAGCGGATGCCCGGATAGGTCTCGAAGCTCATCCGCAGCCACAGGGTCAGCGCGACCGCCGCGACATTGGCGTAAAAGGCGTTGAAGGTCGAGACGAACACCAGTTCGGGGGTCGCCAGCAGGCGCCAGGCAAGCGGCGCCAGCGCGGCGAGCAGCAGCGCGCCGAGCAACTGCACCCGTCGGCGCGCCAGCCAGCTGCCGCGTATGTTACGGTTGGTGGGAATCATTTGAAGCATGAAAGTCTCAAAGGCTCCAGACACTTAGCGAGGGATTTGGTTCCCATTGCCAGAGCCGCTTCAGGTCGGCGACCTGCCCGCCGGGAGCCAGCCAGGCGGCCACCTCGCCGCTGCCGAGTGCGCGATATTCGTCATGCGCGACCGCGCCCACAACCAGGTCGAATGTCCCGCCGAGCGCGGCCGCATCGGCCAAGGCGAGGCCATATTCGTGGTTCGCTTCGGCCGGATCGGCCAGCGGATCGCACACCTCGACCTCATGCCCGAGCCACTTCAGCCGGTTAATGACGTCGATCACGCGACTGTTGCGCAGGTCGGGCACATTCTCCTTGAACGTCAGGCCCAGCACCAGCACCCGGCTCGCCTTGTTGCCGAGCCGCTCGTGAAGCTGGTCCGCGACCCAGGCGCCCATCGCGTCGTTAGTCTCGCGCCCGGCCAGGATGATCCGCGGCTCATGACCCAGTTCGCGGGCGCGGTGCGCGAGGTAATAAGGGTCGACCCCAATGCAATGGCCGCCGACCAGGCCCGGCTCGAACGGCAGGAAGTTCCATTTGGTCCGCGCCGCCGCAAGCACGTCCCAGATGCTGAGGTCGAGCTTGGCGAAGATCTGCGTGATCTCGTTCATGAAGGCAATGTTGATGTCGCGCTGGGCATTTTCGATCACCTTGGCCGCCTCGGCCGCCTTGATCGATGCGGCGGCGAAGATCCGGCCCCCGTTCATCGCGCCATAGACGCTCCCAAGCAGCTTGGTTGTCGCGCCGTCCTCGCCCGCGACAACCTTGACGATCTTGTCGACCGTATGTTCGCGGTCGCCCGGGTTGATCCGCTCGGGACTGTAACCGAGCTTGAAATCGGGACCGCGCCTGAGGCCCGACACGCGCTCCAGTTCGGGCCCGCAAATCTCTTCGGTTACGCCGGGATAGACGGTGCTTTCATAGACCACCACCGCCGGCCGGCCCGCTTCAAGCAGACCGGCGACGGTGCGCGTCGCCGACAGCAGCGGGCGCAAATCGGGGCGATTGGCATCGTCGACCGGGGTCGGCACGGTAACGATATACAGATCCGCGCCGCGCGCCTGCTGCGGGTCGGCGGTCAGCGTCAGCGTCGAGCCAAGCAATCGATCGGCCTCGACTTCGCGGGTGCGATCCTCGCCGCGCCCGAGTTCGTCGATCCGGCCACGATCGATATCGAAGCCTGTGACGTCGTGGTGCGCCGCCAGCGCGACGGCAAGGGGAAGTCCAACATAGCCCAATCCGACCACGACAATATTCAGGCTATGCAACGACTTGACCTTTCTGGAGGGAGAAACGGCTCCATAACGGGCATAAATGACACGGCAAGGACTTGACTGTTTGCGGGGCACGAAAAGCCTTGCAACTTCGTGGCAGTGTAGGGAGTTAGAGCCTATGGTCGACTGTGTCCGAAGGGGCGCCGCTGGCTATGTGTTCAATGTAACCGGTGGGGAGTTGCCGCCATGTCCAAATTCACGAAGATCTCCGGCCTTGCCGCCGCCGCGCTGCTGGCCACCGGTGCTTCGGCCCAGTGGGTGCCGGGGTCCGAAATCGCCGGCCAGACGGTGCAGGTCGAAACCAATGGCGTGCTGAACAACATCAGCTTCGATCCGGGCGGCGTTGCCCGCATCACCACGCCCAGCGGCAATGTTATTCCCGCGACCTGGACCGCCAATGCCGGGCAATTGTGCCTGAGCACGGGCGGCGCGCAGGAATGCTTCCCTTACACCCAGGCCTTTCAGGCCGGCCAGCCGGTTACTGCGACCAGCAGCTGCGGCGCGACCAGCCGCTGGCTCGCCAACGCAACCAATCAGCCCCCGCAGCAGCCGCAGAACGCCGGCGAGCGCGGCTAAGCTCTTGTTCGAACCCTCGGGGTCGGAAACGAGAAAGGGGCCCGGCAGCGATGCCGGGCCCCTTTCAATTTGCCTAGCGGAACGGCGGCTCGTCGAAGCTGCGGAGCTTCCGGCTGTGGAGCGCGTCGCCTTCCTCGCGCAGCAGGCTGAGCGCCTCGATTCCGATCCGCAGATGCTGGCTGATTGCGCGCTCGTAAAAGGCATTGGCCTGGCCGGGCAGTTTCAATTCGCCATGCAGAGGTTTGTCCGAGACGCACAGCAAGGTCCCGTAGGGCACGCGGAAGCGATAGCCCTGGGCCGCGACGGTGGCGCTCTCCATGTCGATCCCGACCGCCCGGCTCTGGTTGAAGCGCAGCGCCGAGGCGGTGTAGCGCAGTTCCCAATTGCGGTCGTCGGTGGTCACCACGGTGCCCGTCCGAAGCCGTTTCTTGAGGCTATCCTCATTTTCGCCCGTGACCGCGGCGGCGGCGTTGAACAAGGCGGTCTGGACCTCGGCGATGGGGGGGATCGGGATTTCTACCGGGAGCACGCCGTCGAGCACGTGATCGTCGCGCAGATAGGCGTGGGCGAGGACATAGTCGCCGATGCTCTGGCTCGGCCGAAGCCCGCCGCAATGGCCGATCATCAGCCACACTTCGGGGCGCAGCACGGCGATATGGTCGCAGATGGTCTTGGCGTTGGACGGACCGACCCCGATGTTGACGAGCGTGATGCCGTCGTCGCCATTGGGACCGATCAGATGATAGGCCGGCATCTGGTAGCGGCGCCAGCTGCCCGCCGCGATCTCGGCCTCGGCATTCTCGACCATGCCGCGGTCATAGCGCCCGCCGGGCACCGACAGCCCCTGGTAGGGGCTTCCCTCGCGGCGGAGCTCGTCGGCCGAAAAGCGCACGAATTCATCGACGTAGCGGACGTAGTTGGTGAACAGGACGAAGCGCTGGAAATGTTCGGTCGGGGTGCCGGTATAGTGGCGGAGCCGGGCCAGGCTGAAATCGGTACGCGGCCCGTCGAACAGCGCCAGCGGGCGGCTCGAATGGCGCGCCATGTCCCAGTCGCCGTCGGCGATCTCGTCGCCGATATGGACCAGCTCGGTGGTCGGAAACCACCGCCCGAGCTCGGCCGACTGGACCCCGCCGAGCTGCAGGTCGTCGCCGCCGTCGAGGACATAAGGGTAGGGGATTTCGCTGGCCGACAGGCCGACGCTGATGTCGACATCATAGTCGCGCGCCAGATGTTCGAGCTGGGTGCGGAGATAGGGTCGGAAGAGTTTGGGCCGCGCGATACTGGCGACGTAGAGGCCGGGCTGATTGAGGCGCGCGAAGGCCCGGGCCGGGGGCGGGGGCGGGGTCGCGGGATCGTAATCGATCCGGAGCTCGGGATAGGCGAAGCAGCCGTCGGCCCGGGCCTGCGCCTCGGGCCGGATCCCCTCGCGCACATAGGTGCCGAGCGCGCGGCGCAGATTGGCGACCGAGCGGTCGAAGATGGTCTCGAGCTGGTCGAGGATGGTCTCAATGTCTGGCATGAGGCCGCATAGCCGGATTATGTTGCGGGGCAAGGTCTCCCGGCGGCAGCTGGAGCGGGTAGCGGGAATCGAACCCGCGCGTTCAGCTTGGGAAGCTGACAGGCTACCATTACATCATACCCGCAGCCCGATGGCGCGATTGCCACAGGGGCAGACGAGGCACAAGGGCTTCGCGCGCGGACAAGAGAAAGGGCGCCGCTCCTCAATGGAGCGACGCCCTTTTCATCTCAGCATGGCCAAGCCTTACAGGCCGACGTTCAGCGTCGCCATGATCGCGCGCGTCGCGACCGGGGTGAAACGCGGCTGCTGGCTGTTGAACCCGAACGCGTTGATCTGAGTCCCGATGTTACCGAAGTAGCGCGCGTTGAACAGGTTGCTGACGTTGACCTGCACGTAGGACCGCTTGTTCGGCAGGAACGGCAGGCCGACCCGGGCGTCGAGGTCGACATAACCATAGCCCTCGCTGACGACGTCATTGACGTCGGTCGCGAAGCGCTTGCCGACATACTTGCCAGTCACGCCGAAGGAGACCGGGTCGAAGCTGAATTCGGCGCGACCGCCAAAGGTCCACTTCGGGGTCTCGACCAACGACTTGCCCTTGAGCCGGGCGCAGATCGGGAAGCTCGTCACGCCCGACGTCGGAAGCGTCGCCGGGAGCGGGTTGCAGAGATAGGTTTCGCCAGTGATCGACGACGGCGGCGTTGTGTTGACCGCGATCGCAGAGGACGCGTTGGGAACCGCTCCGATTGCCACTGGCACGAAATTGAACCCGCCGATGATCAGGTCGGACTGATATTCCGACTTGTTGTAGCCGACATTGCCGATGAGGTTGACGAAGCGTGCGATCCGGGTGCCGATGCTCGCCTCGAACCCGCGAGCGTCGACCTTGCCGACGTTGCGGTCGATCGAGATGTTGGTGTCGGGATCGAAGCTCGACACGATCCGGTTCTTGTAGTCGATCTTCCAGAGCACGAGTTCGGCCTGCAGCGCGCGGGTCACGTAGCGGGCACCGAGATCGAAGCTGTTGGTCGTTTCCGGCGTGACGTTGATGACCGGGGCGCGATAGAGGTTGTCGGTGCGCGGTGCCGAGAAGCCCTTTGAATAGCTTCCGAACACGCTCACGCTGTCGGTGACCGAGAAATTCGCGCCGACGTTCGGAAGCAGCTTGTCATATTTGTAGGTGGCTTCGAACGGCGCGTATTCCGGCGTGCCCAGCAGGCCCGCCGCCGGGACCACGAAACTGTTCGGGACCAGGAAGCGATTGTTGTTGGGAGCTCCCGTCGTGATCGGGCCGGTGGTGTTGATCGCCTGCGGCTGAACGCAGTCGGGGAAGCCCTGGCCGGCGGCCGGAGTGTAGCAATTCTGGTCAAGGTCACGCTGGAAGAATGGCGCGCGCAGGCCGAGCTCGACTCGCAAGCGGTTGTCGATGAAGCGGCCGATATACTGGCCGCTGACCTGGTTCAGCAATGCGATCGAGGTGCGGTCGCGGTTCTGGAGGACAGTGCCCGCGGCCGTGATCACCGGACGGCCGTTGCGTCCGAAGAAGGGGTTGTCGAGGCGGAACTCGTTGTCGGTGAAGCTATATTCGCCGGTCTGGCGGTGATGCGCCCGGTCGAATGTGTAGGAGACGCGCAGGGTGTGCGCGGTGCTGGGGCGATACACCAGCGAGCTGATCACCGTGAAACGATTGGTGTTGGTGATCGACGGGCGTCCGAGCAGCACGGTGTCGAGGGTATCGGTGTCGCCATTGAGGTCGACGCCGGTCGAGCCGGTCACGCCCTGGCTGAGGAGATAGCTGTTCTCGGCGATGGCGGCGGTCTGGCTGCCGCCGTTGGCGAGAACATACTGATAGGTCGGGTCGATCGTGAAGATCAGCCCGTCGGCCAGGGTAAAGCGCGACTGGATGCCGATGTTGCCCGTGTTCGACGGATTGATCTGGCCAGTCAACTTGTTGGTGATGCCCTGCGTGGCCAGTGGACCCTGGGGGGTCGAGCAGGTCAGACCGTCGGTCTGCGCCGTGCCGGCGACACCGGGTTGGCGGGTCTGCACCGCGCCCGCGCCGTTAAGGCAGTCGGTGAAGAAGGCGAGGTTGTCGATCCGATTCCACTGGTCGTCGTTGTAGTCGCCGACCTTGATCGCGGTGCCGGTGTAGAGGCTGGGGACCTCCGCGGTGCCGACGATCGTACGCAGGTCGGTGAGGGTCGGGTTATTGTAATTGTTGTTGCGGTTCTCGTTGTAATGCCCGGTCAGCGTGATGAAGTCGCCGCCCGACAAGGGCTGGTAGATGCGCATGTTGAGCTGGGTTTTGTTGATCCGGCCCTCGCCGCGCCAATGATCATATTCGGCGCGGCTGCCCGAGACCCAGGCGCGCAGGCCGCTGGCGGTCAGGTCGCCGGTGTTGAACTGCAGGAAAGCGCGCTTGAAATCGAACGTGCCGCCCGAAACGGCCCCACGGATCTGCATGTCGCGGGTGGGCAGCGCGGTACGCAAGTTGACGGTGCCGCCGGCGGCCGACGCCGTCGGGCTGTCCACGTCGGTCGCGCCGAGATTGACGTTCACCTGTTCGACCAGTTCAGGATCGACGAACTGGTTGGAAAAGATCGCGTAATTGCCGCTGTCGTTGAGCTGTGAGCCGTTCAGGGTGAAGCTGACGCGGTTGCCGTCGAAGCCGCGGATACGGATGTTGCCGCCCGAACTGCCATAAGGATCGCTCTGCGTGAAGTTGACGCCCGGAATGATGTTGATCGAATTCAACACCGTCTGGCCGGGGTTCTGCTTGCTGATCAGCTCCTGCGTGATCAGGCCCTTGGCCTTGGTCGCATCCTGGAACACGACGCCGGCAGTGCCCGGCTGGCTGCGCGTCCCGGTGACGACGATTGCGTCTTTCTCGATTTCCTGAGTACCGGAGGACTGGGCGAAGGCAGCGGTCGGCACGAAGGCAGCAGCAGTCGTGCAGAGCAGGATGATCTTTTTCACGTTGGACCCCGATGGATATAGAAGTGACTGACGGCGTTGACGCTCAGTTCACGGGTTCCGCTAGGGCTGGATTGCGACAGGAAGGTGACGGCCGAACCTGGCTACCATCATCATTCTCAACCTGTTGTCCAAAAACAACGCTCAGCCCGTCGCCACCCCGCGACTCGGGCGGGGTCACAGCAGCTTGCGGTCGATTCTTCAAGCTGGCGGTTGGTCCATTCTGCGTCCAAGCTTCACGAACAGCACGATAAGTGGCGGAACGAACACAATCGACAGCACAATCTTGGCCAGCATCTGTCCGCCCATCAGCGCGCCAATCGGGAAGACGCCATAGAAAGCGACGGTCACGAAGATCAGCGTATCCACCGCCTGGCTGAGCGCACTTGCCACGGCCGAGCGGACCAGCAGCAGTTTCGAGCCTTCGCTGCCCTTCAATTTGCTGAAGATATAGACGTTGAGCAACGTCGAGATGCCGTAGGCGAGGATCCCGCCGAGCCAGATGCGCGGGGTTCCGCTCATCAGCAGGTTGAACGCCTCGAGCCGCGCCGGCTCCATCTTGGGGCTCGCCGGAATGGCCAGGACGATGACCGTCAGCGCCAGGCTGACCAGCAGGGGCACGAACCCCCACAATACCAGCTTATTGGCGAGTTTGGGGCCGTGCAGTTCGGCAATCGTGCTGCTGGTCACCACCAGCAGCAGGAAGGCGAAGATCCCCGCCTCCACTGCCAGCGGCCCCAGCGCGACCTGCTTGTTGCCGAGCACGCCGGCGATGCACACCATGCCGCCGTAGAAGATGCCAAACGCGAATAGCGAAGGAGCGATCAGTCGGCCAAGGGGAGGGGCGATGGCGGGCGTTTGGGTGCTCATGGGGCGGGAGGGGTAACGGCTCGCATCGAAAGTGCAACATTGACCCACCCCCCCGCCACACCCTAACCGCCCGCCGTGGCCTCCTCCTCCCTCGACATTCTCGCCATGGGCGACGCGCTGGTCGACGTCATCGCGACCTGCGACGACGATTTCCTGACCCGTTTTTCTCTGCCCAAGGGCGCCATGCAGTTGCTCGACGAGCCGGCCGCTTTGGCGCTGTACGACGCGATGGGCAGCGCGCGTGAAATGAGCGGAGGGTCGGCCGCCAATTCGATGGCGGGCGCAGCGGCGATGGGCGCCAATGTCGCCTTCGTCGGGCAGATCACCGATGACCAGCTCGGCACCATCTTTACCCATGATATGCGCGCTTTGGGGGTGCGGTTCGACACGCCGCCCTTGCCCGCCGGGGGTCCGCCGACCGGACGCTGCCTGATCCTGGTCACGCCCGACGGCGAGCGGACCATGAATACCTGCCCGGGCGCCGCGCATCATCTTGAGCCGCAAGCGGTCGACGAGGCCGCGATCCGCTCGGCCGGGATCCTCTATCTCGAAGGCTATCTGTTCGGACCCGAAAAGAGCCGCGCGGCGATGACCCATGCGGTCCGCATCGCCCACGCCGCCGAGCGCACCGTCGCCTTCACGCTCAGCGAAAGCGTCTGCCTGCCCGGGCGCAAGGAGCCGCTTCAGCAGCTGATCGGCGGCGGCGGGATCGACCTCATCTTCGCCAATGAAAGCGAGGCGCTGCAGCTGGCCGGCGCGGTCGACCTCGATGGCGCGCTCGAGCGGCTGGCCGGGCAGGTGCGGACACTGGTCGTCACGCGGGGCCCCGCCGGCGCGCTGGCCCTGGAAGAGGGCGTGCGGACCGACGTCCCCGCCATCTCCGTTGCGCAGGTGGTCGACACTACCGGAGCGGGCGACCTGTTCGCCGCCGGCTTCCTCGCCGCGCGCTGCAAGGGCCACGGGATCGAGCGCCAACTGATCACCGGCGGGATCGCCGCGGCCGAGATCATCGGTCATTTCGGCGCGCGCCCGGTGGCGGACCTGGCCGAACTGGTGAAATTGTGAGCGGCTCATGCTGACGCGCATCGCCGTCTATTGCGGCGCCTCGCCCGGCAATGACCCGGCCTTCGCGACCGCCGCCGTCGCCCTGATCGAGGAGATGGCGGATCGCGGGATCCATCTCGTCTATGGCGGCGGGCGGCTGGGACTGATGGGGCTCATCGCCGACACCATGCTGGCGCGCGGCGGCGAGGTGCATGGCGTCATCCCTGCGGCGCTGGTCGACCAGGAAGTCGCGCATACCGGCTGTACGGCGCTTCATCAGGTCGCCGGCATGCACGAGCGCAAGGCCAGGATGACCGAGCTGTGCGACGCCTTCGTCTGCCTGCCGGGCGGGATCGGCACGCTCGACGAATTGTTCGAGGCCTGGACCTGGAATGCGCTCGGCTATCACGCCAAGCCCTTCTGCCTGTTGAACGTGGATGGCTTCTGGAACGGGCTGGCGCAGTTCATGGACCATGTCTCGGCCAGCGGCTTCCTCAGTGCCCAGCGCCGCGCGCAATTGCTGATGGCCGACACGCCGGCAGCCGCGATCGACAGGCTGGACGAGGCCGCGCGTTCCGCTACGCAGGGCATCGTCTGGTAGTTTCTTCACGCCGGGGGGCGGGGTTTCGCACATGAATCAATATTTCGGCCTGCTCGGGATCGCCGCGATCCTCCTCGTCGCCTTTGCGTTCTCGTCCGATCGCCGGGCGATCCGCCCGCGCGTGGTCGGCGCCGCCTTTGCGCTCCAGGCCGTTATCGCCTTCCTCGTCCTATGGACCCCGTGGGGCAGAGCCGCCATTGCAGGCATGGCGACCGGCGTTTCGAACCTGCTCGGCTATGCGGGCGAGGGCACAGCGTTCCTGTTCGGCCCCAAGGACAGCAACCCCGCGCTGTGGAATACTTTCGCGCTGGGCGCGCTGCCGGTAATCGTGTTCTTCGCGGCCCTGGTCTCGATCCTCTATTATCTGGGCATCATGCAGCGGATCGTGCGCTGGGTCGGCGGCGCCTTGGGCTGGATTACCGGCATCGGCCGGGTCGAGGCGCTGGGCAGCGCGGCCAACATCTTCGTCGGCCAGTCGGAGAGCCCGCTCGTCGTCCGCCCCTATCTCGCGGGACTGAGCCCGCCGCAGATCTTCACCCTGATGGTGGTCGGCATGGCCGG
>JANPKL010000139.1:0-1543 GCA_031425975.1 Sphingomonas sp.
GCTCGGCCATTTTCTGGCGCACCGCGCCGATTGCGAAATGGAGATTGCCGGCATGTTCGGGATCATCACCTCGCGCCGCCAGCGCTTCCTCCATGCAGGCGAGATCGCCCTGCGTGATCGCCGCCGCGTCGAGGTTGACTAGGCTCCACCAGGCCTGTCCGTGCAGCGTATCGACCCCCAGCGCCCGGCGATAGGCGAGCGCGCTCTCCTCCTTGCGGCCGAGAAAGCGAAGGGCGTCGCCATAGACGATCCACAGTCCGACATCGCGGTCGTCAGTCTTGAGCATCTGTTCGTAGGTCGCGGCCGCATCGTCGTGCCGCCCGAGATCGGTCAGCAATCGCGCCCGTAGCGCGAGGCTGGTGGCGAGCGCGACCTCCTGCTCGATCAGCGGCTGAAGCACGGCCAGCGCTTCGGTATCCTTATGCTGCGCGTGGAGCGCACCGACCAGCAGGCTGCGTCCGGGTTCGAAGCCGGGCGCCCGCTCGACCACCAGGCGCAGCAAGGGTTCGGCCTTGTCCGGCAGGCCCAGGCGCGCCGCGGACTCGGCCGACAGCGTCAGCGCGGCGAGATCGTCGGGCTGCTCGCGCAGATGTTCAGCTGCGAGCCGGCTCGCCTCGCCATATTCCCCCGCATCGAGTGCGGCGGCGGCCGCGACCAGGGCGGGGTCGCGCTGGCTGTGATGAAGGGCGGCGAGTTCGGCACCCGTCGCTTGGGACTGCTCGCCCATCGCCCGATGGGCGGCCCCTGCGAGGCGCAAGGCGGCGGGCAAATTGGGCTGGCGGCGGAGGATGGCGTGCGCCTGTTGCAGCGCGACGCGCGGATCCTGCTTGAGCAGCAGCCGGCCATTGGCCAGCGCCTCGTCCATCGACCCCGGCCTGACTGTCGGCTCGGCCCCGCTCATTCAGCGACCTCTCCGTAGCCGAGCAGGCGGCGAAGCCCGGGGGCGACGAAATCGACCAAGTCCCGCTGCGCAGCCGGAAGCCAGGCGGGCAATTCATCCGTGGCGGCGGTGCCTGAAAGATTCTGGCGGGCGGTGCCGCTGCGCGCCGGATCGGCCCCAACCCGCACCCGCTCGGCCCAATCGTCCGGCAGCGCGATTCCGCAGGCCTCCAGCAGGTGCCGGAAATAGCTTTGAGCTTCGGGGGTCGCGGGGTCGGCGGCAGCTGCCACCAGTTCCTCGAACCGCACCAGGGTCACGTCGGTACCGAGCCATGCCGCCGCATTGTGCAAATAATAATCGTGCAATCCCGGCATCTTGCCGAAGATGCCGACGATCATGAGGTTCATCAATTGCTCGGCGCTCAGCAATTCGGACTTCAAATGGTCGAGTGCCCCTGAAAACTGGTCGGAGCGCTGAAAGCGAGCGCGCGCCAGCACCCAGTCATAGGGATCGCGCACCAGAAGCAGCTTGCGCACGCCCGCCGTGGCGAGCGCGCCCGCATCGGAAAAGGGGAGATGGCCCCAGCTCAGCAGCGGCACCGACGATGTGAAGGCCCCCCGATGCTGGTCGAGATTGCCGTGCTGGATGAAGTCGCGCTGATAT
>JANPKL010000140.1:0-13020 GCA_031425975.1 Sphingomonas sp.
GCGAGGGAGGCGGCCATTACCGCATTCTCGGTCGCGCCGACGGAGACCACCGGGAAGGTGAAGTCGCCGCCAGGGATGCGTCCACCGCGCGGGGCCTTGGCTCGAACGAAGCCGGCGGCGAGTTCGATCTCGGCGCCCATCGCCTCGAGCGCCTGGAGGTGGAGGTCAATCGGCCGGTCGCCGATGGCGCAGCCGCCGGGCAGGCTGACGGTCGCTTCGCCGGCGCGGGCCAGCAGCGGGCCGAGGACCAGGATCGAGGCCCGCATCCGCCGCACCATGTCATAGGGCGCGGTGGTCGAGATGAGATTCCTGGCGCGCAACGTCATGCGCCGCCCGATCTCGTTCTTCACCAGGCCGTCGATCTTGGTCGACACACCGAGCTCGTTGAGCAGATGGCCGAAGCTATCGACATCGGCCAGGCGCGGCAGGTTGGTGAGGGTGAGTTTCTCCTCGGTTAGCAGCGCGCAGGGCAATAATGTCAGCGCGCTGTTCTTCGCCCCCGAAATCGGAATGACGCCTTCGAGGCGCTTGCCGCCCTGGATGATGATCGAGTCCATTTTTTGCGTCTAGGGCTTGACGCAAAGCGCGCAAGGGGAGGTCTCAGAAGCGTCATCCCGGCGAAGGCCGGGATCTCGGCAGAGAGGGAGCAACAGTCCGCCTGAGGTCACGGCCTGCGCCGGGACGACGTACTCTACGCTTTCTCCAGCGTACATTGCAGTGGGTGCTGATTCTCGCGGGCAAAGTCGATGACCTGGCTGACCTTGGTCTCGGCGACTTCGTAGGTGAACACGCCGCACACGCCGACGCCCTGCTGATGGACCTGCAGCATTACCCGCGTCGCATCGTCGATGCTCATCGAAAAGAAGCGCTGGAGGCACAGGACGACGAATTCCATCGGCGTATAATCGTCGTTCAGCATCAGCACTTTGTAATTGCTGGGCTTGCGCGTGCGCGGACGCGTGCGGGTGACGACCCCGCGTTCAATTTCGTCGATGCCGTCGCCCTGCCCGGGGCGGTCGTCCTCGGGACCCATGTGAATCTGACTGACCATGCGCGGGTCTAAATAGGTCATGCGTGGTGGGATTGCCAAGACGGGGAGCGGACAAAGAGAAAGCGGCCGCCTCTCGATACGAGAGAGACGGCCGCCTGGTTGCCTGACTGGAGGAGGAGGTTCGTCAGGCAGTCAGCTCGTTAAGCTTCTCGGCATTGACCGCAGCGCGGTTCGACAGCGGCTGGATCGCCTCGCCGGCAAGCTTGACCGACTGCTCGGTCAGCTGGCTGAAGGTGGCGACCATGCGGTCGAAGTTCGAGCGCGCGATCTCGCTCTGCAGCTGGAAGAATTCGGTCGGCGAAGAGGCCTGGGCCAGGCTCTTGAACTCGGCGACATTCTGCTCGAGGCCAGCGCGGGTGCGCTGCAGCGCGTCCTCACCGACGGTCTTGGCGCCGGTCGCGGCGATCTTGCCGGCTTCGACGACGGCCTCGACATTGGCGCGGGTCAGTTCGGTCATCTGCTCGACGACAGTGCGACCCTTCTCGAGCGCCTGCTGGCCTCGGCTGCCGGCTTCGGCGAACAAGGTCTGGAACTTGTCGGCACCCGGCAGGGCGGCGAACGGCTGGCGGTTGGTCCAGTTGGTGGCGTCGTAGTTCATGGGCATTTCCTCGGTAGCGGGCGAAGCCGCCGGCTCGGCGGCGGGCTTCGGAGTGCGGATCTTGGGCGCGGCAATCTTGGTGTTGTCGCTGGTCGCAGCCTTGCGGGCACGCGGCTTGCGTTCGGTCTTGACGCGGCGGGCATTCACCCGCTTGACGGCGGCCAGCACCGTCGGCTCGACCGTTTCGGTCTGCTCATTCAACGCAGCGGCAGTCTCATCGGTGGTGTCGAACTCAGTCATGCATAATCCTCTTGTTGCAGTGCACAATATAGTGCGATGCAGCAAAGATCAAGAGCTAATTCGCACTTGCAGCATTGACGCCGGGCCCACGCCTTGGGCAAGAGCGCGCATGGATCATGCATCGCGCACCCGCCGCGGCCTCCTCATCGTCCTTTCCTCTCCCTCGGGGGCGGGCAAGTCGACCATCAGCCGGATGCTGATGGGGGACGATCCGACCATTACCATGTCGATCAGCGCCACCACCCGACCGATTCGCCCCGGCGAGGTCAGGGACGTCGACTATCATTTCGTCGACGAGGCGCGCTTCCAGGCGCTGGTCGATACCGACGAGCTCGCGGAGTGGGCGCATGTGTTCGGACACCGCTACGGCAGCCCCAAGGAGCCGATCAAGGAAGCGCTCAAGGCAGGGCGCGACACATTGTTCGACATCGACTGGCAGGGGACTCAGCAGCTTGAATATGCGTTTCGGACCGACCTGGTGCGGATTTTCATCCTGCCGCCGTCGATGACGGAACTGCAGCGGCGGCTGATCGATCGCGGGACCGATGGCGAAGACGTGATCGAATTCCGCATGCGCCGCGCGGCGGCCGAGATCGGGCATTGGGCGGAATATGATTATGTTCTTATCAACGAGGATGTCGAGGCGTGCGCCGCCAAAGTGCGGGCGATCGTCGCGGCCGAGCGGCTGCGGCGCGAGCGCCAGCCCTATCTCTTGAACTTCGTCCGGCAGCTGGTCGAAAGGCCCAATTAGGCGAGCAGCGCCAGCAGCCGCGCGCCGGCGCGGAAGTGGGCCTCGCGCGCGGCCATCGCCTTTTCAGCCTCGCTGTCGCTGCCCCACTCCTGCAACTGCCAGCGCTCGTCGAGGCTGACCGCAGTCCACGCCTGGTCGGCCGACACATGGTTTTCTATCACGGCCAAAGCAGCAATCAGCGAGCCGCCCACGGTCACCAGCGGCGATACAGCGGCGAGTGCGAAGGGCGGGAGCTGAGCGACTTCGTGGGCTAGGCGGGTGACCGTCGCCGGGGGCTGATCGACGGGCAAGACGCCGGTCGTCACGACGAAGTCCACATCGTAGCGGCGGCGAGCCGAGGCCAGCAGCGGGTCCCACAACTCGGCCTGCGCAGCAACCAGCCCGGCTGGAAAATCGGCGCGGTAACAGAGCAGGTCGCTCGACGCATATTGGCCGAGGGAAGATGCGAAGGCGTCCGGGTCGGGTGCGATACGATCGATCGCGGCATTGGCGAGGCCGGTGAGCGGCATCGCGTGCGGCTCGATCGTCTCGCCGCAGCTGCGCCATTCTCCGGCCACTGCATCAGCAAGGGCAGGGGTCGAAAGGACCAGACGGGCCCGCGCGGGGGTCCGCACCGGGCGGCCATCGAGGGCGACGGTCCAGCCCTCCTCATCCTCAACGACCGCGACCTCCTTCCAGAAACGCTTCATGCGCGGTCGGACTTTTCCCAATGCTGGCGCAGCAACACGGGGCCGAGCAGCGCCTCGACCAGCCCAAAGCCGATGACGACCATGCCGAGCCCGAGGAAGCCGCCGTCGCGCACCAGCGGCGAGAAGGTGATCGCCATGCCGAGGAGGAAGATCAGGAGGCCGGACACGCGCAGCATCGCGAAGATGGCGAAGCGCCGCTTCCAGATATCTCCGTCCTGCGGCCCGGTCATGCCGCGACCCCGACCAAAGTCTCGCATAGCTCGACCAGTTCGGCGGGCTCGGCGGCGAGGACCGAAGCTCCTGCGGCCCGCAACTCGGACGCATCGTGATAGCCCCACAAGACGCCGATGCCGTGCGCCCCGGCCGCGCGTGCCATACCCATGTCCCAAGCGGTATCGCCGATCACCACCGACTGCGCGGGCTCTGCGCCGCAATCGGCCATTGCGGTCAGTGCCATCGATGGGTGGGGCTTGGACGGATGGCGGTCGGCGGTCTGGAGCGAGACGAAGCGGGCGTGAATGCCGTGCGCAGTCAGGCAGTGGCGAAGGCCGCGATCGGACTTGCCGGTCGCCACCGCCAGCCGCCAACCGCGTGCTTCGAGCGCATCGAGCTGCGCAACGATCCCGTCGTAGAGCGGCTCCTCGACCTGGCGGTCGGCGCGCAGGGTGACGAAGGCGTCTTTGTAGGTATGAGCGAGGCGCTGGTGGGAATCGGGTTCGAGTTCGGGGGCGAGCGCCTGCATCGCTTCGACGAGGCTGAGGCCGATCACCTTCTGGGCGAGATGACGCGGCGGCATCGGCACGTCATGCTCGGCAAAGGCGAGGCCGAGCGCCCGGTGGATGGTCCCGCCCGAATCGACCAGGGTGCCGTCACAATCGAAAATGGCACAGCGGATCACTTCCGGCGCGCTCCCGGGCCGCTTTTGGGCCCACCACTCTTGGGGGCAGGTGGCCCGCCACGATTGCGGCGTTCGCCCTTGCGTTCCTTGCGCGCCGACTTGGCTGCGGCGGCCTTGCGGCGCGCCCGGACCTCGGGAGTCTTGGCGGGGTCGGGGCGGTCGAGCGGCATGTTGTCACCGGCGCGCGCCTCAAATCCGAGAGTTAGCAGCGTCTCGGCGAAATGGCTCGGCAGGTCGGCGGTATAGTCGAGCGGCCTGGCGCCGCCCGGCGCGTCGATTTTCAGGCGGCGCGCATGGAGGTGCAATTTGCGGCTGACCCCGCCGGTCAGGAAGGCCTCGGCCCCGCCATATTTGGCATCGCCGACGATCGGATGGCCGATATGCGCCATATGCGCGCGCAATTGGTGGGTGCGGCCGGTCTGGGGCTGCAATTCGACCCAGGCGGCGCGGGTACCTGCGCGGTCGATTACCCGCCAGCGGGTCCGCGCCGGGCTGCCGCCTTCGGCGACATGCATCTTCTCGCCGCCGGTGCCGGGCTGCTTTTCGAGCGGCGCGTCGATCAGCCCCTCGTCCTGACCGAGATCACCGACCACCAGCGCCCAATAGACCTTGCGCGCGGTGCGGCCGGCGAAGCTCTTGGAGAAAAAGGCGGCGGCGCGGGCCGAGCGGGCGACCAGCAGGACGCCGCTGGTATCCTTGTCGAGCCGGTGCACCAGCTTGGGCCGGTTGCCTTCGTCGTCGGCGAGCCCGTCGAGCAGCCGGTCGAGGTGCTTGTCGGTCTTGGTCCCGCCCTGCGTCGCGAGGCCGGGGGGCTTGTTGAGCAGGATCGCGTCGGCGGTGGTCGCGATCACCATTTCGCGGACATAGGCCTCCTCGTCCTCGCTCAGCGGATCGATCACGCGCTGTGGGCGGCTGTCGCGGGTCGGCACGGCGTCGGCGGCGGGGACGCGGATCTGCTGGCCCGCCTCGATCCGGTCGCCGGGCGTCGCCTTCTCGCCATTGATGCGCAGCTGCCCGGTGCGGGCCCAGCGCGAGACGAGGTTGAAGCTGACCTCTTCCATGTGGCGTTTGAACCAGCGGTCGAGCCGGATTCCGTCGTCGTCCGCGGCGACGGTGAAGGTGCGGGGTTCGGCTTGGCTCATGGCGCCCGCCGATAGCCGCGCGGTCCCTTTTTGTCCAAACCGAGCGTCAGATCGTGTCGAGCGCGTGGAGCACCAGCCCGACCAAGCCGCCGACGATGGTTCCGTTGATCCGGATATATTGGAGGTCCCGACCGACCGCTGCTTCGAGCCGGTTGGTGATGGTGCGCGCATCCCAGCCGCGGATGGTCTCGCTGACCAGGCCGACGATCGACCCGCCGTAGCTCGACGCCATTCCCGCGACCGCGCGCCGGACGAACTGATTGACTGCGGCACGGATGCGGGGGTCGCCTTCGAGCGTCGCTCCGGCGGACCGCAGCACTTCGCCCATTCGCCCGGCGAGCGCCGCATCGGGGTCGCGAGCAGCGGCGATGATGGCCGAGCGGCCGCGCTGCCAGAGGCGGTCGAGCCATTGTGCGACTGACCGGTTGGCAAGCAGTTCCTCTTTCCAGCCCTCGACCTTGGCGCGAGTCGAAGGCTTGTGCTGGAGGTCGTGGGCGAGTGCGGTCAGCGCCTCGACCATCTTGTGGCGCATCGGGTGATCGGGATCGCTGCCCATTTCGAGCGTCAGCTTGCGCAGGCCGTCGAGGATCGCGTCGGCCAGCTTCTCGTCGAGCGCGGCAAGGCGCAGGACCCAGCTGGCGCGCTTGCGAACCATGTCGCGGATCAGCGGTTCGTTGGCGTCGAGGGCGCGGGCGAGCGCGCCGATTGCCGCCTCCAGCATCGGGACGTGGCGCTTGTCCTCGATCGCCGAGGCGAGCGCGGCGCCGAGCAGCGGCGCCACCTCGGTGCGGGCAATGCGCTGGGCGATGGCGCCCTTGACGATGCCGCCGAGGCGTTCGTCGTCCAATCCCTCGAAGACGTCGGCGATCAGCCGCGAGGCGCCGCGACGGATGCGCGTGCCCTCGCCGCTGGGCGCGCGAAGGAACCGACCGGCCGCCCCTGCGACGTCGATCCCGCGCATCCGCCGCGCAACTACGCGGGCGACCAGGAAATTGTCGCGGATGAACCCCGCCAGCGTCTCGCCGATGCGGTCCTTGTTGCGTGGGATGATCGCGGTGTGCGGGATCGGCAGGCCGAGCGGGTGGCGGAACAGGGCAGTGACCGCGAACCAGTCTGCCAACCCGCCGACCATCGCGGCTTCGGCGAATGCCTTGACGAACCCTAGCCAAGGGTAGCGCGGCTCGAGCAGGCGCGTGACGAGGAACAATCCGGCCATCGCGACCAGCAACCCGGTGGCGACGACCTTCATGCCCTGGGCACCGGGCTGGGCGGGATTGAAGCGGGCGAGAGGGGACGGACGGGTCATGCGTCTGGCTCAATAGCCGAACCGGCCCTTCAGTTCACTCCGCCGGTTGCGGCGAGGGGCCAGGCCGACCGGGACCGCCCGGAACATTGTTGTCGGCAATCACTCCAGACTCCGGCATTTCATGCGCGGTCGCGCGCAGGTGGCGGCCGAGCTTGCGCCCGATCCACTGCTCCATGTCGATCGCGATGCTGAAATAGGCCGGGACCAGCAGCAAGGTGAGAAAGGTCGAGACGATCAGCCCGCCGATCACCGTCACCCCCATCGGCGCGCGCCAGCTGCCGTCGCCGGTCAGGCTGAGCGCGATCGGGACCATGCCCGCGACCATCGCCACGGTGGTCATGACGATCGGCTGGGCGCGCTTGTGCCCGGCCTCGATAATCGCCTCGTCCTTGTCCATGCCATGATCCATCATCTCGACCGCGAAATCGACCAGCAGGATCGAATTCTTCGCGACGATCCCGAACAGCATCAACAGCCCGATGAACACCGGCAGGCTGAGCGGCATGCCGGTCAAGTGCAGGGCAATGACCGCGCCGACCGGGGCCAGCAACAGCGAGCCGAGATTTACCAGCGGCGCGAGGAAGCGGCGATAGAGCAGCACCAGCACCGCGAACACCAGCGCGATGCCGGCAATCACGGCGATGACGAAGTTGAGGATCAGCTCGGCCTGCCATTTCTGGTCGCCGAGCGTGAGCCGCGAGACGCCATCGGGCAGGTTCTTCATCGTCGGCAGCTGATCGATCTGCTTGTAGGCATCGCCCGACACGGTGCCCGGCGTGATGTCCGCGCCAATGGCGATACGGTAGAGCTGGTTGGTCCGGTTGACCGTCACCGGGCCCGACCCGAAGCTGATTTCCGCGACCGCCTTCAGCGGTATTGAGCCGCCACTGGCGGTAGGCACCGGCAAATTCTCGAGCGTCGAAAGGTCGCGCCGGTCGGCCTGAGCCAAGCTGACGATGATCGGCACCTGGCGATCCGACAGCGAGAAGCGCGCGCTATTCTGGTCGATGTCGCCGATGGTCGCGATGCGGATCGTCTGGGCCAATGCGATGGTACTGACGCCCAGATCGGCGGCGAGGTCGAAACGCGGCTTGATCCGGATTTCGGGCCGAACCACGTCACCCTGGACGCGCGGGGCGACCAGCACGGGGATGGTGGCCATCTCGTCCGAGATGCTGTTGGCGGCCGCGGCGAGCTTCACCGGATCGTTGCCGCCGAGATAAAGTGTGATCGGTCGCCCGCCGCCGCCCGGGCCGCCCTGGCCCTGGCTGAGGAAATTGACGCGCGCATCGGGGATCTGCGCGAGCTGCGGCGTGATGTCGCGCTCGATCTCGAAGCTCTTCTTCTCGCGTTCCTTCTTGTAGACGACATTGAGGAAGGCGGCGCCGGTGAAGCTGCGCTGGAATACCGCCTCGACGTTCGGATTTTCTTCGACCAAATCGGTCACGCGGGCGCTTACCGCCTTGGTGCGGTTGAGCGTGCTGCCCGGCGGCATGCCGATGCGGATGGTGCTGTTTGGCGTGTCGAGTTCGGGCTGGAAGGTCATCGACAGGGTGGAAATGCCGATCCCGGTGGCGATGAAGATCAGCACCCCCGCCAACACGGTCACCCAGCGCCGCCTCAAGGTCCAGCGCAGGGTATCGAGATACTTCTCCATCCACTTGCCCGAGGCATGTTCCTGGATGCCGTGACTCTTGAGGAAATAGGCCGCCATCAAGGGCGTGATCAGGCGCGCGACGAGCAGGCTCATGAACACCGAGAGGACCACGGTATAGCCGAAATTGCGGAAGAACTGGCCCGAAATGCCGGGCATCAGCGCGACCGGCAGGAACACCGCGACGATCGCCATCGTGGTGGCGAGTACGGCAAGGCCGATTTCGTCGGCAGCGTCGATCGAGGCCTGATAGGCGCTTTTCCCCATCCGCATGTGTCGGACGATATTCTCGATCTCCACGATCGCATCGTCGACCAGCACGCCGGCCACCAGCGCGAGCGCCAGCAGCGACAGGAAATTGAGGTTGATGCCCATCAGGTCCATGAACCAGAAGGCGGGAATCGCCGAGAGCGGGATGGCAACCGCCGAAATAAGCGTGGCGCGGACGTCGCGCAGGAAGAGGAAGACGACCAGCACTGCCAGGACGGCGCCTTCGATCAGCGCGGTCATCGAGCTGTTGTACTGGCCCAGCGTATAATCGACACTGTTGTTGATCTCGACGAATTTGACCCGCGGATCTTCCTTCTCGATCTTGCGCAGTTCGGCCCAGCTATTGTCATAGGCGGTGATGTCGGACGCACCCTTGGCGCGCGAGACGTTGAAGCTGACGACCGGGGTATCGCCCAGCTGGGCTGCGGAGCGCGGCTCGGCCGAGGCGTCGCGGACTTCGGCGATGTCGCCCAGCCGGACGTAACGGCCGCCGGGCAGTGCGATCTGGGTGTTGGCGAGCGCGGCGGCGCTGGCGGCATTGCCGAGCACGCGGACCGACTGTTCCGATCCGGCGATTTCGGCCCGGCCGCCCGAGGCGTCGAGATTGATCGAGCGCAGCTGCTGGTTGACCTGCGCCGCGGTGATGCCCTGTGCCTGTAGCGCGGCGGGGGCGAGGATGACGCGAATCTGGCGCTCGATCCCGCCTTCGCGCTGGACCTGCGCGACGCCGTTCTGGCCGAGCAAGCGGCGGGCGACCGTATTGTCGACGTACCAGCTCAATTCCTCGAGGCTCATGTCGGTTGCCTCGACCGCGACGAACATGAAGCCGTCGCCGCCGATATTGACCCGGCTGACCTGCGGCTCGAGAATTCCGTCGGGCAGGTCGCCGCGGATCTGGTCGACCGCGGCCTTGACGTCGTTGACTGCACGATCGGTGGGCGTGCCGATCTTGAACTGGATGAAGGTGTTGCTGTTTCCTTCGCGGACGTCGGAATTGATCTCGTCGACGCCCTCGACCCCGCGCACCGCGGCTTCGACCTTTTGGGTTACCTGATTGACCATTTCCGACGGCGCCGCGCCGGGCTGGGAGATAACGACATTGGCCGCCGGGAAGTCGATGTCCGGATTGTCGGTGATTTCCATCGTCGCGAAGGCGTAGATACCCGCGATCAGAAGCGCGATGAACAGCACGATCGGCGGCACCGGATTGCGGATGCTCCAGGCCGAGATATTGCGGAAACTCATGACGTTCCTGTCCTGACGGGCACCCGGGGCGGCCCTAGTTCGCGGCCTGCCGCTTGGGATTGATCTTCTGGCCCTGGTTGAGGAACGGACCGGCCGAAAGGACGACCATTTCCTGGCCGCTCAGGCCTGCCACGATCGAGACGCCGCTGTCGTCGACCGAGCCGACCTTGACCGCGCGCCGCTCGACCTCGTTCTTGCCATTGACGACATAGACGTAATTGCCCTCGTCGTCGGCCAGCACCGCGCTCTGCGGGAGCAAGGGCGTGGTGGTGGCACCGGCCGAGATGCGCACTTCGGCAAAACCGCCGGGGCGGATGCCGGGCCCATAAGGGATGGCGATCCGCACTTCGCCCTGGCGCGACGTCGGGTCGATTACCGGGGAGATTAGCGCGATGGACCCAGTGACCGAGGTCGTCGCGCCGATCGGGGTGACGCTGGCCGGCTGTCCGACGCGCACCGCCGACAGATCCTGCTGGCTCAAGGCGGCGCGCATTTCCATTTCGCCGCCGCGAGCCAGCCGGAATAACGACTGGCTGCCGCCGCCGATCACCTGGCCGACTTCAAGGTTGCGCGCGAGGATCAGGCCGGCGGTAGGCGCGCGAATGTCGAGCAGTCCGACGCCCGCGCGGGTCGCGTTGAGGGTCGCCTGCGCGACGCGGACCTGGGCATTGGCCTGGTCGCGCGCGGCGCGCTTGCGGTCGAGATCGGCCTTGGACACGAAACCGCGCCCGACCAGCGCCGCCGAACGCTCATATTCATTCTGCGCAAGCGCGGCATTGGCCCGAGCCGAATCGACCGAAGCGGCCAGCTGCGCGGTCTGCTGGACCTGGACCGAGCGATCGACCGTCGCCAGCGTCTGCCCGGCACGGACCCAGGTTCCGGCCTCGACGAAGACGGCGGTGACCCGGCCGCCCTGGCCCGCGGCCCCGATCGGCTGATCCCGGCGGGCGGCGAGCGCCCCGCTGGCGGTGATGATCTTGGCGACCTGGCTGCGGCCGGGCACGATCACGGTCACCGTCGGGGCCTGACCGCCGCGACCGCCACCCGGTCCACCCGCCGCCGCGCCTTCGGCCGGAGCCGGCGCGCTGTCGCGGCTGTAGAAATAATAAGCGATCGCCAGCACCAGCACGCCGACCAATGCCGCAATGATCAGGTTGCGGCGGCGTCGGGCGCCATCCACCACCACGATCGTCTCGTCCCGTTCGAACCGGGTCTCGCGATTCATGCCCAAAACCTTTTCCCAGCAGCACGCGACGCGTGACGTCACTTCTAGCTGTATTAATCCGCTAACTCACTTCGCGCAACCCAAGACGGCGGCGCGACCAACGGCAAGTTTCATTCGACCAACGGGCTTGCTTGTGCCGTGAAAAGCCGATTGCTCAAGACAGTAGATGAGGGGTAGCCTTCGGCCGCACAACAAAGAGGGCAAGCAGGCATGGCGGAATATGGAATCATCGGCTGGATCGTGATCGGCCTGCTGGCCGGCGGGATCGCCAAATTGCTGATGCCGGGCAAGGACCCGGGCGGCTGCATCGTCACCATCCTGCTCGGTATTGCCGGGGCGCTGCTGGCGGGATTTCTGGGCCGCGCGCTGGGCCTGTTCGACGCGAGTGAGGGCGCGGGCTTTCTCGCCGCCATCGTCGGGGCATTCCTGATCTTGTTGCTCTATCGGTTGATCCTCAAGCGCCGCTGATCAGTCCGGAAGACGAAAAAAGGGCCGCCCGGCAACTGCCGAGCGGCCCTTTCTTCAAGTCGCGTGCCCGTGATTAACGGACGCGACCGCGACGCAGCAGATTGACAATCGCGAGCAGGATGATGGCACCCAGAAGCGAAATCAGCAGGTTCGGCAGCGAGAAGTCACCGCTGGTGATCGAACCGCCGCCGAGCAGCGGCGCAAGCAGCAGACCGCCGAGGATCGCGCCGATGATGCCGACGACGATGTTCAGCAATATTCCCTGCTGTCCGTCGGTGCGCATCACGATGCTCGCCAGCCAGCCAAGAATGCCGCCGACGATGATGATGATAATCCAGGTCATGCGTTCCCTCCTGTTTTCCGCCCTGGTGTCGCCACCGGGCGGTTCTTTCGGCAAGACGCCCGGTCGGGCGGTCTTGTTCCGGGGAGGGGAACGGTGGGAGGACGTGTCGGTTCCGGAACGAGCGTTTTCTTAGTAGCGTTGCTGGCGCTCGTACACCTGACGATAGTGCTGTATCCGCGTAACCCGAAGGCCCGGCATGCCGCTGCGATCGACCGCGCGCTGCCAGCTGGCGAATTCCTCGAGGCTGAGCGTGTAGCGCTGGCACACTTCATCGACGCTGAGCAGGCCGCCGGCGACCGCGGCCACCACTTCGGCCTTGCGCCGCACGACCCAGCGCGTGGTCTCGGGCGGGGGCAGTGAATCGAGGGTCAGCGGCTCGCCGAGCGGACCGATCACCTGATGAGGACGGAATTTCTGATTTTCTAGCATTGCTTCCTCAAGCGGCGAAGGTGGGGTCGGTGCCTGTCACCGTGTCTAACGTCACTGCGTTTAACGGCTCGGCCCTCAAGTAATTGTGAAGTCCGCTGGTAAACGCGTCCGTCACATTTGCGGGGCCAGCGGCAAAGGCGCCGCCGACCTCCGGAGCCGACGCGGCGCGACCGTGGACGAGGAGCGCCACCACTGCGTCGAGCCGGGCCCGCGCGTCGCCGCACGGCCCCAGGCTGCGCAGCACCGCGCCGAGCTCGTCCGAGCGCAACGCCCGTCCCGCCGTCATCCGGTTGCCGATCTCACTCAACTCCTGCCGTCCCTCCGGTTCGTGGCGTCCTTCGACCGGCACTAGCGAAAGAGGGTGAATGGCGGGTAAAGAGGAAGGACCATGTCACATCCGTTTCAGCTCGATCGTCCCGTTTCGGGAGCGCGGATCGTCGTCGCCATGTCGGGCGGGGTCGACAGTAGCGTCGCCGCGATGCTCGCCGCGCGCAGCGGGGCCGAGGTGATCGGAGTGACGCTCCAGCTCTACGACCAGGGCGAGGCGGCGAAGCGCTCGGGTGCCTGTTGCGCAGGCCAGGACATCGCCGATGCCGCGGCGGTGTGCGACACCCTGGGCATCGCCCATTACGTGCTCGATTACGAAAGCCGCTTCCGGGCCCAGGTGATCGACCGCTTTGCCGACGATTATGCGCGTGGCCGGACGCCGGT
>JANPKL010000141.1:0-7825 GCA_031425975.1 Sphingomonas sp.
ATCGACGTAGAGTGCGTGGAGGCAATTGCCATAACCATCGCGGGCCTCGCGCAGGCGGGCGTCGCAATCGACATCGATGCGCCAGTCGACCACGGTCTGATTGAGGCAGCTGAGCGGCGTCAGCCGCAGCATCTGCACCGCGTCGGTCAACGGGCGGGTAAAGCGGTAGCGCGTGCGATGGCTGATCGTCAGGCGCATCAGGGAAACCGGAATTGATGCGAGATGGCTGCATCGATCTGCGCATTCTCGGCGATGTAGGCCTTGAGGAACTCGTGCAGGCCGCTGCGGAAAACCTCGTCGATATTGGTCTCGGTGAGCCGCGAGTGGCGCAGCCGGGCGAGGCGGTCGGCCTCGCCTTGGCGCCCGGTGCGGCCGCCGATCTCGGCGAGCAGGTCGACCACTTCGGCCGAGGCCCCGGCGATCGAGCGCGGCAGTTCGCTGCGGAACAGCAACATGTCCGCGACCAGCCACGGCTTGAGCGTGTCGTGGTAGAACAAGCGGTAGGCGTTGCGCGCCGATACCGTCTGGAGAATTGCGGTCCATTGGTCCCGGTCGAGCGCGCCGCCAACCTTCTGCCCTTTGGGGAGTAGAAGGTAATATTTAACGTCGAGCAGACGCGCACTGTTGTCGCCGCGCTCGACCGCCGACCCGAGGCGCATGAACCAGAAGCTCTCATGGCGCAGCATCCGCACCAGCGCGCCTTCGAAGCCGCGGCTGTTGGCCTTGAGCGAATCGACCAGCGCGAGGGTGTTCTGGATCCCGCCCGGACTGGTGCGGTCACGGACGTCGAGCCAGGCGCGGTTGATCGCCTGCCACACCTCGGCAGTCAGCGCGTTGCGAGCCGAGCGGGCATTGTCGCGGGCTTTCGCCAAGCTGGAGCGGACCGAATTGGGGTTTTCGATGTCGAGTGCAAGGGTGCGGCAGACGTTGAAGGCGGTGGCGCCGGGGGCGGCTGTGTCCCCAGGGGCGGGTCCGCGGCCGACCACCGCAAGCGCGCTTTCCCACGCTGCGCTGGCGGCATCGGCGCCGTATGACAAAGACGACAATCGCAGCGTCGCTTCGATCAGCCGGGTGGTGAATTCGGCGCGCTCCATGTAGCGGCCGATCCAGTAGAGGTTAGCGGCCGTACGGGAGAGCATGCTGCTCCTCCTTTACAGCCGTGTCACTCGGCGCCGCGATGATCAGGCTGTCTTTGGTGCCCCCACCCTGGCTGGAGTTGACGACCAGCGAACCCTCCTCGAGGGCGACCCGGGTGAGGCCGCCGGGGACGATGGTGACGCGCTCGGCGCCGCTCAGCACGAACGGGCGGAAGTCGACATGGCGCGGGGCGACCCCGGCGTCGGTCAGCGTCGGGACAGTCGACAGCGCCAGCGTCGGCTGCGCGATATAGCGCTGGGGCTCCGCGATCAGGGCGGCGCGAAAGTTGGCAATTTCCTGCTTGGATGCGGTTGGGCCGACCAGCATGCCGTAGCCGCCGGAGCCGTCGACCAGCTTGACGACCAGCTGCTCGAGATGGTCGAGGGTGTAGCGAAGCGCTCCGGGCTCGCGGCAGCGGAAGGTCTCGACGTTGGGCAGCAGCGCCTCCTCGCCCATGTAATAGCGGACAATTTCAGGCATGAAGCTGTAGACCGCCTTGTCGTCGGCTATCCCCGTGCCGGGGGCGTTGACGATCGTCACGTTGCCCGCGCGATAGGCCGCCATCAGCCCGGGGACGCCAAGGCCACTGTCGGGATTAAACACCAGGGGATCGAGAAATGCGTCGTCGATCCGGCGATAGACAACGTCGACCCGGACCCGCCCCTCGATCGTGCGCATGTACACGATGTCGTCGGCGACCTCGAGATCACGGCCCTCGACCAGCTCGATCCCCATGCTGTCGGCAAGAAAGCTGTGTTCGTAGAACGCGCTATTGTAATGGCCGGGGGTGAGGAGGACGCACACCGGGGCGTGCGACCCGCGCGGCGCGACCGAGTAGAGTGTGTCGCGCAGCAGGTCGGGGTAAGTGTCGATCGGCTGGACTGCAAGCTGCGCGAACAGTTCGGGGCACAGCCGCAGCATCGCCTCGCGATTCTCGAGCATGTACGACACCCCCGAAGGCGTGCGCGCATTGTCCTCGAGCACGAAGAAATCAGCGGGCCCGGTGCGGACGAGGTCGATCCCGCAGATGTGGGTGTAGATGCCGTGGGGCGGGGCAGCGCCGACCGCAGGGATGCAGAATTGCGGATTGCCGAGGATGACGTCCTCGGGGACGACCTTGTCGTTGAGGATATGGCGCGGGCCATAGACGTCGGCGACGAAGGCATTGATCGCTCGCACCCGCTGCTCGAGCCCCAGCGATAGCTTGTCCCACTCGGCGGCGGTGAACAGCCGGGGGATAATGTCGAATGGGATAATGCGCTCGCCCGCCTGCTCGTCACCATAGACGCTGAAGGTGATCCCAAGGCTGCGGAAGGCGGCCTCGGCGGTCGCCTGGCGTCGCGCGAGCTCGACCACCGGAGTGTCCTTGAGCCAGTCGCCCAGTTGCTCGAACCCCCGGCGCGCCGTGGTCCCGGCGCCCTGCCCCCACAGTTCGTCGAACGCCTTGCGCACCGCCATCGTCAGGCGAGACAGCGCGAGCGCAACAGCGCCGCTTCGTCGGGCTCGCGGCCGCGGAAAGCGAGGAACGATTGCATGGGGTCACGGGCGTCGCCCTGCGCAAGGACCTCGCGGCGGAAGCGGTCGGCAAGCTCGCGGTCGAACAGGTCGCCTGCAGCGGTAAACGCTTCGAAAACGTCGGCGTCGAGTACCTCGGCCCACAGATAGCTGTAGTAAGCGCTGGCATAGCCGCCATCGAAGACGTGGGTGAAAGTGGCCAGTCGATGGCGCATCCCGATCGCGTCGGGCATGGCGAGCGCGGCAAGGGTATCGCGCTCGAAAGTGGCGATGTTGGTCGGCGCCGGCTCGGCCTGGTGCAGCGCGAGGTCGACCATCGCCGAGGCGAGGAATTCGACCGTGGCGAAACCCTGGCCGAAGGTCTCCGCGCGGGCGACGGCATCGGCGAGTTCGGCGGGAACGCCGAAGCCGCGCAATGCCTCGGGCGATGCAACCCAATGCTCCATCAGTTTGCTCGGGAATTCGACGAAGTCACGCGCCACCGCGGTCCCTGCGAGGCTCGGATAGGTAACGTCGGAGAGCAAGGCATGGAGCGCGTGGCCGAATTCGTGGAACAGCGTGCGCGCCTCGTCGAGCGACAGCAGGGCGGCACCTTCGGGTTCGGCGCGAGTGAAGTTGGCGACGGTGTAGACGATCGGGCGCACCGGGGCGTCGATCTTCTCCTGAACGCGCAAGCTGCCCATCCATGCCCCGCCATGCTTTTCGGGGCGCGCGAGATAATCGGTGAACAGCAGCCCTACTGGGGTACCGTCGTCATTGTCGACCGACCAGGCGATGACGTCCGGATGATAGACGGGAACGTCGTCGCGCAAGGTGAAGCGCAGCCCGTAAAGCCGCCCGGCGGCTGCAAAGGCCGCCGCGCGGACCTTTTCGAGCGAAAGATGTGCGCGGATCGCCCCAGCGTCGTAGGCGAAGCGCTCTCGCCGGACACGGTCGGAGAAATAGCGCCAGTCCCACGCCGCCAAGCTGAAGCCGCCGCCGTCTCGGTCGACGATCGCTTGAAGCGAGGCGGCTTCGCGCTCGGCCTGAACGAGACCGGGCCGCCACACGCGGTCCATGAGGCCGGCAGCGGCGGCAGGAGTCTTGGCCATCGCGTCCTCGAGCGCATAATCGGCGTAGGCGGCATAGCCGAGCATGCGCGCTTTCTCATGCCGCAGCCCAACGATTTCGGCGATGATCGGGAAATTGTCGGTTGGGCCCGACTGGCAGCGTCCGGTGAAGGCGCGCCACACGCGTTCGCGCACAGCGCGGGTGTCGGCGAACGTCAGCAGTCCCTCATATGTGCCGCGGTCCATGCCGAACAACAATTGGCCTGACAGCCCTTTCGCCTTCGCGGCGCTGGCGGCGACGGATCGCAGGTCGGCGGGAATGCCGGCGGCGTCAGCCTCGGCGACAATGACCTGGGTGGCGTTGGTGGCGGCAAGGACGTTCTGCCCGAAGATCACGCCGAGCGCCCCGAGCCGCTCGCTGATTTCGGCCAGCCGGCGCTTGGCCCGCGGGTCAAGCGCGGCGCCGCCTGCGACGAAGCCCTTGTAGCTGTTATCGACCAGCCGCGCCTGTTCGGGATCTAGGCGCTCGCGCGTCTGCCACACCGCAGCGATGCGCGCGAACAAGGCGGCGTCCTGGCTGACCTCGGTCCCCCATGCGGTGAGCCTGGCCGACATCTCTGCCTCGAGCGCTTGGATGGCGTCGTCGGCCTGAGCAGAGGACAGCATCCAGAAGATCCGCCGCACCCGCGCCAGGGCTGCCCCCGAGCGTTCGAGCGCGGCGATAGTGTTGGCGAAATCGGGCGTCGCGGAATTGGCGGTAATTGCAGCGATCTCGGCGCGGCTCAGCGCGATGCCCTGCTCGATCGCGGGCAGAAATTGATCGGGACGGATCGCGCCGAAATCGGGCGACCCCGCGGGCCCGCCCCACGCCTGGAGCAGCGGATTAGTCAATGGAATCGACCACGTCGGTATGGACGTCGAACCCGGTCAGGATTGCCGACCCGAAGGCGGTGGTCAGCGCGCAGTCGGTGGCGTCGCGGCCGCGGGCCATCAGGATGCGGCCGATCCGCGGCTTGTTGTGGCGCGCATCGACGGTGTGCCATTGTCCGCCGAGATAGGCATCGAACCACGCCGAAAAGTCCATTGGGGCATCGGCCTTGGGCACCCCGATCTCACCCAGGAAGCCGGTGCAATAACGCGCCGGGATGTTCATACAGCGGCACAGCGTGATGGCTAGGTGGGCATAGTCGCGGCACACGCCTTTTCGCTCCTGATGCGCATCCCACGCAGTCTTCGTCGGGCGCGCGTGCTGGTATCCGAATTCGATCTGCTGATGTGTGAAATCCAGGATCGCCTGGAGCCGCGTCCAGCCCGGCGCGACATGCCCGAACAGTCCCCATGCGGTATCGGACAGGCGGTCGGTCTCGCAATATCGGCTGCCCAGAAGAAACACGAGAACCTCGTCGGGCAAATCCTCGACGGCGTGCTGGATCGCATCGGCGGACACGCGGTCGGGTTCGCCATCGTCCTCGATGACGAAGGTGTTGGACAACAAGGTCTCGCCCTCGGGCAGGACAAAGCGCGTCGCGACATTGCCAAAGCCGTCGGTATAGTCATGCATCGGGATCGCCGGGTCGCTGACCAGCTTCGGCTGCGTGCGCAGGTCGTGTTTGCGCGACGAGTGGACCCCGAGCAGGGCCATCATCGGCGTCGGCTGCCGAGTGGTGAAGCGGATATCGTAGCCGGCGCGGATCAACATTCGTCTCACTTCCTCAGTGCCGTGGCGCGAGGCGCCGAAACCTTGTGCTGGGCGGGATCTTCCAGCGTGACATCGACGGTGACCGTCATCCCCAAGTCGCTGGCAGGAAAGCCGCTCCAGGTTCCCGAGATCGGGATCGCCTGGGCCGGATCGCGCGCGACGGCGACGCGGATCAACCCCGCGTTGCCGACGATGCCATTGGTCGGATCGAATTCGACCCAGCCCGATCCCGGCAAGAAAATCCGCACCCAAGCATGTGTGCTGCCACCCCCGATACGACCCGAAGTTCCTTTGGGATTATACAGATAGCCCGAGATGAAGCGCGCGGCGAGTCCCAGCGCGCGGCAGGCCTCGATCATCAGTACGGCGAAGTCGCGGCAAGTTCCCTGGCGCTTCTGGAGAGTCTCGATTGGGGTCTGGGTGCCCTTTTCGGCGCGCGGCAGATAGGTGAAATCGCGCCGGATCGCCTTGGTCATGGCGGTCAGCATCGCCAGCGTCTCGGTTTCTCTGTCTTTCTTGACGAAGCGCCGCGCCCAATGGTCGAGGATCCGCTCGGGGTCGTGATGCTGGCGCTCCATCGAGCGCAACAAGTCGGGCATGTCCTCGGGCGCATAGCCGAACGGATAGCGCCGGGCGTAGGGCTCGATCTCGACCTCGTCGGTCAGCAGCGGCTTATGCTCCATGCGGATCGTGCTATCGATCCGCAATTCCCTGGCCCGGCGGTCGAAGGTGGCGAGCGCGAGCGAATTGCCGAACACGTCCTGGGTCCAGCGCAGGTCGGCGGGCTCGGGAGTGATTTCCAGCCGCGCCTCGATCAGATGCTGGTCATAGCTTTCGCGCGGGCGGACGAATATGCGGTGCTCCCCAAACGCCACGGGCTGCCGGTAAGAGTAGCGCGTCACATGAGAGATAGTCAGGATCGTCATGCAAAATCGGCCCACCGTGGCAGCGTCACCGGATGCTCCTATCTTGGCTGCCGATGAGCCGCCACCCGTCATTGTGCTGAACCCCGCGGCGCCCTCGCCGTTCCTGCTCCTCGGAGATCATGCCGGAAACCGAATTCCGCGCGGGATGGCCGAGCTCGGCCTCGATGAGGTTGAGCGGACGCGCCACATCGCGTGGGACATCGGCATTGCCGCGCTCGGCACCGCGCTCACCGAGCGGCTCGACGCGACCTTCATCCACCAGCCCTATTCGCGGCTGGTGATCGACTGCAACCGCCGCCCCGGCGCGCCCGATTCGATCCCGGCGGTGAGCGACGGAACCGCGATTCCCGCCAATGCCGCGCTCGATGAGGCGGGGGCTGCGGCTCGGGCGGGCGCCATCCACGCGCCCTATCAGGCGGCGATCGCCAGCGACATCGAACGCCGCATCGCCGCGGGTCAGGAGACCCTGCTGATCGCGCTGCACAGCTTCACTCCCTCGATGCGCGGGATCGATCGACCCTGGCAGGTTGGGATCCTCCACGACGGCGGGGACAGCCGCTTCGCGCGCGCCATGCTCGCCGCCTTTGCCAAGGACCCGGCGCTGATCGTGGGGGACAATCAGCCTTATTCGATGGACACTATCGACTACACCATCCCCTTCCACGCCTACCAACGCCGCCTGCCCTATGCCGAGATCGAAATCCGCCAGGACTTGCTCGCTGACGAATCTGGCGTGGCGACATGGTGTGAAAGTGTCGAACAAGCACTTAAATACGCGAATGGAATCTATAGAACGCTCTGACGGCGGACTCGGCAGTTGCTTCACCCTGCCTACAGACATCGTCTGCGCAAGCTCGCGGGCTGTCCCGCTGATAACGAGGTCGGCTTCTTGGTCAGTCTCTGATGCGGAGCAAGATGGACCGGCGACTGCTTTCGGGAAGAGATAAAGAATCACGAATGACAGACTCGGGAGCATTTCGGTCACCGCGATCTGCCTGTGGAACACTGCTCCACGCTTACACTTCGCGTAAGAGCAGCATTGCCCTAAGCGAGCGCCGAAGAATCGGCGAAACATCCGCCGGGCAGGAGCCCATGTCGAACCTCGAAAGATCATCGCTCAGCGAAGCCCTTCGCCTGAGCACCGCCCCGTCCCCGTCGGATCCCACGCCCTTCAGCGATCTGGAGCGGCGGACGTTTGCCATCATCTCGCATCCGGACGCCGGCAAGACCACGCTGACCGAGAGCCTGCTGCAGGCCGCCGGGGCGGTCCACGAAGCGGGAGAAGTGAAGGCGCGCGGTGATCGCCGCCGGGCGCGGTCCGACTGGATGAAGATCGAGCAGCAGCGCGGCATCTCCGTCACCAGCTCGGTCATGACGTTCCAGCGCGCGAACATCCTGTTCAATCTGCTGGACACACCCGGGCACCAGGACTTTTCCGAAGACACGTATCGGACCCTGACCGCCGTCGATTGCGCGATCATGGTGATCGACGCCGCCAA